>JAQIBG010000294.1 GCA_027859175.1 Planctomycetota bacterium | reverse complement strand
GTATTTCAACAGCCTGCTAGTACCGAAACGAAAGCCCACCTGCCGTCGCTGGCAGTGCTGGGTGGCAATTGAACACGCGATCTTGCCGCGCCCGTCGCACCTCGCTACAAGGGCACACTGGGAGAATCTGGCCATGAAGATCTGCGTCACCGGCGCTGCCGGCAGGCTCGGCCGTGCAAGCTGCGAAGCGGTGTTGGCAGCTGGCCACGAACTGGTAGCCACCGACATTACCACACACAGCGACCTCAGCTACCGCGTGAACATAGCCGACCTGCGCATCCGCGAGCCGATCTATGCCCTGCTCGCTGGCTGCGATGCGCTGATTCATCTCGGCAATCATCCCGGTCTGGGTGCGCACGGCTCACAAACGGTGTACACCGAAAACTGCGCGATGAACATCAACGCCTTCCAGGCCGCGCTTGAACTCGGGATCAGTCGCATTGTGTTCGCCAGCTCGATCCAAGTCAGCGGCGGCGCACGGCGCTATCAGGAAGACGACGGCAAGCCGAGCGCACTGCCCTACCTGCCGCTCGATGGCGATCTGCCGATGATACCCGGCAACGCCTATGCAGCCAGCAAGGTGGCCGGCGAAGAACTCCTCAAAACCATCTCACGCCAAGACCCAGAGGCCCACTGCGTCGCCTTGCGCTTCCCGCTGATTGCTGGTTCTGGCTGGCCCCGGCGCGGCTGGCTCGACCCGCGCTGGACCATGCTCGACGAAGCCTTCTCCTGGATCCAAGGGGAGAGCGCCGCAAGCGCCGCCGTGCTTGCGGCCGAACGCGGCCTGCCTGGCTTCCATAGCTACTTGCCGGCCTGCCCACACGTGTCGCTCGATATGCCCGTGCCCGAGATCTTGGCCACGTGGTTCAATGGGGTGCCGCACAAACGCCCCCTCGAGGGCGCCACCGGTCTGGTTGACTGCTCGGCAATCGAACGCGACCTCGGCTGGACACCAACTGCCCCGCCGCCGCGCGAATAAAACAGGTGGCCGCAGATGCCTGTACACCTGCGGCCACCTGTCGTGACTAACGAAAACTGCGCAAGCACGCCGCCGCAAGGGCGCCCAGACTCACGGCCATGCACGCGGCCACCATAAGTCGTAACGGGCTTACCAAATCCCCGAGGGCACCCGTCAGCGCCACCACGGCCATTGCCAGCCAGGGCGCGCCGTAGGCCACCAACCACAGGGCGCCAGTCACCGGGCGCTAGTCACCGGGCAACCATCTTGGCAGGCCTCGTGGCACTCATAGTCCTCCTTTGCCTGACGCACGCGGCCCCCACCTCGGCGGGGGCCGCACGCCTCGCTCAGCCTTCGGCACCGGCACGGAAGCCACGGGCCCCCAAGCGGCGGTCGTCGCTGACCACGCGTCCCAAGCGATTCATCGCCTGGGAGACAGCGGGTATCAGCCGCGTATCCGCCTTGCGCACCTGCACGCTGCCACCGTCATTCAACTGCACGTCGATGGCGCAGTAGGCCCGCGGCCGACCATGGCGCTGAGCCTCTTCGCTGACCGTGGCCATGACTCGACGAATGCGGTCGTTGAAGCGACCCAAGACCCGTTGCAGGCGGGTCTCGACCATCTCCACAGTATCTTTGCGGTCAGTGGCCTGCTGGCACCGGATGTCGATCTCCATGTTCACTCCCTTTCGTGGGCTTGGGTTCATGGTCGAACAATACCGTATTGCTGTATTTCTGTCAATCACTGATTGCCACGATTAATCGCGTGGCAATAGTGCCCTTTACCCAGGGCGCCTGCGTCCCCTCACCCCCGTAGCTTGTCTTTGAGCCAGGAGCCCCCATGGCCGGTCGCCCCCGTCAACACGATGCCCGCGTTGCCTACACGGTGCGCCTACCGCCTGAACTGCTCGACCAGGCCAAAGACGCCGCCACGCACTACGGCATGACCGTGACCGACTTTTTCGTACTCGCGATTCAAACCACCTACGGGCAGCTCGAAGACCGCGATGGACCAATTCCGCAACGCGGCCGCACCGCGACGCTCGACGTCAGCGATCTCGCCGACGCGCTTCGCAAGCGCGCCCAGAGCGACTGAACCCAGCAGGCAAGCCTAACAGGCTGGTGATATAAGCCTGCGGGGGTGAAGGGGGGCACAGGCCCCCCTGGGTAAAGAGTCGCCTCAAGAAAACCTTGGACAATGGCGACTGCAGGTCGCCCAAGGTTTTCTTGAGGATAGCAGGCTGATATACTTCAGCAGCCTGCTATCCCGAGAAGCGCACCATCCGCTTGCTGCGCGGGTCCCACAGATCGAGGCGCAGGCAACGCCACACCGCAAACGGATTGAGGGAGGTGGTACGCGGTCTCTGCAGTTCCGGGATCTCAGCCATCACCTGTGGCAGGCGGTAGAAGGGAATCCGCGCATTCAGGTGATGGATGTGGTGGTAGCCGATGTTGGCGGTGAACCAGTTCATCACTGGGCCCATCTTCATGTAGCTCGACGAGTCGAGCGCCGCCGCGTGATAGGTCCAACCTTCGGCGTCGAAGTATTCGACCTCAGGGAAATTGTGCTGGGCATAGAACAGATAGCCCCCAACCGCGCAAGCCACCACATGCGGCAACACATGCACGTACAGCCACAACTCCCAGCCACCAGCAAACCAACACAGAGCCGCCAAGCCAACGTGTAACAGCACAGCGGCTGCACCATCCCAATGGCGGCGCGGGTTTCGCAAGAACGGGCCCAGACACATGCCGAAGAAGAAGCCAATCGGATACGCCAGGGCGATGGTCAGGGGATGGCGCAAGAAGCGATACTTGAGCCGATCACTGCGGCTGGTTTGCGCCCAGCGCTCAACCGTCATCACCGGAAACGAGCCGATGTGCGCCGCGCGCAGCTTCGAATTGTTTTTGTGATGATAGTCATGCGAACTGCGCCAAATACTCGGTGGCGCCAGAACAAACACGCCGAACGCGCCCATTAGCGCCCTGGCGATCCGCGACTTACGCAAAATCGCGCCATGGGCGTAGTCGTGATAGATCACAAACATACGCACCAGCAGCAGGCCCACTAACAGGCCGGCGGCCGATAAGGCCCAGGCATTGAGGGCCTGACTCAGGCTCGCCCATACCAGGGCTGCCCAGGCGGCGGTTAGAATAAGCGCACTTGATAGGGTCAGTCCCCAACTCAGCCAAGGCGATTCCTCCGTATACGGAGCAGTCGCCTTAATCAAAGCAGGGCCGGTGCGCAGCTCAGGGAGCGGTGCAGACATACCTTCTACCTCGGGGGTTGGCTCTCTCGACGTAATGACGACCTGACGGCCACCATCTTACCGCCGATGGTGGCCGTCTCGACGGTCATGCAAGACCATGTCATCGCAGGCCAGCGCACTTGTGCGAAGCACCGCAATTAGCGAGGTGGTTTTACAATTTGTGTCATCCCTTTCGCGAATGGCGACATCTCAACGCTTTTCGAGCGCGAGATCCAGGGTCGGCGCGGTGCCACCTTCGCGACTTATAAAGACCAGGTTATTATCCTTGGCCGAATCATGCCCAGTGAGCACCACCGTGACCTGCCCGTCGAAGTCTTCATCCACCACCTGGGCCAGGCGCGCGCTGCCAAAGCGCACCGCACGGCCCGCGTCTTGCGTGCGCACCGTCATGGTGCCGGCGAAGTAGGCCTGCTTGTGAATCACACCACCGCGCCAGTGCTTGTCGACGGCATACGGCCCGCCCTTACTCTCGAGGTTGTTACCCGGGGCGTTGTCCCAGTTAATGCTGGCCTCATCCCAGGGTTTCGCCCCATTGCCGAGCACAAACACGTTGATGTTTTCGTCGGCATCGAGCTTGTCATTGGCAACCTGCAGCACTAACTCTGCCGCCGTGACAGCACGGTCGCCGCGCCGCGACAGATCAAACTGCAGGTAGATCTTATTGCAGCTATAATCGGTGCTTTTGAGCGCGAGGCGCGCGCCGCCACCGTTGTTGGCCTGCGCCTCCTGTTTGCGGATCGATGCATCGGCCGCCACCGGAAGGCTCACCTTACGCACCCCCGAGGCCGCCACCGCGCCCGTCGTTGCGTCTACCGACAAGGGCTTGCCCTGCAGGCGCCAGGAGATCTGACTCGGCTGATCGCGAACCTCACCGGCACGGCCGGCCTGATCACGGCTCTCCGCAACAAATAGACTGACCCAGTTCACCAGGCCGTGGCCCGAGGCCTGCCCGCGTGGTAACATGCGCGTTTTACTGCCGCGGGTTTCCTCGATGAAGTCTTCAAACATCGTGTTTTTGAAACTGTATTGGCGGAACCCCGCCAAACTCACCTGACCGCCATCGCGAATGACCACGCACGGCAACTGCTTGACCGGCCCCTGAGCGTAAACGTGCGCGCCGAGCACTTCCACCTTACCACCATCAACAAACAAGGTGGTATTGGAGCTTTCGGTTTTATAGCCGAGCAACCACAGGGTGGCGCCCTGGACCAGAATTTTCGGGCCAGTGGTCGGCTCGGGGTTGACCTGACGCGCCCAGCAACGAATCCGCGGATTCGTCAGGCGCAGAATGCTCATCGGCAGATGCTTAATTTGGCCGTGGTTGTGATTTGAAACGTCGTCCACAAACAGCTTACCCGTGCCCTCCCCGATAATCCGACCGATCATCATATTGCGCACCGCCAGGTTGCGCTTGGCGCGATGCACCAATCCGAATCCGCCCTCGCATTCGATGCGCTCCACCACCACCGTTTCAGGCGCACCGTCAACCAACACAAAGGTGCCGTCACCCTTAATCCGACTCTCGCAGCCAATCACGCGCTCGAGCGCGCCGCGCAACTCCACCTCGCCCAACACCAAGAAACTCTTGCCGGCCGGCAGATACACCGTGCGCGCCCCACTATCGATCGCCTGCTGGATCGCTGCGGTATCATCGTTTTTGCCATCACCCATGGCGCCGAACGTCAGCGGATTGGCCCAGGTTTCCAGGGGGCCGTAGGGCAGGATCGGGCAGTCTTCAATCGGCAGGCGCAAACTGACCGCCTTGCCATCAAACAATTGGAACGGCGCGGTATCGGTCCACTCGGTAACCGGACCAGCCACCAACTGCTCGTCACCTTCCTTGGGCTGATGGCGGATCGCATGCGCGTAGCCCGCCACCGCCATATCACGCACAAACATCGCCCCGGCGTTCACGACGGCCGCAGCGTCAGCGGCGCCGCCACTGCAGTCGGCTTCAAGCAAAGTCACCACGCCGCTGTAACTGATCAATGCCGGCACGCTGTTGACGCTGCGCAGACCACGAATCGTCACCACTTGGCTTTGGGTCTCCATGCCCACCCGGCTTTGCCCACGCAGTTCGAGGCCGTCAAAGGTCATACTGTTGACCGTCCCACCTATCTTGACCCCGGTGGCAAAGCCTTCGACCACACAATCAAGCGCCAGCAAAGGGCCAATTTCATTGGTATAACTCAAATCAAGACCAATGGCGCCTTGGCCGCGAACCGTGACGTGATGCAGCGTGCCTTGATTCGAGGTATTATACTGAATCGCAATCGCACCGGGGTTATTGCCAACGTCTACGCTCAGGTTGCGCACGCTATTACGGAAGCGTTGGGCTGGCTTGAGGCCGGTCCAAATAACCGACTTCGGCGCCGCAGCGTCGCCAAAACCAGCCGTGCCATCAGCCAACTTGAGCACCACTCCGTCACGACTCTGCCCCTGGAAAATCGTGCGCTTCCAGGCGCTGCCCGACTCGGTTTTCCCTTTGCCGTCTTTGCGTGATCCCCAGCGCAGCGTATCAGAAACCAGATAGATCCCGTTCGGGAAATAAATAATCCGGTTGCCCGACACATTGTCAGCCAAGGCCTTTTGAATGGCGGCGGTGCAGTCGCTGACGCCGTCACCCACCGCGCCATACGGGGCCTGGGTCACATCAATGACGCCGGCATCGTCTGGAAACCGGATGTCTTCGGCATGCATGAGAACACTCAACAGGGTCACAAGGATGAAGGTGCGCATTTACAGGCTCCAAGGGGTCGACAAGGAATAGGGCAACAGGCGCGACGCCGTGTTCGTTGCACCATGAAGGATTTTTTCAAACAAGAGGTCACAGGCAGCACGGGCCATGTCAGGCCACGGATGATCCATGGTCGCCATCGGCAGATCGCCGATACCACGCGCGCCGATACCGCCGAGACGCGGAATAGGCGCCTGGCGACGCTGCACCGCAGCGCTCAAAGCCACCAGCGCCGGCACGCTCGGTTCAGCCACAATGCAGGCGTCGATCGTGGCGTCACTGGCCACGAGGTCGAAATTGCTATACACCTCGGCAGTGCCAGCGGCAGCGGCCATCGCCGTGCGATACCCGTCCAAACGCGCTTGGCGATACGGCAGCACCGGCTGTGGGCCACCCAAAGAGCCATCAATGTACACGATGCGCTGGCACCCCAGCGCGCGGAAATGGGCCACCAAACCAGCCGCAGCGCCGGGGTCATCTGGCAGCACCGCGTCATGGGCTGCCGCGCGGTTCAGCCACACACAGGGTAGGCCACTTGCGGCCAGCGCTTCCATCAACACTGGCGACAACACGTCATGATAGTTGACGATCAGGCCATCGCTCATCGACTGCCGCAACACTTTGGGCACCTCGCCCTGCGCCAAGCGCGCATAGATCAGACTGTAGGACCGCTCGGCCAAACGGTCGTGGATTGCGTCGAGCAAGGGTTGAGACAGATCGGTGCGGTAGCGACTCGGGTCTGTCAGCAGCACCACGTTTTCATAGCGGCCGGTGCGCATCGCGCGCGCGCCCAGGTCTACCCGGTAGCCCAGGCGCTCGGCCGCAGCCAACACCGCGGCCGCGGTTTTCTCGGCGACCGGCAAGCCCTTGGGGTTGCCATTGAGGACACGTGATACCGTGCCGACCGAGACGCCCGCCTGCTGGCCAATATCCTTCAAGGTCACTTTGCGCTCAGACACCACAACTCCGACTGGGGTTAAAACGTTTTAATAACATACCCCAGAAAACGCCATCGCGTTGAGATGAAATCTCAAGTCATCTCATAGCAATATCTTACGGAACGTCGTCAGTAAACGATGTCGCCATCCGTGGCCGCCCACAGATAGCGGCACGCGGACGAGCGATGGGGCCGCCAGCGCTCGGCAAGCTGCAGCGAAACCGCCTTCCAGTCGCGTTCAGACAGGCCCTGCCCGATGCCATTCAAGCGCTCGATAGCACGCCGCAGCCCAACGTCACCGGGCGAAAATACGTCGGCCCGGCCAAGGCGAAACATCAGCACCATCTCCACCGACCACGGCCCAAGGCCCCGTATCGACAGCAAGCGCTGATACACCGTGGCATCATCCAAACGAGCCAGGCCGCCGAGCCTCAAAGCACCCGTCGCTAGACGCTCACCGAGTTCATGCACTGCGCGCGCCTTGGCGCCGCTGCACCCGGCCGCACGCAAGGCTTCAATGCCGGCTGCACTGGCGCTGGCCGGGCTAACACGGCCACCACAAGCAGCCTGCACCCGCGCGAAAATACTATCAGCAGCCGCCACCGACACTTGCTGCGCGGTCATCACGCGCACTAAATGCTCAAACAGCGAGCCCCGCTTACGCAGCGGCTTCAGAGCCCCCACCCGTTTGATGATGGGCGCCAATACGGGGTCAACTCGTATCAGATATCGCTGCGCTGGATCCATATTGCTAGCAAAGGCGATCGGTAGCACCGCGCCAGCTATTTGCCCTTAGGACGGAAGGCCTGCAACACCGCCGGGTCGGTTTCCAAACGCGGACCGTTCATCAGGTCAATGCAGTATGGCACCGCTGGAAACACGGCATCAAGACATTCACGAATCGCCGACGGCTTACCGGGAAGATTAATCAGCAGACTGCTCCCGCGCAGGCCAGCGGTCTGGCGTGAAAGGATGGCAGTGGGCACCACCTGCAAGCTGATCGCGCGCATCAACTCGCCAAAGCCGGGCATCATGCGATCGCACACGGCCTCGGTTGCCTCGGGAGTCACATCACGCGCCGACGGCCCCGTACCGCCGGTGGTCACCACCAAACAGCATCCCACGTCGTCGACCAAAGCACACAAGGTCGCCTCGATTTCGGCGCGCTCATCGGGGATCACCCGCGCCACTGGTTCCCACGGTGAGGTCAGGTAGTCATCCAGCGTCGCCTGGATTGCTGGACCGCCACGATCTTCGTATTCGCCACGCGAAGCGCGGTCTGATACTGTCACAATCCCAATCTTCGCTGTGCTCATGACGCGCCCCCCAAGGCCGCCCATTCGGCCGGTGTGTTGACATTGCGCAAGGCAGCATGGTGCTCGAAGGGGAGGTCTTCGGTGGTAAAACGCCCCGCCTCGATCAAGCCATGCAAACTGCGCTTGCCGCTCGCGAGTCGCTCGCGGGCCAACTCCACCACGGCCGGGCGATACAGCCCAAAGCAAGGCTCAAGTTGGCCACCACATTCAACCGCCAAACCATGCAAGGCCGCGCGATCACGATGATCAATCAACCACTGCAAGGCCGGCAAGTCGAGCAAAGGAAGATCGCAGGCCAGCAACAAACAATCCATACGCAGGTGATCAAGCGCCGTGACCAGTCCGCCCAGGGGCCCTTGGTCGGCCTCGCTATCGGCAATCGCATCGGCACCCGGCGCGTCGCTGCGACCCACTACCAGCGGGCGACAGTCGGCACTGCGCACCAATGCGATGAGGTGCCCCAACACGGTGGTGCCCTGCCAGGGCAGGTCGGCCTTATCGCGCCCCATGCGGCTCGAGGCACCGCCGGCCAAAATGACGACGTTCATGCGCCACGCTCCGGCATCCGTGAACGGGTACCAAAACGACCTCCAAAGGGCAGGAAGCGAATGCGCTCACCGGCGCGCTTGGCCACATTCGGCACCAAGCGCATCAAGCCATCGGCGCTGGCCGCCGCGAGCAAGTCACCAGAACCATTCCACGCCACGGGCTCAAGACCCTTGGGCGTCAGTATCGCCGGCTGAAACAACTCGCGTGGCTTGAGATGCGTGAGGGCCTGCGCCACGGGCAACTGCAACCACTGCGGCCGCCAGCCACCGAGATAGCGGCCCAACAGGGGCAGCAAGAACAGATGCGCGGTAGCCAGCACGCTCACCGGGTTGCCCGGCAAACCAATGAGGCAGCGCTGCTCACGCTGGGCCAAAAACACCGGCTTGCCAGGTTGGATCGCAACCTTGTGGAACACCGTGGCATAGCCGAGTTCCTCAGCGGTGCCCGGCACCAGATCACGATCACCAGCACTAACACCACCGGTGGTAACCACCACCTCGTGGTCGGCTAAAGCCTTGGCCAACACCGCGCGCAGGCCTCCGGCCTCATCGCGTGCATGATGATGACTGACGCCAACACCGAGCTCGCTCAGCAAGGCCTGCAACAATGGCCCGTTGCTATCCGCGATTCCCGCTACGCCATCGGCGCCAACTTCATCACCGGTGGTCACCACGGCCACTGTTGGCGGCCGCCAAGTGGCGACTTCGGCATGCCCTGCCATCGCCGCCACCGATAGCACCGGCGCCGTGAGCAGCGTGCCCGCCGACACCACCACCGAACCAGCGCGGCCATCCTCACCCTGCCAGGCGATATTACGGCCCGGCGCGAGGCGCGAGTGATCGGTCACCCGTACCGTCTCGGTGCCGCCGTCCGTGCATTCAATCGGCACCACCGTCAAACTAGCTGGACATGGCGCACCCGTCATGATCTTGATCGCTTGCCCTGGCTGCGGCGTCACGCTGGCGGTTTCGCCCGCGTGCACTGCGCCGATAACAGCAAAGCTTTCACGCTCGCCATCGAGAGCGATGGCATAGCCATCCATGGTAGACCGGTCAAAGCCGGGCTGATCGCGCAGCAGGCACACATCGTCGGCACAGACGCGGCCCGCCGCCGCGAGCAGACTAATCGATTCACGCGTACCACCCAAGTCGAGCGCATCGATACAGCATTGGGATTCATCGTAGCTGATCACGCCTGGCCCTCGCTCGCGACACCGTCTCGATTGATGACGCCGCTGCGTCCGCCTGACTTGTGAATCAACTCAATCGATTCGATCACGAGGTCATGACTCACCGCCTTGAGCATGTCGTACACCGTCAGTGCCGCGACGCTGGCGGCGGTGAGGGCCTCCATTTCAACCCCCGTGCGGCCGCAACACCGCGCCGCCGTGCGAATCTCCAGCACCTCGGGGCCGAGTTCACAATCGACATCCACCCCATTCAGCACCAACTGATGGCACAGCGGAATCAATTCGTGGGTCCGCTTGGCCGCCATGATCCCAGCCAGGCGCGCGGTATGCAGCACGTTGCCCTTAGCGGTATCACCACCGTTCGCGAGCACCGCATGACAGGCCGCCGGCAGACGCACCCGGGCTCGGGCGCGCGCTTCGCGTTGGCTCGGATCTTTGCTGCCCACGTCTACCATCGCCGCACGCCCCTGCGCATCGATGTGGCTGAGTTCGTCGCCCATCAGCTTCCCTTCAGCCATTGGCTGGTGCCATCGTCATAAAATTCGTGTTTCCACACCGGCAGGTCGTCTTTGATCCGCTCGATCAATTGACGACAGGCAGCGAAGGCCGCCGGCCGATGCCCGCTCGACACGTGGATCGCAACCGCCGCCTCAGCCAGCTCAACCCGCCCAGTGCCATGAACGACCATAACCTGAAGATCGGCGCCATGGGCCACGCGGACTTCGTCAACCAAACCCTGCAACACCGTCAGCGCCATCTCGCGATAGCAGTCATACTCGATATGCGTCACGCCCTTGCCGAGGTGCTCATTGCGCACCACGCCAACGAAACTGGCCAGCGCCCCATGCGCCACGCAAGCCAACTGCATGGGCGCGCAATCAGCGGCAGATACAGAGCCGTCTACGACACGGGTGATGGTCAGAGGATCGGCCATGGGCGCGCGATGGTAGGGCCGCGCTGGATCACGCAACGCGCCCCAACCTTGCCGCAATCGGGCTCGGTCACAACGTACGCCAGAACACCTGGCAGGCCCGCATTCGTACCGGCAGCATCGGCTCTAGAGGGTGCCTGGTGCCTGGTGCCTGGTGCGCGCCTGCGGCGCGTTGTGGGCATGGTTGCTGGTTCCGTCCAGCGACTCAGCATGCCAGCGTCTGCCGCACGCGAGCACCTGCCGGCATCCAACGCGCGAAGCGCGCACCAGGAACCAGGCACCAGGCACCCTCTAACCCTGAGCCGCCACCACCATTGGATGCCGCGTTTGTCGGTGCGTGGTGACCAAATAATAGCGTTCCGTGACCGATGGAATCACGGCTACCAATTCGATGCCGTAGCGATCGCGCAACTCGTCTTGAATCGAGAGCGGCGCCGCCAGCAAACCCATGCCGTCGGATGCAAAAACCTTCAGCAGGGCCGGGTCTTCAAACTCGCCGACAATGCGCGGGTGCAGGCCTTCATCGGCGAACCACTGGTCGAGCTTGTGGCGCAGATTGGTTTTGTCGGCCTGAAGCAGAAACGGCGCCGCCTCCAGGCTGGCGGGGAATTCGTCGCGATAGTGCTCTGCCTGGCCGGGCGGCGCGAACACGCCAATGTCGGCCTCGTCGAGCAGATGGCTGTCCAAACGCACCCGCCCCGCGGCCGGCGCCGGCTCGGTTGCGAGCACCAGATCGAGGTTGTGCATACGCAGTTCAGACAGCAAGCGCTCGCCGCGATCCTGCCGGAAGTACAGCCGCGCAGCACCCTCCTGAAGCCCCGGACGCAGCAGTCGCCACGCCACCAGCTTCGACACCTCCTCCGCGACGCCGATTCGCAGCGGCAAGGCCCGCCCGCCACTGCCGCTGAGCGCATGCTCTAGCTCTTGCCCGAGGGCGAAGATGTCGTCGGCATAGGAGCGCACCAACTTGCCGGTGTCGGTCAACTCCAGACCCCGACCTGACCGGGTAAATAGCTTGCCACCAACGGCTTGCTCCAAATGGCGCAGCTGCGCACTAATGGTTGGCTGGGCCAGACTGAGGCGCCGAGCGGCCTCGCTCACACTGCCGTGGCGGGCCACCATCCAGAAGTAATGGAGGTGGTGATAGTTCAGATTGTTCACGAGTTAAGTGTCATAGAGAAAATCTATTTCAAAGCGTGTTTTTTTCTAATTGCCATCGCTCTGATCAATGCCATTACATGTGTGTTCTCCCGCAACACCAACCCACAGGAGCTGTTTCCATAATGGAGATCTTGATCCACGCGCCCCATATCACTGTGACCCCGCGCCTGCGCGATCTCGTGCACCAGCGGTTGATGCCGACCCTCGATCATCACGAGGACCATATCGAGCGGGTTCAAGTATGGCTGAGCGAGGAAAGTGCGCACTCAGGAGAACGTGAACGCTGCAAGATGATCATTCACACCCTTAACAAGGAGATGCTGACTGTCGAAGAAACTTGTAAAACTCAAGGCGCCGCCATTACCAAGGCGGCTGCAGCAACTGAACGGGCGGTTCGGCGTAAAGTTGAACGGCTCCGCAATCGCCGACGCAAAGCGGCGTAACCGACGTCATATCAGACGCCTACCATAGCAGGGCCGCTGTCAGCAGCGACCCTGCTGGTCGTTTGCCGGCTGTTGAAATACAGCCCGCGGTGGACCGAAGGGTGTCGCAGACCCCTCTGGGTAAAGAGCCGCCTCAGGAAAACCTTGGGAAATGGCGACTGTAGGTCGCCCAAGGTTTATCTTAAGGCTAACCGGCTGGCGTCGTTCGACAGCCTGCTAGGGCTCAGGCCACCACGGTGGTATCGGCGCATTCCTGGCGATAGCCACACAGCCACGCGTACAGCTGGTCACCTGGGCAGGTGGTGGGCGCAAAGTCACGATGGCCGTGAATCGCCGCACTCGGCAAGTGGTAACGCTGGCGCGCACTGTCGAGCACGAAGCGGAGACTGGCGAGCATGTCCGGTGACGGCGCTTCCTGATCGTAGTTGCCGATCAAGGACACCCCAAGATTCCCCTCGTTGTGGTCACGCACATGGGCGCCCTGCACCGCAAGCGGCCGCCCTTCGTACACCGTGCCATCATAGCCGATCAGAAAATGGTAGCCGATGCAGGCCCAGCCCAGGGTCTCGCGGTGATAGTCTTCAATCCGCTGCACGGTCTGTAAGTCGGTAGCGCCCAGGGCGCGGGTATTGGCCCCGGTATGGTGCACCGTGAGCCGACCAATGTTGGGCATCGGGTAATGATTGGCCTCGGGTTCGGTTCCGCCCCAAGTGCTCCGCGCCACGATGTTTGGACGCGCCGGTCGGCTTGCCTCAGACGCTGCCGTGGCGGGCGCTTGAACCGGCTGCGGGGTGTGCGCGCTGCGCACCAGCCGCTTGGGCAGATCGAGCAGCTTCCCACTACCCCCACCCGAAACCGTAGCCCGCGCCAGCGCGTCAGAACTCATGCACGAGGTCAACACCGCGAGACCGATGCCGGCCGATGCCAGTACGAAGGACCGTCGTCCGAGTTGAGATTGCGAGTGGGTGGTCACGTAGGCTGCTCCACCTATTGATTGCCAGACCGACCCGCCGCCTTTCAGCGGTTTTCCTGCGGCCAGTCTTGGCCATGCTGCCGGTGCCATGTCCAGCTACAGCTGCCCCCACTACGACTTCGCCCAAGACGCCTGCCGCAGGGTCAAAGCAGCCTGCGTGCCCGCACGCACGGGCTGCGTTCTTCGGGGCAAGGTTGCCACCACCTATGACCCCGATCGACGCGCCCGCGAACGCAAACAGGACCGACCGTGACCGATCACTCGAATCCTGATCGCGATCGCTATCTGGCCCGTCAGGTCCGTTACGGCTATCGCCGCGCCACCGGCGCCGCGCAGATCCTCAACCAATGGTGGACCAGCGAAGACGGCAAACGCCTGCGCCGCCTCAAGCGCCTAGCCGGCGCCCTGCGCAGCGTCCTCAGCGATCCAGAATTTGACAAAATCGAGCCGGTTTCGCTCAAAGCTGGCGTTCTGACCCTGGCCGTGTCCGACACCATGCTGCTATCAGAGCTGCGCAATCACCGCCACGGCGAGTTGGTGGCGGCCCTGGTCGAGCAGGGCACCGGCATCAATCGCGTGGTCTATCGGCTCAAACGCAGGCCCGCCGGGCGCTGAACTGCCGAAGCGCGGTCGGAATAAGACATACCGCCGCATTGATACGATACAGTGTGACCGGCGCTGCCAGTCATCCCCTGCGGTGACGACTCGACACGCGATACCGGCGGTCTAGCGTGTGCGGCCTGTCCCGTCGAATTCACGACAAGGAGCCACAGCAATGGCCTATCTGCAAAAACCCTCCGTTGGATCCACCACCATCGGTTTGTTCGCCCCCTGCGACCCCCGTATCGACGATGAGAGCCGCGAACGCTGCCGCAACATCGTTGAGATGACCGCCAAGATCCTCAAGAAGATCAAGCTGCCTCAGGGCCATAAGCTCGGCATCTACACCGCCAACTCCCTGGTCGAGACCGAGGCCGATGCCGACAAGGTTGCCCAGGAGTTCAAGAAGGCCGGTGTCGAAGCAATCTGCATCGTGCCTGACACCTGGTTCTACCCCGGCAAAACCGCCATCGCCCTGACCAGCCACTTCTCGCGCGACACCCCGATTGCCTGCATCGCCGGCAACAACGCGCCGAAGCCCGGCGTGGTTGGCGTAGACGCCGTGGTTGGCGCGTACTCGCAAACCGGCATCCTGTGCCAAACCGTGATCGGCAACATGCCTGAGACCGGCCAGGACCCCGACTTCGACAAGAAGACCCAGGGCGAGATCGTCGACCTGTGCTGGGCGATGGCTGCCGCCGCGTGGCTGCGCGGCAAGCGCGTGCTGTGCGTTGACACCGATTCAATGCAGATGGAAACCGCGCTGAACCACGTGCACGCCGCACGTAAGCACCTCGGCATCGAATCGACCCGCGAGTCGATGAAGCTGTTCGCCGACATGATCCACGCCGACAAGGGCTACGATAAGGCCGAGCTCAAAGAGCTGTACCACTGGGTCACCAAGGTGCAGTGGAAGGGCAAGATCTACCCGAACGCAGAATCGATCTGCGAAAAGCGTCAGGAAATCTTCACCAACCCGTCGAAGTACCCCGCGCCCAAACTGACCAAGGCCCAGGAAGAGAAGCTCAAAGAAGAGCTCAAGCTGTACCTGATCCTGCGCGACTACATGCAAAGCCTCAACGCCGTTGGTGGCGGTTGGACCTCGCAGCTGGCTTGGGGCTCAGACCTCAGCGGCACGCCGATGGCCTGCGCCGATATCGCCGAAGCGCTGTTCAACAGCACCTTCGACCACAAGGGCAAGAAGCCCGCGCTGCCTTTCGCTACCGAGAACGATTACCAGGGCCTGCTGACCCAGGTGATCATGTCGGCCCTGACCGGCGGCGAGCCGTGCCTGTTTGCTGACTACCGCAAGGTGTACGAGCCCTGGGAGATCCAGAAGAAGGCTGACGAACTCGGCATCGATCTCGACCCCGAAGCCCTGTACATGAAGCTCGGCACCATCGACATGGACAACTCCGGCTCGGGCTCGCTCGACTGGTGCAAGGAGTCCTACCTGTTTGAGGTGTTCAAGCACTACTTCCCCGGCGGCGGCTTCTCAACCGGTTACATTTCGCCCGGTGGCATCGAATGCTTCGCTGCACGTCTGGCCTACTCAGACATCCAGGGCACCTTCAGCATGATCAGCGGCGAAGCCGTATCGGTAGACTTGCCCGGCCCGATCGCCGAAGCCTTCTGCCACGCCAGTTCGTACACCTGGCCGCACACCTGGATCACCTTCAAGGACGTGCCGGCTTCGATCACCAAGTATGGCTGCCCGGCCAACCACATGCACATGGTCCAGAACCTGCCGACCCGTCGTTGGCAGTACTTCTCCGACTACACCAACGTGCTCAACCACCAGTGGGAAGGCGCCCCGACCTTCCGCGAAGGTCGCGACCGCATGGAACCGATGCTCTACCGCATCGCCGGCGGCGAGACCAACGTCAAGCTCAAGCTCGGCGGACGCTAGGCACCACAAGCCTGGGGCGGTACGCTGCCCCAGGCTGCCTACCTTATGATATTATGATAATTCCGATACGGGTCTCCACGCATATGGAGGCCCGTATCGCTAGGCGCTCACCACCATCGGCCACACCCGATCGCAAAGGTCACCAGAGATGCAACCCACGCCCCAACAGCTCGCCTGGCAGCGCGCCGAATTCGGCATCTTCTGCCACTTTGGTATCAATACCTTTTTCGGCAAAGAGTGGTCTGACGGCACCCTCCCGGCCAGCGGCTTCAACCCGAACGTCCTCGATGCCACCCAATGGGCGCGCACCATCAAACAAGCCGGCGCCCACTACGCTATTCTCACCGCCAAGCATCACGACGGCTTTTGCCTGTGGCCGACCAGCACCACCGACTACTCGGTGGCGTGTTCGCCCTGGCGCGATGGCCACGGCGACGTGGTGCGCGAATTCGTTGACGCCTGTCGTGCCGAAGGCATCAAGCCCGGCCTGTACCTCTCGCCGTGGGACCGCAATCACCCCAGCTATCAAGACGCCGCGGCCTACGATGCGGTGTATTGCCAGCAGCTCACCGAACTGTGCTGTAATTACGGTGAATTATTTGAACTGTGGTTCGACGGCGCCGGCTCCGAAGGCCGCGTGTACGACTGGCACCGCATCATGGCAGTAGCCGAGGCGCACCAACCAAACGCGGCGATCTTCAATATGGGCAAGCCAAGCATTCGCTGGATCGGCAATGAAGACGGCCTTGCCGCCGACCCGGTGAGCTACCACGTCACCGACATCCACGCCTCAGCCTTCCACGCCAACGACCCCGGCACCGTGCTCGACGGCAAAGTCTACCTACCGCCGGAGTGCGACGTGGCCATCCGCCGCAACTGGTTCTGGCAGGAAGACGATCTCGACACCCTCAAATCGGTCGACCATCTGCTGGCAATCGCGTATCGCTCAATCGGCCTCGGCTGCAATCTCCTGCTCAACGTGCCGCCCGATCGCAACGGCTTGATCAGCACCGAAGACCGCGAGCGCCTCTTGAGCTTCAGCGCCGAGTGGCAGCGCCGTTTCGCCACGCCGGTCGAAGCCAGCCTGCACGCGCAGGGCGCCACGTGGACGGCGCGCTTTGCCGACACCCAAACCATCGATCACCTGCGCCTCGAAGAAGATCTCACCACCGGGCAGAAGGTCAGCGCCTTCACCATCAGCGATGCCGCCGGGCGCGTGCTCGCCACCGGCAGCAGCATCGGCAGCCAGCGCATCGTGGCCTTTGCGCCCAGCACCACCACCAGGGTGAGCATTCACGTAGCGGGTGATGGCGCCGTCTTGACCCGCGTCGCGGGCTATCACGCCGGGGTCAGCACCATCCCCGAACCGAACGACCGCCTCGATTACAAGGCCTGGGCCGATAAAGCCGACAAGGCCTAGTGCTATGTCCCATAAATAACTGTAAGAGCTAGAG
>JAQIBG010000291.1 GCA_027859175.1 Planctomycetota bacterium | reverse complement strand
CAGGTGCAGGCCTTGGTCAAGATCGAAGACCGCTTCTCAATCGATAGCGCCTCCGTGTTGCTCAATCAGCCGGCCGGTATCTTTGGCGACAACGTGCTGTCGTTCACCTCGCCCCCGAGCGACCTGATGCCCGACCCCTTGCCCAAGGATGGCAGCGCGGTGGTGGTAGCGGGCAGCACCTTCCTCGATCAGGCCCAGGGCCAGGCCGAGCAGATTCTGGCTGGCATGGCTGACCTGCTGGCCGACGAAAGCGTAGCCGACCTGCGCGCGACTTTTAAGAATGCGCGTAGTCTAACTGATAACGGCGCGGCTCTCCTGGCCGGTCTGCAGCAGCATGACGGGCAGTTGGGCAAAACGCTGGCCGCGGTCGAGAAGCTGGCAGCGGGGCTCGAAGACTCACGCGGCCGCATGGACAAACAGCTCCACGGCGTGCTGGAGCACGTTGAATTGGCGCTGCAATCGGTGCGCGTTAGCAGCGAGATGCTGGCCGCTGACGTCCATAAGGTGGCTGACGACGCCGAAGCCTTTATGGCTGGCGGCGCCACCTTGATGACCAATACCGACGCCATGCTCAATGGCGAGCAGGCCAAGCTGGCTGGCGCGCTGACTGATTTGCAGGCTGCGGCGGCTTCGCTCAAAGACCTGCTGGTTGGGATCGAGAATGGCCGCGGCGTGGTGGGGCAGTTGATGACCTCAGACGCCCTGGCGCGTGATCTCAACGACACGGTGATCACCACTCATCAGGTGGTTGAGCGTGTCGCCGATAATCCTGACGTGCTGGTATGGGGCAATACCCCCGACGAGCGCGAAGAGGCCCGACGCGCGCGCGAGAAGCGCATGATTCGGCGCGCCTTCATGGAAGGGTATCGCTACCGCGAAGCCGCGGTGACCGATCCTGCGGTCCAGGATCTGCCGGATGAGGCTGGTTCGACTGCGGAATAGGCGGGCTTGCTTGGGCTTGCCTGGGGGCATCGCGGGCTGAAGCCCACGCCACGGGGTGCATAAAAACGCCCAGACCCGATTGGGCCTGGGCGTACCTCACTCCCGAGTGCGTGTGCGTGCTCAGGCAGCCTTGCTCTTCTTGCGCTTGTCTGAGGTCATATTGCCTTTGTCGGCGGCTTGCGCGTTCTTGCGGGCAACGACGGCGTTGCGTTGCATCTCGGCGACGCTCTTGGTTTTCACCCGCGCTGCGCCCTTGGTCGCCTTGGTCTTGATCCGCTTGCCGGCCAAGCGCTTCTTGGCTTGGCTGATGGCCTTGCGGTATTGCGGCAGCCACTTGGCTTGGGCCACCAGCATCTCGTCGACCATCTGCCAGATCTCAGGCGGATTGGCCACGGCGCCGGTGAGCGGGTCGAGCAGCATCGCTTGGCGCAGCAGGTCGATGTCGCCGGTGACGGCAGCGTGGACCGACAGCCGTTGTACGTTGACCGACTGCTGGCACACGGCGGCGCAGCCGAGCGGCAAGTCGCCGACCAGCGGCATCGACATGCCGTTGCGGTCTACGTAGCCCGGCGCTTCAATGACGCAGTCGTCGGGCAGGTTGGCGATGGTGCCGTTGTTGATGCGGTTGAAGTGGCCGCGGTAGACACGCCCGGTTTCCAAGCCCTCGAGGATGAAGCTGCCGTGTTCTTCTGAGCGCTCGCTGCCGTCAAAAGTCCACGCGGGGCCTTTGAGCCAGTTTGGGAAGTCGGTCTTGAACCAGTTGCGGCCCTCGGTGCACACCCGCAGGTAGCCGCCGGTTTCGCCGTGAATCCAGCTGTCCATGCCGATCCAGTTTTTGATCTCGCTGCTGCGCTTGCGGTACCAGGGCAGGTATTCCGACAGGTGGCCGTTGGATTCGGTCGAGAAACACCCGAAGCGTCGCAGCATGTCGATCCGAACCTTCTCCGACTTGGCGGTGCCGGGGTCGGCCTCCATCGCCTTGAGCAGGCGTTCGGTGGTGACGGGTTTGCCCTTGGCCAGCACGCGGGTGTACCACGTCTGATGATTGATGCCGGCACAGATGATGTCGACGTCTTTCTTCTCGAGCTTGAGGACCTTGGCGATCAGCCCATGGCCGCCTTGCACGCCATGACACAGACCTACGCAGTTGACGCCGCCGAAGGTATTGGCGGCCCAGGTCATCATCGCCATCGGGTTGGCGTAGTTCAGCAGCCACGCATCGGGCGCGGCTACTTCGCGGATGTCTTTGCACACATCGAGGATCATCGAAACGCCGCGCTGGCCGTACATGATGCCGCCGGCGCAGATGGTGTCGCCAACGCATTGGTCGATGCCGTAGCGCAGCGGAATGTCGATGTCGTCTCCAAAGGCCTCAAGCCCACCCACGCGCGCGGTGTTGAAGATGTACTTGGAGCCAGTGAGGGCTTCGCGCTGATTGGTGGTGGCGCTCAGCGTGGTTTTTGCGCCGTTGGCTTTGAGATCTTTAGCGATCAGCTTCTGAATCATGCCCAGGTTGCGCTTGGAGGTATCCTGCAGGCAGATTTCGATGCCGTTGAATTCAGGAACGGTTTGCAGGTCGCGAACCAGACGGCGGGTAAAGCCGATCGAGCCAGCGCCAATGAAGGTGATTTTGAATGACATGGTGTGGGTCCTCCGCCTCGGATGATGGGCGATTGATCCCAAGTATAACCGACATTTTCAGTTCGCTATCGTCACAACGTGCCCATGAGGGTAAAATCGTGCTTTCCCATACGCGGCCATTTTGCCACAATGGACCGCGATGCAGAATGTCGGACTCGAGATCTTGCGCGGCTCGCAGCAAACCAACTGCAAGTTTGCCCCGCCGCCGGCTGAACTGGTGTTACCGGCCCGTGTTTACGGCGGCGGCTATGAACTCCGGCGTGACCACTACGACTGGCACGGCTTGCAGCGCGGCGGCTCACAGGCGGCTTTGATCCAATGCACGGTGGGCGGCGAAGGCCGGCTCGATTACGAAGGCCGTGAACACGTGCTGGTGCCCGGCACCGTGCTGGTGGTGCATTGGCCGCACAATAGCCGCTATTGGCTGCCGGCTGGGTGCCATTGGGAGTTCGTGTGGCTGATCATGGGCGGCGGTTTGCTGTTTCGCATGTGGCGCGCGATCTCGGCGCGCTGCCAGGGCTTGGCGGTGCTCGACCAGGCCCTGTTCGAGCGCTGCGTGGCCGACGTTACCCACTTACTGACTGACGAGGTAGACGGCCTGGAGGCGTCGCGGGTTGCCTACGGTCTGGCCCTGTCGCTGTATGGCGCGGTCCATGGCGACGATGAGGGCCTCAATGCGCAACTGGCCACAGCACGCGATTTTGCCCTCAGCCACCTGGCCGATGGCATTGGCGTTGATGACATGGCCGCCGCGGCCGACATGAGCCGGGCGCATTTCTCACGCCGCTTTCAACAGGCGATTGGCCGCCCACCAGGCGCCTGGCTGATCGAGCAACGACTTGCCCAAGCGGCCGAACGCTTGCTCGGGGGCGACGACGGCATGGCCGCAATCGCTATGGCCTGTGGCTTTGCTGACGCCAACTACTTCGGCAAGGCTTTCCGTCGCGTCTATGGGGTGACCCCTGGCAGCTACCGTGCGATGTTTGAGGCTACCCGCTGAGCACTGGTGTGCAGGGTCGCTGCCGCTGCGCTGACTGCAGGAAGAACAGAGGCTGGAGGGGGAGTCTCGTAGGGTGATCGTTGCGATTCTCCGTATGCATCGGCGGGCTTGGTTGGCGGGTGGAGGCTTGCGCGGTGGAAGCGCTACCATCGAATGCCAGCCGTAAGGGAGTGGGCAATGAGCGTGTATTACGGCATTGATTACGGTGGCACGCAGCTGCGTTTGGCCGAAGTCGACCCCGAGACGGGCGCGCTTGGTAACGAGCATCGCTTGGCGTCGGCTCAGTTCAGTGACAACGCCTCATTGACCGCTGCGGTGAGCGAGCTGCTGCCAGCTGGCGCCAAGGTTGGCATCAGTGCGGCTGGCGATGTTGACGAGCAGGGCTTGGTGATCCGGTATAGTCCGAATGCCACCATTGATGGGCCGATCACGCTTGGTGCTGATCTGGCGGCGGCTGGGCATGAAGTGGCCGTGCTCAATGACATCGCCGCCGCCACTCAAGGCGAAGCCTGGTACGGCGCCAAGGGCAGCTATCGCAACAAGGCGATTGCGGTGGCAACCTACTCCACCGGTTTCAACTGGGCCTTTGCCGAAAACGGTGTGGTCTCCAGCCGGCGTAGCGAGGTGGGGCATAGTCTCTATGGTCTGCAACTTGGCCTGCGCTGCGGCTGCGGCGGCATTGATCATCTGGAGAGCTATGTGTCGGGCAGTGGCGCTGCTGCGATGGCCCGCCTGTTGGTGGAGCCACGGCCGATTGAGCATCGTTTGTGGCAACGCGCTCTCGACCTCCACGAAAAGGCCACGGGCTTGCGACCGGACACGGCGGCCTTGGCGGCCGACGGCAACCTGCGCGATGCGGTGTTGGGTAATCTTGGTGCGGTAGACGTGTACGCCGCCGTGCGCGCCGCGCCCTTCGAGCAGCCGCAGCAGCGCATCCGCGAGGAGCAGTGCCGCGCCATTGCTAGCTCGCTGTCCTTGATGGTGGGCCTCTACAACCCGCTCGACGCGATCATTTTGATGGGCTCCCAAACCAAAGACTGGGACCTCCTGTTCGAACCCGCGATCAACGAGGCCTTCTCGGTCGGGATCATGCCCGGCCTGCAACATCCCGAGATCAAGTCCGCTGATTTGGCTGAGCCCGGTGTTCAGGGCGCCGTGGCCTGGCTGCTTGCGCGCAATCAGGGCTGAAGCCATCACGCCGACAGACACGAAAAAGCCGCCCACAGTGAGACTGTGGGCGGCTTTGGTTTTTTACCAGGCGGTGCGTGGTTTAGCTGCGAGCGATGAGGCCTGGGTCAGCCTTGGCGGGGGCGCAGCGCAGGGTCAGTTGGTAGCCGTAGCTGCCGGCGCCGATCTGGTACTGCGGTAGGGTGTCTGGTCCGCAACTCTGGGTGCCGACGCCGCGCTGGCGCGCGTCGAGGGTGAGCCAGGTTTCGGGGTCAGGCCGCAGATCGTAGGTGTGCATGCAGCGCTCCAGGCCTTCGGCGCTGAAGTGACTGGCCGAGGCCTCGATCGGTTCGGCCGCGCTGATGACGAGTTGCTCGGTGCCATTGGCGAGGCTGAGCCAGCGCGTCCCGGTGTGGTTGCCGTGTTCCTGCGGCATCACGTAGGGGACGTACTGCTCGGTTACCGTTGACGCGTAGCGCCCGAGGGCGACGCCGAGATTGCGATCGGCGTAGCTTTCGTGCGGGCCGTGGCCAAACCAAGCGAACTGCTCGAAGCCCGGCGCCAGGGCCAGACGCAGACCGATGCGCGGGACGTCGGTCAGGCCCTGGCCGATCTTGAACGCAGCCTGCAGGCGCAGGCCGCCATCCGGCAGCACCACCCAAGTTTGCACGCAATCGATGCTACCCGCCGCGAACGACGCGCTACTGCGACTGGTGACCTTCAGCAGCGAACCCTCGGTGCTGGCGGTCGGCTTCTTGAAGGTGTAGCTAGGCTTATCGAGCCCGGCCTTGCGCCAGCGCCCGGCAGGTTTGCCGTCTTGGCCAGACCAGCCGCGAATCTCGTCGTTGTCGACCGGCGCGCGCCAGGTGTTGAGCTGCGGCGCCTTGGCGATCACCGCGTTCTTGCCGCGGTTCCAAGCGGCGAGGCCGGTGTCGTCGAAGCGCAGATCCCAGCCGTCGCCGGTCACCAGCACGGTGCCACCGCGCTTTTCGACCTCGTAGGGCGGGGCGCTCTTGATCACGCGTGGCTTGGCAGCGGCCTTCTTGGCGACGGGCACTTGGTCGAAGGCGACCTCGTAGCCGGCCGGGGCCCAGGCCGTGGCGCGGCCTTGGCGGAAGCGCAGCGTGAGCACGGCTTCTTGACCAGCGCTGAGCGTGGGCTTGGTGAAGCCCACCGTGATGCGTTCCTTGCTGGAGGCGGCGGTGCGCAGGGTCTTGAGCTTGCCCTTTTGCACGGCCACGCCGTCGACCTCGAGTGCCCATTCGGCTTTGAGGTCACTGAGGTCGGTAAAGTGACGCTCGTTGTGGATCCAGATCTCGCCCTTGCTCAGATTGGCGGCGCTGATCGACACCGGTTGCACGATGCGCTTGAACTCGAGCGCATGCGGATGCGGGGTGCGGTCGGCCCACACCACGCCGTTGCAGCAGAAGTCGTGGTCGTGGATTTCTTCGCCGAAGTCGCCGCCGTAGAGCCAGTGCTCGCTGCCGTCGTCGCGGACGGTTTTGATCGCTTGGTCAACCCAGTCCCAAATGAAGCCGCCCTGCAGACCGTGCATGGTTTTGATCGCGGCCCAGTAATCGGCCACGCAGCCCATGCTGTTGCCCATCGCGTGAACGTATTCGCACAGAATAAAGGGCCGGTTGTCGGTATTGGTTTTGGCCCACTTGATCATGTCGGGGATCGAGGTGTACATCGGGCACACCAGGTCGGTGGAGGCGTGGCCCTTGTCGTAGGCCGGGCCCTTGCCGCCCTGTTCATTGACGCCGTTCTCGTTGTGGAGCACGCGCGACGGATCGTAATGGCGGATCCAGCCGGCCATGGCGTCGTGACTGGGGCCGTAGCCGGTTTCGTTGCCGAGTGACCAGCCAATGATGCAGGCGTGGTTCTTGTCGCGTTCGACCATGCGCACGGCGCGGTCAAGGAAGGCCCCGGCGTAGCGCGGATCGCGCGCGGCCTGCTGGTAATGGTGGTGCGCTTCCAGGTCGGTTTCGTCGATGACGTAGAGGCCGTACTCGTCGCACAGTTCATACCAGCGCGGCTGGTTGGGGTAGTGACTGGTGCGCACCGCATTGATGCCAAGGCACTTCATGGTTTCGACGTCTTTGCGCATCAGCGCTTCGTCGACGGTCCAGCCTTCGGTGTCAGACCAGTCGTGGCGATTCACGCCGCGGATCAGCACCGGTTGACGGTTGATCAGCAGTTGGCTGTCTTCGATCTCAACCCGCTTGAAGCCGAAGCGCGTGGCTACGGTTTCAATCTCTTTGCCCTTGGGGTCGATCAGGGTCAACACCGCGGTGTAGAGGGTTGGGGTTTCGGCCGACCACAGCTGTGGCTTGGTGAGCGTGGTGCTGAGTTCGCAGCGATTGCCGCGGCCACCGACCGGGCGCCAGTCGCCCTGGTTGTATTCATGCACCAAGGGTTTCTTCAGCAGGGCCTTGCCCTTGGGATCAAGGAATTGCAGGCTCACGCAGTGGCCGATATTAGCCTGGCCCACGGCGCCGAGGCGCACGGTGGCGCTCATGTTGGCGGTGGTCAGGTCTTTCTCGAGACCCGGGCGCACAAACAGGTCTTGGATATGCACATGCGGGGTCGACAGCAGGTAGACCGAACGGAATAGGCCAGACAGGCGCCATTGATCCTGGTCTTCGATGTAGCTGGCGTCTGACCATTTGATGATCTGCACCGCGAGGCTGTTGTCGCCGTCGCGCAGGTGGGGCGTGAGGTCGAACTCGGCCGGAACCCGCGAGCCCTTGGAGAAGCCCACTTCAACGCCATTGCAGAACACGGTGGCGCAGCCGCCGATGCCTTGGAAGTGGACCACGGTGCGACGACGCTTCCAGTCGGTCGGAACGGTGAAGCTGGTGCGGTAGACCGCGGTGGGGTTATCAGCCGGCACCTGCGGCGGCTCGATGGCCGGTTGGCGCGCGGCCCAGGGCATGCGCACGTTGACGTAGATCGGCTTGTCGGGCGTGCCCTGCATCTGCCAGCAGGCGGGAACTGTCATCGTGTCCCACGTGCCGTCCTTGAGCGTGCGGCTGGTGGCCTCGGCCGGAACCTTCTCCGGGCACGGGAACCAACCGAAGCGCCAATCGCCATCGAGGCTGATCACGCGCGGCGAGGCAGCGGGCGCTCCGATGGTGGCAATCGCAGCTTTGGCATTTGGTGCCGGCCACAGGGTCGCACGGGGTGCGATCCGGTTGATGTTGATGAGTTCCGGCAATTCCCAACGACGCATGCTGCGTTCCTCCCCTTGAATAGGACCGACGACCGTAGGCACGCCGGCTCAGGACACCATGCGGATTTTGGCGACCAGATATGTTTTCTGGTCAGGGGAAGAATAGAAGATTAGCAGGAGGGAGTCGAGGGAGTTGAGGTCCGAGTGAGGTGGGGAATGGTTTTGAATTAAGCCGTCCCAATCGCGCCAGCACGCGCGATATAGGGATGTTTTTTAATTGAACGGTCCCAATGGCCCAACACACCCGGTATCAGAATGGCGCCCACTTACCGCAGCAGTCCCCCTTCCCCACCTCATTCGGACCTCGACTTCCTCGACTCCCTCCTGCTACCTCTTCATCGGACTTTGCGGCGGCGGCCGGTGAGGAAGTCGGCGAAGACCATTTGTTCGAGTTGGTCGAGGCCGGCGAAGAAGGCGCGGCCTTTGTTGATGCGGGTGAGTTCTTCCACGAATTGCATCAACCATTGGTCGCGTGCGATCATGAAGGTGGTAATCGGGATGCCGTGGCGGCGGCATTCGGCGGCTTCGCTTAGGGTTTTAGCGCGGATCTTGGGGTCGATGCCGAAGGAGTTGAGGTACAGCTCGCCGCCTTCGATCAGGGCGGTGGGCTTGCCGTCGGTGATCATGAACACCTGTTTGTTGGCCTGCTTCTTGCGCACCAGGATGCGTCGCGCCATTTGCAGGGCCATGTGGGTGTTGGTGTGGTAGGGGCCCACGCCGGCGTAGGTCAGGTCTTTGAGTGAGACCTCCCAGGCTTCATCGCCGAACAGGATGATGTGCAGGGCGTCCTTCGGATACTTGCGCTTGATCAGTTCGGCCAGGGCCAGAGCCACGCGTTTGGCCGGGGTGATGCGATCTTCGCCGTAGAGAATCATCGAGTGCGAGACGTCCAGCAGCAGGCAGGTGGCAACCGAGGTTTGATGCTCGGTTTCATAGACTTCGAGGTCTTCCTCGCGCAGTTCGACCTCGGCCGAGAGTTGCCGTCGGAAGGCGTTCTGGAACGACTGCTTGAAGTCG
>JAQIBG010000285.1 GCA_027859175.1 Planctomycetota bacterium | reverse complement strand
AGTCGAGCATGCAGATCCAGCGCTTCCTCGGCGCTGACATCATCATGGCCTTTGATGAGTGCCCGCCCACCGACGGCGAGCCGCAAGCGCTGCACGATTCAGTGGCCCGCACCCATCGCTGGCTCGAGCGCTGCGTGGCCGCGTGGCAGGCCGATGATGGCAGCCCACGCGGCGCCGCGCAGCAGGCCCTCTACGGCATCGTGCAGGGCGGGCTCGACCCCGCCCTGCGTCTCGCCAGCGTGGAGGCCGTGGCCGCGCACGAACTCCCTGGCATCGCCATTGGCGGCCTCTCGGTTGGCGAAACCGCCGACGAGCGCAACGCCGTCCTCGATACCGTGGCCCCGGCCCTGCCCAGCGAACGCCCGCATTACCTGATGGGCGTTGGCACGCCGCTCGACCTGGTGGAAGCAGTGGCGCGCGGTATCGACCAGTTCGACTGCGTACTGCCCACCCGCATGGGGCGCCATGGCATCGCCTATACCGACCACGGGCCGCTGCGCTGCAAGCGCGCGACCCTGGCCGACAGCACCGACCCGATCGACCCCGACACGCCCTCAGAGGCCAGTCGCCACAGCCGCGGCTACATTCGCCATCTGCTCAAATGCGATGAGCCCCTCGGCGGTATCTTGGTGAGCCTGCACAACCTGGCCTACTACCAACGCCTGATGCAACGCATCCGTGCGGCTATTTGCGAAGGCCGCTTTGCCGCCTTCGCCGAGGCCTTCCGCGCCAGCTATCAAGACGACGTCGCCCAGTAAGTAGGCCACAACCGCCAACAAACGCTTGGCACAGCACCGCGCGCGCCACCATCCGCCGCCATGCATTCTGTTCTCGCTTACACCGACGGCGGCTGCCGCGGCAATCCGGGCCTCGGCGCCTGGGGCTACGTGTTGATCAATGTGGCCACCGGCTCAGCCCTGGCCCGCGCCTGCAGCGAAGCCAACACCACCAACAACCGGATGGAACTCGCCGCGGTGCTCAACGCCCTGTGCGCGCTCAGCAAGCCTGACACCGAGATTCTGATCCGCTCCGACAGCAAATACACCATCGACAGCTGCAGCACCTGGCTCGCCGGCTGGAAGAAGCGCGGCTGGAAGCGCGCCACCGGCCCGCTCAAAAACGTCGACATCCTCCAGCAACTCGATGTCGAACTCGCCAAGCACGGTGTAAAATTTGAATGGGTCAAGGGTCATGCTGGCGACCGCGGCAACGAATACGTCGACGGCCTGCTGAATGAATGCATGGATCTCGGCGCCACCGGCAGCATTGAACGCCGCCTGCAGTGGGATTGACCCCCCGGAGACGGCCTCAGTCTACCGCGGCTGGCACTAGATCGATCTGCGTGTCGACATTGGGTTCAGGCATACCCAAAATTGCCGTGTCAGCCTCAAAGTCATCAGTCGCGCGCGCGCTCTGGGCTGCGCCGGTAAACCCAGGCACGGTCAACTCAATCACGCGGCGCAGGTCTTTGAGGGTAATATCTGAGCTCGAAACCAAACCGCCGATGCCGTTGCTCGGCGCACCAACATCAACCTGAAAAACGCGGTCGCCCTGGCCACCCGTCGCCAACGCCGCCGGATCAATGCTGACCACGAACTGAGCGGTGAGCAGGTTGGCACCAATGGTCACAGAACTCGGCGCAACAACAGCCGCACTAGCGGGGCCAGAAATTGTCACCGGCAGCGTGGTGTCGGCCAATGGAAACACATTATCAAGACGCGCAGTAATGGTGATCTGCTCATCCTCAAACAGGCTCGCCGCCGATGAAGACACCTCTGTGAGCAAGGAATTGCGCGTCAGCACGATATCCTGAACGCTAACCTCGAGCTTGGCAACAAAGGTAATCGGCGGGATTGGCGTGGCCGGCGGATCGTATCCAGGAATGCTAACACCGAAATTGAATGTATAGCCACCGAACAGTAAATTATCATAGGTGAAAGTGCCGCCACCAACCGCTGTCGGCAAATTGGTACATGGGCTACCTGAACGACTCAGACTGAGATGCCCGGCATTAAGCACAGTAATAAAATCACCAGTCACGGCATCTTTCACCGTGCCCGCCAGGATGTTGAGATCAACGCCATTGGTGCTGCAATCGACAGCCGGCACGGCCCCCACACAGCTCATGAGCACTACAACGGTCAGCAGCGGTCTTATCATGCCGAGTCGTATATCACACACTCGGGCCAATGTCTACGACCCACCTCACACCAAGCGGCAAGCATGCGCCTGCCACAGCGTCGATAGCATGGCTGGCTATGCCCCTTATGGTCAGCCCACCAACGAGGAGTTCTCCGATGCCACAGCTACTGCTACTCTTGCTGCTCACCCTGCCGATAGCCGCCGCCACACCCACAGTGCCGGCCCTGCAACCCGGCCCCGACGACGTCGTCGAGCACGACGATTGGCTGCACGGCTTCCTCGACGGCCAACCACTCGCCAACATGCACGTGGTCACCGCGCTACATAAAGACGGCACCCGCACCACCTTGTCGCAATCGTCGGTGTTGCTGAAGCGCAGCCTGCTTGGCACCGCGGTGCAGTTTTCGGTTGAAGAAACCAATCTCTACCAAGAGAGCGCCGAGGGCTTCCTGACCACCTTCCAACTCAGCCAAGAAGAGAACGGCGTGCGCACCACCGCCGTGGGCGCGGTGATGGACGACCACGTCGCCGTGACCGTGCACCGACCCACCGGTGCCAAGGCCACCGACATCCCCCTGCCCGAAGGCGTACGCCTGATGGGCATGGAGGCTTCGCAGCGCGCCATGGCCCAGGAAGCGATGGAACTGGGTGAGCATAAAGACTTCCACGTGATGGGCCTGATGTCAGGCCAAGTGCACCTGATGCAGATGCGCGCCACCCTGCTGAGCCGCGACGACGCGGGTGTGGGTACCTACAAGATGGTGCTCGATCGCGTCCCCTTCATGCCAATGCAGGCCCAGGTGGCCCCCGATGGCGACATCCGTGAACTGACCATGCGCTTCGGCCCAATGAACATGCAGTTTCTCCCTGCCGATGGCCCGCAACCGCTCAAGGGAGCCGAATTGGCCATGGTTGGCCTGGTGAAAACCAAGGGCCCGCCGCCCGCCGCTGGCGAGCGCAACCGCTACCGTCTACCAGCCAAAGCCCTGGCACAATTGCCGCGCGACGGCTTCCAGGGCGTGGTCGACGAATTGCTTGTAGCCCGAACCAAGGCCGAGCCCGAAGCCCTGGCGGATGAGCAGCAATACCTCAAAGAAGAAACCAACCTCGAAACCACCGCGCCCGAACTGACCGAATGGGTGGCCGGCATCCTCAAAGATGCCCCCAAGAACGAAGTCGAACGGGCCACCCTGCTGACCAACGCAGTGCGCGGCCACCTCAATGGCGACTTGTCGCGCGGCGAGGCCTCGGCCCTCGAAGCCTTCCGCACGCAAAAGGGTGACTGCACCGAACACGCCAACCTGCTCACCGCGGCGCTGCGTATCGCCGGCATCCCTGCACGCGTCGATGTGGGCTTTGTCTACGCCGGCATTTTCGGCGGCTGGGGTGGCCATGCCTGGGTTGCCGCTTATGACCGCGAGGGCGGCCACTGGATCCATCTGGATGCCGCCTACCCCGGCGTGCCGCGTAGTTGCTACATCCGCACCGGCAGTGCGTCGAATGCCGAAGAAGGCGGCACCAACGCCATGCTTGATCGAGGCATGGGTCTGGTGTTTGGCGAGACGATTGAAGTGGTGCCGTGAAGGGCCCACCTCGCCGGCCTTTAGAACAAGAACGACACCCCGCCACGCACGGTTAGCGTGGTGACGTCGGCCGCATCAGCGGCACTGGTTTGCACGTTGGTGCCCACGTCGCTTCCGCGTCGCACCTGCAGCCCGAGATCATAACCGTACCGACGTCGAATCGCCGAAACACCGCACGACAGGCCCCACCACTCATCGGTGCCAGCGGCGATTTCCTCGACAGTGGCCGAATCCAAGTCCGACAAGGGCTCCAGCCCCGGCAAACGCTCGTACGAAATGCCAGCCCGACCCACCAGCACCCAACGCGGCAGGATAAACAAACGCTCATACCCAAGGCGTAGTGCGTAATCGTCGTCGAAGCTTTCAGGTGCAACGCCGCCACCCAACGGGCTTGAGCGCTCACCATCACGCTCAACGGCAAACTGCGACCACGCGGTCCACACCACATCAAGCGCCAAGGTATCGAGGTCGCTCGGCCGCCACGCCACCGCCACGGCCAGACTGTCGGGATACGCAAAGGTCGAGCTAGCGGTGCCGGAATCGATCGCTTCCGTTAGGCTGGGCCCACCGAAGGAACTCTCCACCAACACGCTCGTGGTTTCAGCAAGGTCTTCATGCTGCCGTAAATCGAAGCCCGGCTTGAATACGCCGGCCAGCGTCCACTGCGCTGCTGGCTGCCACATGGCGCCGATCACAAAGCTATAGCCCTCGGCCACTGAGGTATCCCGGCCCACAGTGCTATCACGAGTGATGCGCACCAATCCTGAATTATCTGTTACCTGCTGTTGGGAATAATCGGTGTGGTGAGTGCTGTTGCCGGTGAGTTCGTCATCCCACACCTTCGCCGTGACGCCAAACGACAGCACGCTGCTCACCGCAATACCGTAGCTCAAGCCCCAACTGCTCAGGGCGCCGGTGGTTTCCGATTCAACACTGCTGTCGGTAATAATACTGCCGATTGTTTGCTGCGAAGCAAAACTAGTCGCACTATTAAAATCAAACTCACGCTGCCACGCCAAAGCCACGGTCTGCTGGAACCCGAAGACATGGAACGGCAGGACACCCGATACGTGATCCAGGTCGAAGCCATCGCTGCCGCCATCGCGCCCGGTAGCGCTGACGTCTTGGCGATAATACCCCAGCGAGAACGACAACTCGGGCCGCTCCAGAATCGTCATGCCGGCCGGATTCCAAGTCGCGGCGGTCGCGTCGTCGGCAATTGCGGTGAAGGCGTTGCCCATGCCCAAAGCGCGCACGCCGGCGCCTACCGGAAT
>JAQIBG010000276.1 GCA_027859175.1 Planctomycetota bacterium | reverse complement strand
CTGCGTCACCATCTGTGGCCGGGTTGTGGTCTTTAATATAGGCAACCACTTCGTCGTAAGCCTTGGCCAAAGCAATCGTGTTGTTGGTATAGTCTAACACCACGGTTTGCATCGCCTTGCAGGTGTCAGCGTTGGGCACCGAGTAGGCCTGGAGTTCGGCCAGGCAGGTCGCTGAGGCGGCCGAAAATTCGTTCTGCTCGGTCTCTAAAGCGGCTACATCTACGGTTTGGCCCTCAAACCATAGGCCCATGATTTCAGCGACCTCTCCGCATTGCATGTCCATGCGGTCGGTGCTTTCGACGATGAAGTCGTTGTAGTCGGCAACGGCTTGGGTGCTGACGCAGGCGCTGAGCACAAACACGATTGCAATGCTGATCGGGAGGATGGTCTTTTTCATCTGGGCTTCCATGTTGAGATGACGACGGGGTTAATGGTAGCACCCTGGGTGGGGGAGCCCTCGGTGCAAGACGAATCAAAGTGATGAAACCCGAGTCTGGCAGTCTGCTGCCCTGCGCGAGCATTCGAGTCTCAACGATAACTTGGGCTTGCTGCCGGTTTCCTGAGGCGGAGCGTTACTCGCAACAGCCTGCTAAGCTAAGGTGCGGAGAAAAGGGCATCAAGGCAGCGTTGTGGTAGCGTTGCGGCATGGCCCTGGAGGCTGACGCGGCGTATACCGGTTTCGCTGTCAAGACATGCCTCGAGTTGCCAGCTGACGCCAGCGCGTACGGCATAACAGCCTAGGGGCAGCGAGCAGCCACCGCGCAGGCCGGCCAACACTTCGCGCTCGATGGTCACAGCGCGCGCGGTGTCATGGTGGCGCAGCGGCGACAAGAGCACGGCGCTGCGGGTGTCACCGCAGCGATGATCCAGCGCCAGGGCGCCCTGGGCTGGGGCTGGGATCAATTCATGGTGTGGATCGAGCCCGCGTGCGCGTGCTTGCCGCATCAAGCCCATGCGGCTGAGGCCGGCGCAGGCAAGGATGGTGGCGCCTACTTCACCGGCGGCAACTTTGCCCAACCGCGTTTGGACGTTGCCCCGTATCGACGTGAAGCGCAAGTCGGGTCGCAGCGCTGCGAGCTGGCTGCGCCGGCGCAGGCTCGAACTGCCAACCAGCGTGCCCTGTGGAAGAGCATCGATGCTGGTGGCTCCAATCAGGGCGTCGCGTGGATCATGGCGTTTGCAGATGACCGGCGCCGCAATGCCCGTTGGGGCGGTGGTTGGGAGATCCTTGCAGCTGTGGACGGCTACATCGGCGGTGCCATTGAGAACGGCAGCGTGCACTTCGCGGGCAAACACGCCAACATTACCCATCCCGTAGAGGGGGGTCTCCAGGTCTTGGTCGCCGCTTGAGGTCAGGGCGTGAATTTCAATTGGGAGCCCTGGCCAGGCGGCGCGCAGGAGTGCCGCAACGTGGCGCGCTTGCCACATGGCGAGGGGGCTGGCGCGGGTGGCCAGGCGAAAGGGTGTGGTCATTTGATTTTGTCTCGGACGGCGGCTTGGATGCCATCCATGCGGCCTTGAAATTCGAGGATGCCATTGCTCAGGAGTAGGGCCGAGGTTTGACCCTGGCCGGGGCCAAAGCTCTCATAGGGTGCGGGGCCAACGCTGCGCAGGTCAATTATCGGCACGCCGGGATACTTGCGTTGCACTAATTTCTCCAGCTGTTCCCACATAGCTTCGGTGGCGATCTGGTGCTCGGCTTGGATCTTGGTTGGGCCCAAGACCACAACTGGCAGAATCCCACTGGCGATAGTTTCGGCGAGCATCTTGTCCCAGAAATTGCCGAGGGCTTGTCCGCTTGATAGCCCGGTGGCGAACTCGATGCCGCCGGTGGCAACAACCACCAGGTGGAAGCGTTTGTCGAGAATAGCGCGCGGAACCATGAAGGTGTCGTCGAGCCAGGCGTCGTGCATGACCAGCGCGCTCAGTAGGCCACGCGGCCGTTTGCCAGTAGCGTCTTCAAGGCGGTCGTACACGGCGCCGCGCCAGGATGAGGTCAGGAGTTGATGGCCCACCAAGACATGGAAGGACTGCGGGTCGAGATCACTATACCATTTAGCGCCCTTGCCGCGGGCCTGTGCCAAGCGTGCGAGCAACTGCTGGAAGGTGCGCGTGCTGGGCATGGCGAGGGCCCTGGCTTGGAGGTCGAGGTCTGCAACTTGGGGTGGCCGACCACTGACGACACAGGCGGCGCCGAGCATGAAGGGCAGCGCGAGGTTTCGCTCGGTGTCGTGCAGCGTAAGGCGATGGACATCGCTGAGGTTGAAGCCGGCTTGCTTGAGCGAGCCGGTATCAATCAGCAGCGTCTGCCAACTGCTGTCGGCGGTTGGGATAATTGGCAGTTCGAGGCGTTGGCCAGAACGATCGCGAAGTTCGACCCCGAAGCCGAGACGACGCCGTTCGGCAAGTGGGTGCACCAACAGTGCGAATCCGCCAGCGCTGGCGTCAACCCCGCCGAGCTTGAGTGTCAACTCGCGGCGCGCGGCAGCCGGCGGGGCATACACCGTGTCGATGCCACCCGGTAGGTTGGTTGGCACACCTGGGCTGGTTGCGTTGAGCGCAATGGCTTCACCACTGAAGACGAGTTCAAGGGGCGTCACCGTGACGGCGATTTCAGATTCGGCCGGCGGCGCCTTGCTCGGCAATGCGCGCGGCGCTACGAAGCGTGGTTCTTGTGCTTCGATTTGATTGGGTGGGCTGTCGCCCATGACCAGGGCCAGGGCGGCGATCTGCCAACCATTGCCGGTGGCGCTGAGGGTGAGCTCCTCTTGGGCGCTGAGCGTTAGCGCCTCGGTGCTGATGCGCAGCCAGCCGGCCTTGTCTGGAGGAGTCAGGGGCACCTGGATTTGGGCGATGCCAACAATGAGTCGTCCTTCATCGGGGGCTTTGGTAACCGCGAGCCAGACCTGATAGGCGCCGGGTGAGAGGGCGAGGGTGCGGGTGACGGTTCCGTTGCTCTTGTTGAGGACCAAGGAGCTGCCGTCGGTAGCCCAGCCGGGGTCTTCGTCGAGCAGGAGGCTGGCGCCAGAAATGATGACCGTAGGATTGCTAGCAGCAGGCGCCGGGAGTGGTGTCGCGGGTGCTGGCTCCGGTGCTGGTTCTGGCGCGGTGTCGGTAATGGTTTCGGGTGGCGTTAGCACCGGGGCGGGCGGCCTTGGTGCGGGTGCCTGAGGCTCGGGCTTGGGTTCGGATATGGGCTCAGGTGTCGCTTGCTGGGTAAGGGCGTCGGCGAGTTGTTCGCGCAGGATGATGTCGCGCCGTTCGATTTGGTTGAGCAGCGGGTGAGGAGCGAGCTTGAAGCGCGCCAGGAGATCTTGCGCCTTGGCTGTTTCGCCTTCAGTGATGGCGGCTTCGGCGCGGTCGAGTTGGGCACTCCGGAGTTCGATCACTTCGCGTGCTATTGCGGCCAGCACGGGGTGGTCGATCGGCAATTCATCTGCTGCCAACGGCCACGCTTGCTCGGTCCGCTGTGGGTAGTCGCGGCGCATTGCTTGATGGGCAGGTACGGCGATGCCACCATCGGGTTCGATGGCGGGCTCGTCGTTCGTTTGCTCGCTGGGCGAGCCGCCAATGACGGTGACCAGAATCAGCACCAGCAGTACCAGGCCGCCGCCGGCAAGCCCCATGATGAGTCGTGTCGGGCCCTTTGATTTAGTGGGTAATTGCCGGGGCAGGATCGGCTCACTGGGACCGGAACGCGGGCCGATGCTGGGTGCGTCAAGCTGCTTGCCATCGTTGATCAGACGGCGATGCCGCATGACCTGAGCCGAGGTGGTGTAGGTGAAGAGCTGCGCTTCGGGCAAGGCTGGATGCCGGAAGCGGTAGGGCGTGGTATCCATGCCACGCAAGGCGCGCATCTGATTGATGCGTACCTGGGCATCGGTTGGGAGGGTGTCGACGCAGTGCGGACATACCACCTCCCCTGAAATCCGGACCGCGAGTCCGGATGCGAGTTGGTCCCGGGTAACCGGGGCCGAACAAATGCTGCAAGGGGAGGTGTCGCTCAGGCCCATCAATCGATCACAAGGTATGGAGGTGGAAGCCTCCGTCGACGTTGAGCACTTCGCCGGTGGAGAAGGGGAAGTCGCCACGGGCAATGGCCGCCACGGCGCGGCCAATATCTTCTGGGGTGCCCCAGCGCTTGATGGGGCTCAGCCCTTGTGCGATCAGCGTGTCGTATTTCTCTTTCACCGGACCGGTCATATCGGTGGCGATCACGCCGGGGCGGATCTCATAGACGCGAATGCCGTCGTCGGCGAGGCGCGCGGCGAAGAGCTTGGTCAGCATCCCGAGGCCGGCCTTGGAGATGCAGTAATCGCCGCGGTTGACGCTGGCGGCATAGGTGCTGATCGAGGAAATGGTCACAATCTGACCGCGTTGCTCCTGCTTCAGCATCGCCTTGGCAACCAACTGCGTCAGAAAGTAGGGGCCCTTCAGATTGACCTCCATGAGGCTGTCGAAGCTGCCCTCGTCGGCATCGAGGATGTCTGCGCGCACCGTTGGCGCGATGCCGGCATTGTTGACCAGCAACTCGATGCTGCCCTGGTCATCGAGGCAGGCCTGAACCAGTTTGGCGCGGTCTTCTGCGTTGCCGATGTCGCCCTGGATTGGGAAAGCGGAACCGCCAGCAGTGGTGACGGCAGCCACGGTGTCGTCGGCTGCGGCGGCATTGCCGGCATAGTTGACCGCCACACGCCAGCCAAGGCGACCAAGTTCGATGGCGATTCCGCGTCCGATTCCGCGGGAGGCTCCAGTGACAAGTGCGAGGGGCATGCGCGATGGCTCCGGGGGGCGCGGCGGGCGGCCAGGCCCTCATATGGTGTGGCTGAGCCGCGTTGCCTACGGCCTAGCCATGGTGAACGATGCACGCAGCATAAGCCGTGTTGCGCGAATGCCATGCCTGCCCAGCGCGATCGTGCAGATGGTTGCTCAAGCGCATCAGGACGCATAGCATGGGCGCTCCATGAGCGAGTCAGAACATCACGAACAGGAGCTTGTGCTGGCGATGCCGAGGCGCGAGTTGTTCTCGGTGTCTGGCTTTGAGACTCGCGTTGAGATGCGGGTGATCGAGTCTTTGGCCGAAGAGAGTTGGTTCGCGGCGCCGGTGGTGCTGCGTGATGACTTTGAAGCGAAGGAAGTGCGCCTCGCCCTGTTAGTTCAGCGTGACGATCACGTGCTGGTTGACGAAGACGGTGTGCTCCTGCATGCCACGCCGATTCCGCCCGAGACGGTTAACCTCGGTGCTGGCCTGCGCGGCCTGCGCGAACTGGCGCGGGTTGCGGCGCGCGAACTGCTGGCTCAGCAAAGCCGTGGCGTTCAGTTGATGGGGTACTTTAACGAGGATGGGCTGCCAGAAACGCGGCCATTCTTTATCCTGGTGTATCTCGTGCATGCCGAGCCTGAGGCGCCGGCGCCAACGGGTATGAGCTGGGTGTCTGGTCCGCAGTTGAAGCGCTTGCCGCTGGATGCGGCGAGTTCGGTGGTAGCGGCGTCTTGGCCCCTGGGCTCGTGAGGCCCGTGCTGTGAAACGGCAGTCGACTCCGGACCCCTTAAGTCCATCGGCTGAAACGCTGCCGATTGGCGACATGCCGCTTGGCCCGTCCAAGCCCGATGATCTCACGCCAATGATGAGCCCCTTGTCGCGCTATCACTTTAAGGGGGTGGCCGATGCGGTGGAGTTGCGTGAGGCCCTAGTCGGCTGCCAGACCAGCTTGGTGGGCAAAGACCGCAATCGCTTTCAGGTTGCTCGCTTGCTGGGTCGTGGCGGGCAGGGGATGGTGTTTGGCGTTCATGACGGCGACACCGCCCGTGAATTGGCGTTCAAGACTTTGCGCTGCGATCGTGAGCAAGAACGACATGTCACGCGCTTCATTCATGAAGCCCAGGTGACGGCTCAGTTAGAGCATCCAGGCATTGTGCCGGTTCACGACCTGGGCGTGACCCCTGATGGCACGCTCTATTACACCATGAAACGCGTTGACGGCCTGTCGCTTGAAGATCACTTCAACGACAAGGCCGGCATTGCCGAGCACCGCTTCGCTTTGCTGCAGTTGTTCATGAAAGTGTGCGACACGATGGCGTACGCTCATGCGCGTGGCGTGGTCCATCGAGATTTGAAACCAACCAATATTATGGTTGGTGATTATGGTGAAGTGTTGGTGGTAGACTGGGGTCTGGCCAAGGTTTTGCCGCAGAGCGATGTGGAAAGCCTACGTAGTGACCTGCCGGATTCAGGCGATGAATCGAGTGACGACGCCTACGCCACCCAGATTGGTCATGCAGTGGGCACGCCCGGTTACATGAGTCCTGAGCAGGCTGGTGGCCGCACCATGGATGTTGACGGGCGTAGTGACGTTTACTCCTTAGGCTGCATGCTTTATGAGGCCCTATCGGGAGCGTCACCGTATCGACAGCATTCAAGCCCTGATGGCCTGCTGGTTGCCGTGCGTGACGGCAAATGGATGCGGATCAATGAACGTTGTGGCGACCTCCCGCGGCCCTTGATCGGCGTTGTTCATAAAGCGATGGCGCTCAATCCGGCCCAGCGCTATCAAACCGCTAGTGAGCTCAGCAATGACCTGCGCCGGTTCCTCGCCAATGAAGCGGTGACGGCCTACAAGGAAAGCGTTGCCGAACGAGTTTTACGCCAGGTGTGCCGTCATCGTGTGCCTTTACTGTCAGCCGCAGCGGTTGGTTTGGTGCTGGCGGCAGCGTGGACGACGGTCGACCTCATGGGCAATCGTGAAACTCGTGATCGGGTTGACACCTTGCATCGGCAGGCCGCGTTGGCGGAACAGGACGACGAAATTGAAACCGCTCTTGGCTTCTATGAGCGCATCTTGGAACTGTCGCCCGGCGATACCGCCGCCACCAACGGCCGTGTTCGCGTGTTGGTGCGTGAGGGGGTGCTTGAGGAAGAGCGCGCCCAGCTAGAGGTGCGTGAACGCAATGCGCGCCGAGCTGCCGACTTAATCGCACGCGCTGACAGGGAGCTTGAGCGGGGTGGGGCCGAGGCCCTACGCTTCGCGGTCGATCGTTACGCGCAGGCCCTCAATTTACTCTCGCCGGATGATCCGATTCGCGCTTTGACCTTGGATGCACGTGACGCCGCCCAGGCCGAATTGCAAGACCTCAAGCGCGAGGAAGATCGACTGCGCGCCGAAGACTTGGTCAGACGAGTGCAAGACCACGTTGCGTCTGATCGCTGGAGTCATGCGCGTGCAGACTTGTTGCGGGCGATGGAGTTGGTGCCAGCCGATCAACGGATTCGCGATCTTGAAGCCGCAATCGAAACGGGTGTCGAGCGTGAACAGCAGGGCCAACGCAAACAAGCTTCGCAGCAGCTCCTAGCGCGGGCTGAGCGCGAACGCGCCGACCGCAAGTTTGACCAGGCTGTTGCGTCGGTGCAGGCCGCCTTGGCGCTCGATGCCAACGAGCAGATCACCGAGGTGTTGGCGGCCGTACTTGAGGAGCGCAATCGTCATCGGGCTACTGCGCGCGAGGCGGCCCGCGGCATTGAGGCCGTGGGCTTGGTGGAGCGGGCCGAAAAGAATCTCGAGCAGGCGCGCAGTATCGATAGCCGGGTCCAGCGTTTGCTAACTGAGGAACGTGAGCTCAATGCGATCTTGGCCCTGCGGCCAGGAACGCAGGAGCAACGGCAACGCGCGGTTGATCTGCGTGAACAATACCGCCGCGATGAGCGCGAACGGGCAGCGGCGCTGAGCGCAGCCGTGGGTGATTTACATGCGGCGCGCCAAGTTGCAGCTGAGCACCCTCGGGTGTTATCGGCGCTGACCGACTTCTATCGTGATGCAGTGCTGGATGCAGAGTCGCAGGGGCGCTTGGCTGATGCGGCAGCGGCCGCTGCCCAGGGCGCGTTCTATGATCGCGAACAGCGCTATCCTTTACTCTTTGCCGGTTTGGCCAACGTTCGCAATGTCGGCGGCTTGCCCTTAACCCTGACCTCCTGTGATGGCCCGGCGCGCGAGACGGTGACGCTTGATGTGGGCCAACAACAGCAGTGCCCGATTGGGCGTTACGTGATCACAGCCGCCGACGGTGTTCGTTTGGCGCGGCGCTTTGCTCGCGGCGCCAGTATTGATCTGAGGGTGCCTAAGGCCCCGCGCCTGCCCGAGGGCGTTCAGTTTATTGTGAGCGGACCGATTTTTGACGAAGATGGCTACCGACAAGAGCTTCGCGGCGGCCCGTTGCCGTCATTTGCGCTCGCCGCGCATGAGGTGACCTGCGCTGAGTGGCTTGAATTCCTCAATGACGCTAAAACCTTGCATGGCTTGGCCAAGCGCGAGGCCCGTATTGCGCAGTTGGCGCCGCGGGTTCGATGGAATGATGAGATCGCCATGTGGGTTCGTGCCGACGACGTGTTTGGTGAACCGGGGCGGTTCCAGCTTCGGTTACGCGATCGCGCGGCTACGCCGATTAACCCGAAGGCTCCGGTTATGGGGATCAGTCGCCGTGATGCCGATGCCTACATCGCCTGGCGGCGTCAACGCGATGCGGTTGCATGGCGTTTGCCGACTCAGCATGAGTGGCAGTTGGCGGCGCAGGCCGGCGATGGACGGCCCTTCCCTTGGGGCGAGCGGGCCGACCTCGGCTTGGTTTACAGTCAGATTCAAATTGGTGAACACGTCAGCCTATCCTTGCTGCCGGTGGGGTCGCATCCTGGTGACGTATCGGTGGCAGGCGTGTTCGACATGGCAGGCTCAGTGAGCGAGTGGACGGCCAGCGATTGGACTGGTGCGGGCGCGGTGACCCTGTCGATCCATAGTGGTGGCTCGTGGGCCGATCATGAGCCAGACCGGTTTCGAACTACGGGTCATCGCGCCATGGATGACCGTTTGGTGTCAACGCATACTGGCTTGCGCTTGGCCGCTGATGTGGTCAACGGCGCTATTCGCACTGTCCCCTGAAGTAGTGTAGGGGCCAGGTGGCAACACCACTTATGCCGCAGGCTTTAGCAGGTTGTTGCCTTTCCGCAGGCTGCTAGTGTTCGCCGATGCGCTACCGCGACGCATCCCATATCGATCTTCGTATGTTCTGGGCCCGCCGGGCCGAGCTTGGCCAGGTCTACGTTTGGCTTGGTTTTTTGGCGGTATTCGCAGCGTGGTGGAGCGGAAGTCAGGGCTTGGGCGCGGCGTGGACGGTGCTGATAGTGAGCGCTGTGGCGTGGTTTGTTGCTTGGTTTCAGGTGGTTGGCGGCTTGTGGCGTAGCACCTTGGTGGCCGCCATGCTGGTGTCGAGCTTGCAGGTGGCCAAGCTGTCGTGTGATTGCTGTTTAGTGGGGATGGCACCATGACCTTTGTGCGTTGGGGCATTCCTCCGCTGCTTATCAGCACGGTCATGTTCATTTGGGCGGTGTCTTTGCTGCCCGCCGGGCCAGCGCGCTTGGCCGGCATTGGCGTGTGTGCCCTGCTGTGGCTGTTCATCGTCAACTTCTTCCGCAATCCGAATCGCACCCCCGAGGGGGATGCGCGCACGGTGATCGCCGCCGCCGATGGGGTGATTGCTGATATTACCGAGGTCGACCAGGCGGAATTCATTGATGGCCCAGCGGTGCGGATTGGCATTTTCCTCAACGTGTTCGACGTGCATGTCAACCGCAGTCCGATTGAGGGTACAGTGGCCTTCGCCCGCTATGAGCCCGGTCGTTTTCTTGATGCGCGGCATCCAGATGTGAGTCATGAAAATGAATCCAATACCCTCGGCATAGAGGTGCGTGCAGCGGTGTGCCCCGATCAGCGCATCCTGTTGCGTCAGCTCTCGGGTTTGATCGCTCGGCGGATTGTTTGTACCCATGGCGTGGGTGACGAACTCGGCCGCGGTGAGATGTACGGGATGATCAAGTTTGGTTCGCGGACCGAGATCTGGCTGCCGAAAGGGCGCCACCGTTTGTTGGTGGCAGTGGGGCAGCGGGTTCGCTGTGGCGAGACCGCAATGGCCGAACTGCTTGCGCCGGGAGAGCTTCCGTGAGTAGCCGAACGCGCCGTGCAAGTTCACGCCTGCGGCGTTTGCGTACCGTGCCGGTGCTGCCAACCCTATTGACGTCAAGCAACTTGGCGTGTGGCGTGACGGCGATCTTTTGCGCTGCGTCGCAGCACGAGTTGCTATTTCAGGGCGCGATCCTGATCTTCGCGGCAATGATTTGCGACATGCTCGATGGCAAAGTGGCGCGGATGACCGGTACCACTGGCCAGTTTGGCATGGAGCTCGACAGCCTCGCCGATGTGGTCAGCTTTGGTGTAGCGCCAGCTATTCTGGTGCATCGAACAGTGCTGGGCGAAAATCCAACCCGCGTTTGGGGTGAGGGTGAGACCTTAATCTGGTCGGTTGCGGTGTTATACGCGGTGCTGACGGCGATTCGCCTCGCTCGGTATAATGTTGAGCATGAGGGCGAGAATGCGGCCACTGATTGCTTTATTGGCTTGCCGTCGCCTGGTGCGGCTTCGGTGTTGTGTGCGTGGGTGATGTTCGCTGCTTGGTTTGAAAATCCGGTCCATTGGTCGGGCTCTATGATGGATCAAATGGGTATGGATCCGACTAGCTTCCACGCCGCGATTCAGGTTATTCTGTTGGTCATGACGCCTATTTTGGCCTTGTTGATGGTGTCGAAAATTAAGTTCCCGCATGTTGGTAACACTCTGTTGGGTGATGGTCTTGGCTTTCGCCGATTCATTCTGCTGATCCTACTGATCACCATGTTGTTCACGGCCAAGTTCTATGGCGTGGTGTTGCTGGTGACGGCCTACGTGTTGATCGGTTTGATTCCGGGCGTGCCCCAGGTGGTACGGCGTTGGCGCAGCGGCCGCGACATCCTCGAGGAAGACGATGACGACGAGGCGGACGAGGACAGCGCCCCCAGCCAAGCGTGAACGCTTTCGGCCCTGGCCCGGCTGAGCCCTACCCAGCGGCCGACGCGACGGCGATTGCCGATCTGTTTGGCGTTGACGCGGCGGCTGTTGCCGGCTGGTTGGACGATGGTTTGCCGCATGCCGGCGATTTGATTGATCCGATGGTGTGCACCAATTGGCTCAGTTGGGGCCGGCTTGATCGTGCACCGATTCTGGCCCGCCGGTGGCACGTCTACTTGGCGGGCTTTCGGGCTCATCGCCAGGGGCAGGCTGCCCGCCATCGCGTGACCTGGAATCGCTCGCATACCCTCTATCTGCCCGAGGCCGTGATCAGCGCGGATTGGTGGCTGCCGGATCCTATTGCTTGCGACTGGCAGCAGCTTGAGCAGTGCGGCGATTTGTCAGACCTGCGCGCCCGTAGTGCGGGCGGTCAGTGGCTGTGCCGCAGTGAGCCTAGTACCACCTGGGAAGTGCATGGCAGCGCCACGGTGGTGGTTGCGAGTCAGCATGGCAACTGTGACGCGGCGGTGGTATCTGCGATGCGCGACGTGGTGGCAGAGTTCCGTTACGGCTATCGGCGCCATGAGCGCCATGAGCGCCATGAGCGCGATGAACCGCGACAGGTGCGCAAAGAGGGTACTTGCCTGGATTGCGCATTGGCCTTGGGCAGCCATCTGAGTTCGCTGGGGCGCGCCTGGCAACTCTGTGCAGGGCTCACGGCCCGTAGCGCGGTTGCCAACGCGCATTACTGGTTGCTCGTTGAGCAGGCCGGGGGCGGGTGGGTGCCGGTTGATCCCAGTATCCCGGCCATCGCGCGGATGCTTGGTGACGATTGGCAGCAGTGGATCGACGCCTACGCCGGCTCCTTGGATGCATGGCGCGTTACCTTGGCTTGTGCTGAGCTCACGCCTGCGGGTGCAGAGCAGTTCGTGAGCGTGGTTCCTGGGCAAGCCAGCGCCGCTATGGCGGGTGGCGAAATGTGCGATGCCTGGGCCTGCATTGACTGGGTATGTGGCGAGACAGTGGCCAGCTTCTCGATCGACCCGGTCGACGCTAACAGCTAGAGTCGCAGCGATCCGGATGCTGTCAGGGCAAACACTTGCACTGTTTGGTCAAAAGTGGGTCAACATGAACAATGCGTGTCCGTAAAAGTCCTAGGAGACTCATTAATGCGTACTGGATTGCAGCTATACCGGATCGTGATGCTGACTGTTGCTGTGGCGATCGCGGCCCTGTCGGCACAAGACACGGTTGCCGTCCCCGCTGGCACCAGCATCACGGCGAGCTTCCGCACTGATCAAGGGCCCGAGCGCTTGATCGATGGTGACGAAGCCACGTACATGGTTGGGGCCGGTGGCCAGGTGACCAAGGGGGGCCAGACAACCTCGGTCTTCCTGCGCTTCGCCAAACCGCTGGTCAATCTCGGCGGGGTGGTGACCGGGGCTTCCGACAAGTTCCACAACTATTACCCCCAGGAGATGGAGTTCTGGGCTGATAGTGACGGCGACGGCCGCTTCGACACCAAGCTCGGGATGACCGAAAAGCTTGGCCCGGCCGAACAGTGCCGTGGCACGCATGCTTTTGCTGGTCGCTTGCCGCAGGTGCATGCTCTTGAGTTGCGCGTTACCAAACAGCATACCGGTGGCGGCGCGCGCCCGTGGACGATGAGCGAGGTCAAGCTGGTGCTTGATGCCTCTTTGCCGGTCTTGAAGGCGACGCCAGGCGCGCATCGCGTCAGCTTTTATGAGTTGCCGATCCCGAGTGGCACCACGGCAACGAGTAGCTTTGCAACCGAAGACAATGGTTCTGCAGTGAACCTGCTCGATGGCGTCAATGACAGCTACATGACGGGTAAGGGCGGCACCGCAGCCACGGCTAGCAAGCCGGCCTCGGTGTACCTGCGCTTCCCTGAACCACAGCGCGACCTGGCCGGTATCGTGCTCGGCAAGGGCGATAAGTATGGCAATTATGTCTGGAAAACCGTGGAGTTCTGGGGCGACACCAATGGCGATGGGCGCTACGACAGCAAGCTTGGTCAGGCCAAGGGCGGCGGCATCGGGCGTAAGAAGTTTTCCAAGCCGGCTGCTGAAGTGCATGGACTTGAGTTGCGCGTAACCGATCAAAAGTCGGCGGGTGGTCGTCGTGCCTGGAGCATGAATGAGATTCCCAGTTTGGTGTTTAGGGACGAGTTGGGCGCCACCGAAATGCGCTATGTCGTTGAAGACTTCGAAGACTTCAATACGTGGCGCACCTGGGGGACCAGCACCGGGCAGCCTGAGGGTGAACGCTACTATGGCGGCTACGTGTTTTTGGCTGGTGAGTTGGCGCCGGCAAAGGCCAAGCACGGTGACGGCGTCGGCGTTTTCCGATATCTGTTCAAAGACAGCAACAAGCCCAAACGCCTCTGGTGCAAGAAGGGGGTGGTTGCCGCGCGTGAAGCTATGATCGACGCAATCACCATGGACATGAACCCCCAGGGCTACAGCGGAAAAATCTGGTTCGAACTGCTCGACAGCAAAGGCAAGAAAGGCTCCACGCCGAAGGTCACCTTTGCTGGCGACGGCTGGCAATCACTGCGGATTGACTGTACTCCAGCGGCGATGCCGGCTGCCGGTGCCATGGTTCCGCCGATGAAAATTCTGCACATTTTCATGGAGGGTGATGCAAGTGGCGGCGGCGACCTTCTGCTCGATGACATCACCGTTGTGGGAGCGGTTGATCGCACCAAGCGCATCACCATCCAGCCAGTGTGGGACGGTCTCGGTCACGATCCCACCAAGCCAGTGACGGTGCGTTACCGCGTGCGCAATGCGCTGCCGGATCCGATTACCGCACCCTTGCAGTTGCGCTGTTTCAGCAGTTTTGATCACGCCCGCACCAAGCCGGTGTTTGCTGAAACGAAATCGGTCACGGTGCCGGGCTACGGTGATATCGTTATTGCGTTCAATCTCGGCGCTACCGGCGTGGGCCACTTCGTCAGCGATCTCGCACTGGATGCCGAGGGTGTGCGCGCTCGGTGCGAAGACGTGTTTGGTGTGTTCGCGCCCAATGGCAAGCGCATCAACCAGTCGGCGATGTGGTTTGGTGGTCAGCACCATGGCGATTGGGTCAGTGCGATTGAGAACGACTTCCGCTTCGATCGCGTGGTCAAAGAAATTGGCATGGACTGCTACCGCACGTCTTCGCCCAAGGTCGCCAAACGTGGCCTTCTGGCCGCGGCCGGCTTTGGTGGCATGCCGCCGGAGTTGCGGACCAAAGACATGAAGAATGACAACCGTGGCGCGCCCAACGATTATCAGGCCTACTATGAGTGGTGCAAAGAGGAGGCGCGCGAGAAGTTCTTGCCCTATGCCGACAGCATCTTGTCGATCGAATTCTATAATGAGCCCGATCTGCCCGACTTTTGCTACATTCCGGAGATCGATACCTACCTGAAGATGCACGATGCCTTTGCGCGCGCCTTCCGCGAAGTGATTCCTGGTGTGCAGATTGGCACTGGCAGCGTCACCGTTGGTCATGGCAAGGAGAAGAAAGACTTCACGCCGCGTATGTTCACCGAATCCGACTATGACGTCGGTGTTTGGCATGCGCATGGTGAGCTTGACGCCTACATCGCACGGCACCGCCAGGTTGAGGCCTACATGAAGAAGAAGGGGCTGGCCGAGGCCGATATGAAACTGGGCAATAGCGAGGCCGGTTGGGTATCGAATCACGACGCCAAGGGCCGCTTGATTCAAGCCGACTTGTTGGTGAAAAAGATTGGCTGGGCCAAGTCGCAAGCGAGTTCGCTTTTTTACACCTGGTTTACCACAGGCGACATCATCGACCCGCAGCATGGCATCACCGATTTTCAGAGTTGGGGTTTGGTTGATCATCGCCAACGCTGCAAGCCGTCAGGTCAGGCCTATAACGAGTTGATCAAGCGCCTGAGTAACACCGAAGGTCGTGGTGAGGTGGACCTGGGCCGCAAGGTCGACGCCGTTCATTTCAACCGCACCAGCGATGGCGCCTACGTGGTGCTCGTGTGGCCGGAGAGTCGTGGCGACTTTGTGGTACTACCGCTCGCAGCCGATGGGCCGGTTGTGGTCAGCGATATGTTTGGTCGCGACACAACGCTGCAGCCGAGTGGCGGTCGGGTGAGTGTGGAACTGCGTGGCTATCCAGTGTACGTCACCGCTCCCAAGGGTGTGACCATGGGCAAGGCTGGTGCGTCGCAGGCTCTGCAGCACCCAGCCAATGTGGCCGTTGGGACTGATAACACGGTCGCCTTCTCCTGCACTATCCGCAATGTGTGGAACAAAGACGTGACCCTTGATCTCAGCATTCGCGCGGCCGATGGCACGGTGCGTTATCAGCAGCAGGTGGCGGTGGCCACGGGTGCCGAAGTGGTGCAGGCCATCAGCCTGAGCATGCCGGCAGATCTGCCTGAGGGTGCCCATGGCCATGTCTTGACGGTGCGTGATGTGGCGCAGGGGCTTGAAGACGCCCAATCGCTGGCGGTGGTGAAGGCGCCGATATTGCCGAAGATTAGTGGCCCGTTCACGATGGATGGCGCGGTCGACAAGCTGTCGGCCTCGGCAGACATCACGCTGGCCAGTAAAGACGATACGGTTGATCTGGTGTTTGACCCCGACACCCCGTTCTGGGCCAACCCGGATGACCTGTCGGTGGTGGCGCGCTTTGCCCACGATGGCGCCGGCATCTACGCCAGTTTTGTGGTTAAAGACCAGACGCATCAGCCGGGTACGTCTGATAGCAAGATGTGGGCCCATGACGGGATCCAGTTCCAGATCGTGTCGGATGGTGGCACCGTGCAGTTGGGCTTGGTTGAAGGCGCGGGCGGCGCGGGTTGGACCTGGCGTCACGCTCAGCCTGAGCACGTGGGCACACTGGCGCAGCCGCTCGCGGTTAAACGCGCTGGTGCGAGCACGGTGTATGAATGCTACCTGCCCTTCGATTATCTCGGCATCAGCTACGAGCCGGGCAAGGTCATTCGTGCGGCCTTTGTGGTCAATGAAGATGACGGCCGCAATCGGGTTCGTGTCATGAGGTGGTACGACGGCATCGCCACCCAGCACGGCAAGGGCAGCGATGTGATGGGGTATTTGATGCTCGAGTAGCGCTTGGTATTTCACCACATGCCAAGGGCCTCGTGGGTGCACGAGGCCCTTGCTGTTGAAACCTGCTAGGCGCTCAGATGGGCAAACCACTCCGGGTGCGCGCGTACGCGCTCAAGGGTGCTGCGCAGCCACGGTACGCTCCGTGTCAGGTGGGCGTAGGGGTCGCCACCAATGCCGTAGCCTTGAATGCCGATGCGGCCGGTGAAGCCATGGTGGGCGAGTAGGCCGAGCAGGGCGGCGTTGTCGAGTTCGCCGCCGTCGAGTGCTTCGATGGTGTAGCCGGCCACCTTGCCACCTTCACGGCTGCCGCAGACATTGACCCCAGCGAGGTAGGGCATGGCCGCGGTAATGCGTTGTGGCAGTTCGGTGCCGTCTTCGTTGTACCAGTGAAAGCCACAGAACACGGTTTGCAGTCGGTCAGACTGGTAGCGTTGACACAGGGCGACGGTCTTTTCGATCCGGTCAGTATAATATTTGATGTGCGGGTAGAGGCAGATCCGACAGTCGCGATCTTCAGCGTAGGCCAAGGCTGCATCGAGAAGGGTGCAGGCGGAACCGAGGCCGTCATCGAACGACACGTCGCCGTTAACTGAAAGTTCGATATCAACGCCGGCTGGAATGTGATCCAGCGCGCGTTGCAGGTCATCGGCGGTGTCGTTGAGATGGGCTGTGTGGTAGACCGCCGCCAGGCTGATGCCGTGATCGTGCGGGGCCTGAGCGAGGTCGTGTGGGCTGACACAATTGGCGATGGGCAGGATGGCTTCGATACCTAGATCGGCGGTCATCGCGCATTGGACCGGGAACGGGTACCCTTTGAAACGGCCATCGACGAAACAGGTGTCCATCAGGTAGAGTTGATTCATGCCGTGATCTCCGAGGGACGAGCGGTGAGCGTGCAGGTGATAGGGGTGCCGGATTCGGCTGCGGTGTAAATGCCGCGCAAGACCGACAGCGCGAACACAGCGTGCTGGTCAAAAGCGCTTGCAACCGCTGTGTCGTTGATGTGGCGGCGAAAGCGGACGTAAGGAATATGTTGGATCGCGAGGTCGGTGTCCGCGAGCTCTGCGTCACTGTGCGTGAGTTGGCCGCCGTCGTCTGCAAACCAGCGTAACGCGCAGCCTTCGCCCCAGGGTAGCCAGTCTATAGTGGCGCCGCCATCGCTGCCGTAGCAGTGGAAACGACTGTGGTGCTCGCCGTGGCAGCAACTGGCGCGCTCGAAATCAATCCCAACTCGAGCGCCGCTTGGGGTGGTGACCAAGAGGCTGGCGCCACCATGGAATTCGACGTCAACCGAGTCTGGATCGAGGTCCTTAGGCAGGGCAGTGCGTGGTTGTGCCAGCCAAGCCTGTTGAATTTGAACCGACTGCGCGTCGAGGAGATCCAACAGAATCATCATATCGTAGGGGGCCCAGTCCATCAGGGCGCCGCCACCGTTGGCGTTTTTGCGCAAGAACCAGTAGCTGCCCGCTTGAAATTCGATGCCACTGCGTGAGCGCGGCGCCACCGATTGCCACGCAATGCGGTAGAGTTCACCGCAGCGGCCAGTCTTGATGCCAGCCTTGAGTTGCCCAAGTGCGTCTTGTTCGATGAAGCGCATTGAGCAACACGCGACACGCCGCTGGGCTTGCTCGGCGGCGGCTAGCATGGCTTCGGCATCGCCCGTGGTGAGCGCGAAGGGCTTCTCGCACAGAACGTGACGGCCGCTCGCCAAGGCATCGATGCTGAGGGCGGCGTGACTGCTGGGGGGCGTGCAGACGATTACGATATCGGTGTCGCACGCTGGGGCGGCCAGCATTTCCTTGTGGTTGCTATGAGTGATAAGGGCTGGGTCGTCGGCTTGCATCGCCTGCAGGCAGTCTGCGCTGAGGTCGCAGATGTGGATCTCTGCATCCGGCGTATGGCGGCGTATGGCCTCGTGGTGAAGCCGTGCAATCACGCCGGAACCGATCATGTAGACGCGTTCAGTCATGATGTCTCCTGTGCTGATTGCACCCACTATATCCTTTCATAACTAAGAAACATGGGACCGACAGCATTGGACTTGTGGTATTTGAGCATACGCTGATGGCCATGGCCGAGTCTGTGTATTTCGATGACCTACGTTTTATGGCGGCCGATGTGGTGCCGCGATGCACGGCTGAGATCGACCAGCGCTTTCCAGTTGGTTGGCACATCAACTTGTACCTCGGCGGAAGCTTACGTTTTGCCCGCGATGATGCCGAGGCAGTGGTGTTTTCACGGCCAAGCTTGTTTTGGATCAGCAGCGAATCCCATTTTCGCTTTGGTCCGGTTCGGCGCGGTGAGCATTGGCGTCACCATTGGGTGACCTATCAAGGCAGCCGCGCTGAGCGCATCCACCGCTGTGGTTTCGAGCGGCTTGATCCGCGTGGCTATATTGCCATTGATGATCATGCCCCGATGACGGCGGCGATGTGTGAATTGGTGGCCCTGGTGCGCAGCGGCGAGGCCGAGCGGCACGGCCAGGGCGCGGTTGTGTTGGAGCGTATCCTGATGTTGGCAAGCCAAGCCCGCGCACGGCTTGATGCGGAAGATCCGGTGCTGGCTGCCATTCACCAGGTAGCCGATGCGGTGCGCGATGAGCCAAGCCGGGCGTGGGATTTCAAGCGTGAAGCGGCCGCGTGCGGCGTGTCGTACCACCATTTTCGGCGCGCATTCCGGTCGCAGATCGGTCGGGCGCCGTATGAGCACGTACAGTGGTCACGCCTGCATCACGCCGCCGCTTTATTGCAAGATCCGGCCGTGAGTGTGGCTGCAGCAGGCGAGGCGATGGGCTACACCGACCCGATCCACTTTTCCAAGCAGTTCAAACGCCAGCACGGTTTGTCGCCGCGCGCGTTTCGGACAGCCCTGCCCGGCTAGCGTCTACACCTCGCGTTGCGCGAACTGCTGGCGATATCGACTCGGCGCTAGGCCGTGAGCGCGCTTGAAAGCGTGCGAGAAGTGGAACAGATCGCTGTAGCCGCAGTCGGTGGCGATGGCGCTGAGGGAGCGCTTGGCGTGGCCGAGCACGAGTTCGGCGGCGTGGGTCATACGGATGCGCTGGTGCAGATGGGCAGCGCCGCAGCCGAAACGGGTGGCGCAGAGGCGTTGTAGGCCAGCCCGGCTGATATCCAGATGACGCGCCATGCTCGCCACGCTGAGATCACAACTGCGGTGTTCTCGCAATAGGGTCAGGAGGCGGTGGCCACGTTCACTGGCATTGTGGTCGCGGCCATCAATCACGGTGAGCACGTAGTGGTCGAGGGCGGCGCCAAGGCGCAGGGCGGCATCGGTTCCGGGAACGCCATCGCTGGTGAGTGCGGCCAGTAGGCCATCGGGGATCTGAGTATCGATAAAGGCCGGGCCATCGATGGCGGCCAGCACGGCCGCCGCAACGCCGCGGGTGTCGTCATTCGGTGCCAGGTTGAGCCCAAACTGCCGGTGACCAAGGCTGGTGCGCAGCGCGTGGTCATGACTTGGCGGCAGCACATGACAGCAACCAGGGTGCATGGCGCGCCAACCGGTGCCGGTGTCCACCTCAAGAACCCCGTCGAGGACGTGGATAAACTGGAGGAAATCATGGCTATGCGCGGCCATACAGCGGCCGGCAGGCCAACGGTGGACGTTGAATTCACGGTAGGGCCGCGGGGTTTCCATGAGACGAAATGATAAATGGGCGCGACTTGAGTCCATGGAAATGCCGTTTGTGGGCCGATACAATGAGGTGAACCGACAAGGAGAAGCGATGTCCGCTGTCACGACCCAGGTCACTGCCCACGCCATCACGCCCGCCGATGCCACCTATACCTTCGGCTATTATGACCGCTGCCCGTGGTCGCCCGACCAGCGCTATCACCTGGCTTTGCGCTTGCCGCATCAGCATGGCCTGCCCCAGGGCGACGAAGCGGCGACCCTGTGTGCGGTTGAGTTAGCGACCGGCGCGATTGAGCCGATTACCGATACGCTGGCCTGGAATCATCAGCAGGGCGCGATGAGCCATTGGCTGTCGCAGGAGCCTGACTGCGTGGTGGTCAACGATCGCGTGGGCGACCGCGTGTTTAGCAAGGTGGTCAATCGGTCTCGAACCGTGGTGCGCGAATTGCCGCGCCCGGTGTATGCGCTCAATCCTCAGGGCACGCTGGCCGCGAGTTTGGACTTCGCGCGAATTCAACGCCGTGGATATTCCTACGCTGTGTCCAATCCCAAACAGTCCGGCCCGGCCGAATTGCGTGATGACGATGGTCTGTGGGTGATGGATCTCGCAACGGGAGCAAGCCGTCTCGTGGCCAGTTACGCGGCTATCGCGGCGATCCATCCCGATCCCGACGATCTGCCTGGAACCTTCTGCTGGCTCAACCATGCGATCTGGAACAGCGATGGCTCGCGTTTGATGGTGCTGTTCCGGTATCGCGTCGGCGATGCGGGTGGCTGGAAAACCTATCTCTACACGGTCAAGCCCGATGGCAGTGATTTGCGCTGCCCGCTGGACCACGCACGTTGGTCATCGGGTGGGATTACCCACCAGATGTGGGGCCGCACTCCCGATGAATTATTGGTAGACGCCGACTACCGCGGGCGCGGTGGCGAATTTACCGTGTGCAACGATCGCATCCCCACGCAGTACCGCGTGCTCGCACCGGGCAGCATCGCCCACGGCCATCAGATGTTTTCGCCCGACGGTCGCTGGCTGGTTACCGACAGCTACCCGCGTGACGGCATCCAAGAACTCAAACTGGCCCGCGTCAGTGACGGGCACGAAATCCAACTCCCCGGCATGCGCCACGGCGCCCTGCCTGGTAATGGTAATGACTGGCGCTGTGACCTGCACCCGCGCTGGCGCCCCGACGGCAAAGCCATCTCCATCGACTCCATCGACGACGGCCAGCGTCGGATTTATGTGATTGAGCTTGAGGGCCTGCTGGAGTAAGTGCTTGGGGGTCCTGGGTCCTAGTGCGCGCCTTGCGGCGCTTGGATCCTAGGGACAGCCGCATGCCCGTGCCTATGGGCGGGGTATCGGGGCCGAGAGCCCCGCGTCTAAGCCTGCTTGCAGGCGTTCCAGGACCCAGGACCGGTTAACTATCGGGTCCTGGGCCTGGTACGCGCCTTGCGGCGCTTGGATCCTAGGGGACAGCCGCTCGCTGTGACCGCCGGGCCTATGGGCGGGGTATCGGGGCCGCGAGCCCCGCATCTAAGCCTGCTTGCAGGCGTTCCAGGACCCAGGACCGGTTAACGCCTTACCCTTCAATCAAGGCCTTCATCTCAGCCAGTTTGGCATCCATTTCGGCCTTGGTATCGGCTTCCAGGTTGAGGCGCACCACCGGTTCGGTGTTGGAGGCGCGGACATTGCACCACCAGGTTCCGAAGCGTGCAGTGATACCGTCGAGCTCGGTGATCTCGGCGCCGGGCAGGGCTTTGATCTTGGCGAACACGGCGTCTTTGTCGGCCTTGAAATTGATCTCGCCGCTGTGGAAATATTTCTGTAGGGGGGCGATGGCGCTCGAGGCGCTGTCAACGCGGCTCAATACATTGGCCAAGAGGATGAAAGCGTAGAGGCCGGAGTCGGCACCGAAGAAGTCGCGGAAATAATAGTGACCCGACAGTTCACCGGCGAAGGGGGCCTTCTCGGCCTTGAGGGTCGCCTTGATGAAGCTGTGGCCAACCCGGGTTTCAACCGGCTTGCCGCCCATCTCGGTGATCATCTCGGCGACCACCTTTGACGAGCGCAGGTCGTAGGCGATGGTCGCACCCTTTTCGCGCTCGAGGTAGTACTGACCGAGCAAAGCGGTGGTCAGGTCGCAGGTGATGATCTGGCCCTTCTCGTCGACCAGGGCGCAGCGGTCGCCGTCACCGTCGAAGGCGGCGCCGAAATCGGCGCCTTCGGCCAGCACGCGGGCTTGCAGGTCAGGCAGGTTCTCGGTCTTGAGGGGGTTGGCGTCGTGATTGGGGAAACGGCCATCGGGGTCGAAGTACATCGGCACGATGGTGATGCCCGGCAGCTTGGGGGCCAGGTGCTGGAACATGGTGCCAATGATGCCGTTGCCGCCGTCGACCACGATTGTGAGCGGCTTGGCCAGATCGAGGCGCTGGGCCAAGAACTCAGCGTAGCTGTCGAGAACAAAGGCTTCAGTGATCTTGCCGCCGGCTGCCGGCACGGTTTTGCCACTGCGGGCGATTGCTTCGATCTCTTCCATGCCGGTGCCGCCACCGATTGGTTTGAAGCCGGGGCCGGTGATCTTGATGCCGCCGTATTCGCTGGGGTTGTGGCTGGCAGTGATCTGGGCGCCGCCTTCGGTGCCGAGTTCGTGCATGGCGAAGGTGGTGGCGGGGGTGGATTGCATGCCAACGTCAACCACGTGCACGCCTGCTTCTACCAGGCCGGCAATGAAGGCTTCTTTGAGCATGGGGCCAGACACGCGCATATCGCGGCCAACGGTGAAGCGCTTGCCGGCGAGGCCGAGAACTTGGGCCGTGGCATTGCCAATCTTGTGGGCCAGGGCTTCATCGAGCTGGTCGGGATAGATGCCGCGGATGTCGTAGGCTTTGAAGGGATCAGCCATCGCTGGGTCTCCGTGCGGCGGAGGATGCCGCTGAGGGGGTCGTGGTGGGGAAAAGAGCACCGGTCGTACCGTGGCGGAGCGCCGCGACCACCCCCGTATCTGTCACGGCCGACCGCCGCGCTTGCACGTTCTGGGGCAGGATTACCGTGCCGCCCATGTCTGCAGCTGCTACCTTCCGTGTTGATGTCCTCCCTCGTTCCAATGCCTCCGATCCGCACGTGGTCCATGAGGCGGAGACCCTCGGTCTCAAGCACCTGACGGATATCCGCGCGAGCCGCTACTACCTGCTGCGTGGCGAGATTGATCAGGCTCAGGCGACCTTGCTTGGTGAGCGTTTGCTAGCCGATCCGGTGACCGAAACGGTGCAGCTGAGTTCTCCCACCACCGATGACCGCCGCGTCATTGAGGTCCAAAACAAGCCCGGCGTGATGGATCCGGTTGAAACCTCGGTTCTCAAGGGTGCCAGCGATCTGGGCTTGAAGGTGGCGCAGGTGCGCTGCGGCCGCCGCTTTGAGCTGCTGGGTGCCAGCGATCAAGACTGCGACACCTTGGCCTGGAAGAGCTTGGCTAACGTGGCGATTGAAGAGGTGGCAGTTGACCCAGCCGAAGCCGTGCGCTTCCCCGATCCCAGCGGTGATGTGCGCCATGCGCGGCAAGAAGTGCCGCTGCGCGATATGGACGACGAAGCGCTCCTGAAGCTCAGCCGCGAAGGCTGCCTGAGCTTGAGCTTGCCGGAGATGACCACCATTCAGGGGCATTTCCGCGGTCTTGGTCGTAATCCAACCGACGTCGAGCTCGAAACCCTGGCCCAGACTTGGTCTGAGCACTGTGTCCATAAGACCCTCAAGGGTGTGGTTGAGTACGAAGGCCCAGAAGGCAGCGAAACCATCGACAACCTGCTCAAGCAGACCATCGCCAAGGCCACCAACGACCTCGACAAGCCCTGGTGCATTTCGGTGTTCACCGACAACTCTGGCGTGATTGAGTTTGATCAAGATTTCGGCGTGTGCATGAAGGTGGAAACGCACAACCATCCGTCTGCGATTGAGCCCTATGGCGGCGCCAACACCGGCATTGGTGGCGTGATTCGTGACATCCTCGGCACCGGCCTTGGCGCCAAGCCGATCTTCAACACCGACGTGTTCTGCTTTGGTGACCTGGAAACGCCGCGCGACGAGCTGCCGGCTGGCACCATCCATCCGCGCCGTCTGATGCGCCGCGTGGTGGCTGGCGTGCGCGATTACGGCAATCGCATGGGCATCCCCACGGTCAACGGCGCGGTGCGCTTTGACCCGCGCTACGTCGGCAACCCCTTGGTGTTCTGCGGCACTGCCGGCCTGATCCCGCGTGACGATTGCTTTGGCGACGCGCGTCCGGGTGACCACATTTTGGTATTTGGCGGTCGCACTGGTCGCGACGGCATCCACGGCGCTACCTTCTCGTCGATCGAGTTGTCGGAAGACAGCGAGATGGCCAGTTCGGGCGCGGTGCAGATTGGCAACGCGATCACCGAGAAAACCGTACTCGACACCCTGCTTCAGGCGCGCGATGCGAAGTGCTTCTCGTCTCTGACCGACTGCGGTGCTGGTGGTATCTCCTCGGCGATTGGCGAAATGGCCGAGGAAACCGGCTGTGAGGTCCATCTCGATCGTGTGCCTCTGAAGTACGACGGCCTCAGCTACGCCGAGATTTGGATCTCGGAGGCGCAGGAGCGCATGGTGGCCGCGGTGCCGCCCGAGAAGCTCGACGAGGCCCTGGCAATTTTCGCTGCTGAGAATGTAGAAGCCACGGTTGTGGGTACCTTCACCGGTGACCACCGCCTGCGCATGTACTACCACGGCGAAGAAGTGTGCGACATCGACATGCAGTTCGTGCACAACGGTCTGCCGCGCGTGCTGCGCAAGGCGGTGTTCAAGCCGGGCACCGAGACCGATGAGGTCGTAACCGAGCCCAGCGATTACGCCGCGACCTTGGCTGGGATTCTCAATCGTCCTAACGTGGCCTCTAAGGAATGGGTGATCCGCCAGTACGACCACGAGGTGCAAGCGGGCTCGATCGTCAAGCCGATGGTTGGTGTTGATCGCTCTGGTCCGTCTGACGCCGCCGTGGTGGCGCCGCAACTCGGTCGCGACCGTGGCGTGGCGGTGGCCTGTGGTTTGAACACCTGCTATGGCGAGGTAGACGCCTATCACGCTGCCGCTGCCGGTATCGAAGAGGCCCTGCGTAACCTCGTGTGTGTGGGCGCGCCCCTTGATAAGGTGGCCCTGCTCGACAACTTCTCGTGGGGCAACTGCGACAAGCCCGAAAACCTCGGCGCCTTGGTGCGTGCGTGCAAGGCCTGCTATGACCTCGCAATGTACTACGGTGCGCCCTTTGTGTCAGGCAAAGACAGCCTCAACAACGAGTACGCGGTTGGCGGCGAAACCATCATCATCCCGCATACCCTGTTGATCACTGCCTTCACCGTGATGGACGACGTCACCAAGGCCGTGACCATGGATGCTAAGCGCGCCGGTGACTGCGTGATCGTGGTCGGCGAAACGCGGCGCGAGCTCGGCGGCAGCGAATATCTGGCCCAGGCCGGTGGCACTGGCGGGCGAGTCCCGCGCTTGGATCAGGCCTTGTCGAAGCCGATGCTTGAAGCCGTTGTGCGCACGATTGCCGCCGGTGTGGTGAGCGCTGCGCACGACTGCTCTGAGGGTGGGCTCGGCGTGAGTTTGGCCGAAATGGCCTTCGCTGGCGACCTGGGCATGGAGATCGACGCCGATCGCATTCCGCGCGCGGCCGACGTGACCCGGCTCGATCAGCTGCTGTTTGCTGAGAGCAACAGCCGCATCGTGTTGACCGTCCCCAAGGACAAGCTCGCCGAAGCTCGCAAGTTGCTCGATGGTGTGCCCAACGAGTTCATCGGAACCGTGATCGCGGAATCAGAGCTGCGCGTGCGCGGTTTTGATACCCGCTTCGCCGCCGATACCAACGCGCTGCGGGCTGCGTGGCGTAGCGGTCTTGCTGCGGTTGAGGGCTGATCATGTCGCGGCATACCGCGCGTATCCTGGCGATTGGCGATGAGCTGCTGCTCGGACGCACGGTAGACACCAACTCGGCCTTCTTGGCCCGTTGGTGTGCGGATCGCGGTTTGACGGTCACTGGGGTCCAGATTCTGGGTGATGACGAGGCAACCTTGGTGGCTGCGATCAAAGCCGCGGCGTCGGCCTCCGATCTGGTGCTGGTGACTGGTGGCCTTGGCCCTACCGAGGATGACCGCACGCGGCATGCCTTGGCCGGTGCCATGGGCGCCAAGCTCGAAGCCAGTGCGCGCGCGTGGAATCAGATCGAGCGCTATTGGGGTAAGCTCCGGCCGGGCCCGGTGCCGGTCTCCAATAAGCGTCAGGCCTTGATGCCGGTAGGTGCGCGGGTTCTGAAAAACGATCGCGGCACCGCGCCTGGCATGCTTGGCCAAGTGCAGGGGGCGTGGATCGCCTGCATGCCCGGCGTGCCGCATGAAATGTTCGCGATGGCCGAGCGCTTGAGCACGCAGTTGCCACGTTTGATTCCGGGCCTGCGGGTGCCTGAAGTTGGTGAAGTTCACTTTGCCGGCTTGGGTGAATCGAGCGCGCAAGATCAACTCGGTGCCTTGCTATCGCCAGGTCCGGTGCAGGTGGGTATCACCGCGCATGAATTGGGACACATCACCGTCCGTGTCGTTGGGTCTGCCACCGCGGTGCGCAAGCGCTGCGCGGCGGTCCGCAATATTCTCAAGCCGTACCTGCTGCCAGAGGCTGGCCTCGCCCCGAGTTTGGTTGCAGTGCTGACCAAGCGGGGCCAAACGATCACCAGCGCGGAAAGCTGCACCTGCGGCGCGATTGCTGGCATGCTTGGCGCTGTTCCAGGCTGCAGCGCTGTGTTGCAGGAGGCCTTGGTTGCCTACCACAACGAGGTTAAGGCGGGCTACCTCGGTGTTTCCGCTGTAGATCTCAAGCGGCATGGCGCGGTCTCGGAGCAGGTTGTTGCGCAAATGGCGCGCGGCGCTCTCGCCCGCAGTGGTGCGAGCTTGGCCTTGGCCACCAGTGGTATCGCCGGCCCCGACGGTGGCACCCGCGCCAAGCCGGTGGGTACCGTGTGGATGGCGGCGGCTCTCGGCTCGCGGGTGGTAACCCGGCACAGCCATATTCGTGGCGACCGCAGCCGCGTGCAGCAACGCGCTGCTGCCAGTGCATTGTTATTGGGCTGGCAGTTGTTGACCGGCGCCGTCTGAACGCGCGTTCAGTCGGCTATGACCGGTTTCTGTTGATTGTTGTGACCTTTTTTGTGCCACCTCGTTCCGGGGTCGGCTCGCCGCTTGGCTTTCCCATCTAAGCCATGATGCTCTGCGCCGCCGTGTGCAGCGCCAATGAAGGAGCCCGTTCATGCCCAAGCTGGTTGACCCCGTGGTATTCGCGCAACCCCACTATGAAGCCATGGCGGCCAGTATCGCCAACGAACTCGGTGCCGAACTGGGTGAGGTCGAGCGACGCGTATTCCCAGACGGCGAGCACTATCAACGTGTCGTCACCCAGATCGCGGATCGCGACGCCATTTTGGTTGGCGGTACTGTGGATGAAACCGCCACGCTCACCATGTTCGACCTCGGCTGTGCGATCAGTAAATACGGCGCGCGCCGACTTGATCTGATCATTCCCTACTACGGCTACTCCACCATGGAGCGCTCAACCATTCCGGGTGAAGTGATCACTGGCAAAACGCGCAGCCGCGTGTTGTCGGCGATTCCGGCCGCTGCTGCTGGCAATCGCGCCTGGTTCCTCGACCTCCACGCCGAGGGCATCCAGCACTATTGCGAAGGCCACATGGTGGCGCGCCACATCTACGCCAAGCCCGTCTTGCTGCCGGTGATGCGCGAACTGGGCGGCGAGGGGATGGTGCTGGCCTCAACCGATGCTGGCCGCGCTAAGTGGGTGCAGAGCCTCTCAAATGAACTCGGCTGCGCCGCCGCCATCATCATCAAGCGCCGCCTCAGCGGCGACGAGACCATGGTGTCGTCGGTTAGCTGCGACGTTGAAGGTCGCCGCGTCGTCATTTACGACGACATGATCCGCACTGGCGGCAGCCTCCTCGGCGCCGCCAAAACCTACCTCGATGCCGGCGCTACCGCGGTTGACGTGGTCGCCACTCACGGCGTTCTGCCTGGCGACGCCTTCAAGCGCCTGCGCGACAGCGGCCTGCTCGGCACCATCGCCTGCACCGACAGCCACCCGCGCGCCATGGAACTCGAATCCGAGGGCCTGCGCATCATCCCCGTGGCCCCACTCCTCGCGCAAAAAGTCGGCGACGGCAGCGTGTCTTAAAACCCTGGCTGGGGTTTAAGCACAGGAGAAACAGAGGAACAGAGGAAAACAGAGGGGGTATGGGGCGGCTTGGGTGTTTCTCAACCGGCTGCTGTATTCCCCGAAAACCTTGTTTCTTCTAAGGGGTTGCTGGGCTAGTCGGAATCAGCGAGCCAGATGGCGCGGCCGGTCCAGAGTTCGGTGAGGCCGGTTTGATCCCAGTGCTCGATGCCGATGGCTGGGTCTGCGATCAGCGGGCGGCCATCGGGTTCAATCGCGAGCAGGATGACGCTGTGCGGTTGATTGATGATCCAGCCCCAGTCGTTGCGGTACCGTGGGTCGCGGGCATCGAGTTCGTCAGTGAGCACGACAGACAGGATGGCCGGTAGCGGCACGTCGTCGATGTGATCGAAGCTATCAAAGCAGACGCGATGTTGTTTGGCGAAGGCGCGCAGGCCACCGATGGCGCCGTGCAGCAGGGTGCCGCGTTTGGTGGTTGCGCACGCTGCGACCAGTTCGGCTTCGCTATGATGAAGGTCCTTGCGTGCCAATAATGTAGCCGCAGCTGCTGCGGTACAGGTGCTGGGCGTGGTTTGAATGCAGACGCCGTGTTGCCAGAAGTTATCGCAGGGCGGACGAGTCGAAAGCAGCGGCAGGTAAGCAACAATAATGGCCGCGGCGCCAGTTGGCCCCAGCAACGCAACTCGCCGCCATGCAGGCGTTTTCATCGCGCTCCATGCGGCCCCACAAACCAGCGCAGCAATCAATGGCAGCCACTCACCCAACACCAGCAGATATGGCCCAGGAATCAGGCGAGCAACCCACAGCGACTGCTGCCCCAACACAACCCACAGAACCAGCGCCAAGGTTGCGCCAATCACCAGGCCACGCGCGATCCGAGCACGCTCCGCAAGTCCCCGCGCAACAACCACAGCGAGTCCCAAGGACAGGACACTCACGACAATCGCAACAATCGTCATGCCTAGGCTTTGGCCTGTGCCCAAGGGTTCAATCCCAGACTAAACATTGAAATTCTCCCCTTTTTTTCTCTCGCCTCATTCGGACCTCAACTCCCTCAACTCCCTCCTGCTAATTCAAGCCACCAGCGGATTCCTCTTGCTGATTCAAGTCACCAGCGGAACCCAAGCTCGAGCAGGAAGGTGGTGTCTTCGTTGCCATCAAGTTGCTGCGCGACGCCGAGGCCGGGTTGCAGGAGGGTGCCGTAAAATTCCCAGGTGGTATAGAGCAGGCCGCCAACCGATCGGTACCAATCTGCATCGGGGTCGATTGGTTGGTCATTGCTGACCTGGGCGGCATCGGCAAATATTTCGAGGACGAGTTGGCGATTCACCAGGGGGCTCGAGCCGTAGCCATCGAAGGGCCGCCAGAGGGCCGCCCGGTAGGCGATACTGCCGCCAGCCAAGTGGTTGCCGGTGGCGATGCGGTCGATGTAGCCGCGCGGCAGGCCGAGGCCAAAGGCCCCGCCGATTGAGAAGTTGCCCTGCATGAACTCGTCGCCATCGCTGGTGCCGAGTTTTCCAGACACCACGAGTTGATGACCACCCTTGCGCCAGATGGGGATGGCGCCCGAGGCGGCGGCCAGGGCGCGGTTGCGTTCGAGTTCGCCATCAAAACCCGAGTGGCGCAGGCTTATCAGAGCAGCCACGCCGGCGTCTGGGGCGTAGCCGTCGGGGAACAAAAAGCGGTCGTCATAGCCCAGGTCTACCTGCACGTAGCGTTCTTCGCCTTCGAACGCAGGCGGCCCGAGCGCGGCGATACCGTCATATTCTTCAGCGGCTTCATCGACTTCGTTCCAGTCGGCAATGCCCAGGCGCACGAAGCCGAAGAAGTCACGATCGAGTGCGGCTATGCCGCGTCCAAACAGCAGTTCAGCCGCATCTTTGGTTTCGGTGTAGTCGTAATCGCGGCCATCGGTGCCACGGTATTCATCGGCATAGGTAATTTCGCTGCGCCAAGCGATGACGCCAATATCAATGGGCCAGCCCCGGTACGACCAACTACCGAGGCCAACGGGCTCGCTCTCAACCGGTCCAACGCCGATGCTGCCAACCAGCGTGTGCGTATTGAGTGGATCGGTGATAACACCGAGCGCGCCAAAACCGCCGGTGGGCACCACCGCGTTGGTCAGGGTCCAGAAGCGTGGGCGCAGCAGGGGGATGCCGTGGTAATTATGTTGAGGCAGGGGATCGCCGCCGTCTTCGGGGGCCGGGACAGCGCGATGGCTCTGGTGGTGACCGCCAGCCGGTGCCGGCCACGGCAATGCTAAGGTGACAGCTGCTTGCGGCCAGGTGGCTTCATCAAGCGGGATGCGCGCCAAGTAGGGGCCATGTCGGTCGTGGT
>JAQIBG010000264.1 GCA_027859175.1 Planctomycetota bacterium | reverse complement strand
TCCTGGTTCCTAGTGCGCGCTTCGCGCGTTGGATGCCGGCGGTGCTCGCGCGCGTCAGACCCTGGTATACGTGGGTGTCGGACGGGCGGCGATCATGCCCACGACGCGCCAAAGGCGCGCACTAGGAACCAGGAACCAGGAACCCAAAACGCAACAAGCCCGATCGTAACGACCGGGCTTGTTGCATTATTCCAGCAGGCAACAGCGATCAGAAATCGTCTGGGCCGCCGTGGTCTTCCATTTCTTCCGCACCAGGTACGCCAGTTGGCGGCAGATCTGCCAGCGGCGCGGGCCCGCTATCAGTCGGTGCATCAGGAGCGGTGCCGTCACCACCCTCGGCTTCGCCGCCTTCCTCATCGTCTTCGCGGTCACAACGCGCCACTGCAATCAGGGCGTCACCATCGGCAATGTTGACCACACGCACACCAGACGCCGCGCGCCCGGTCACCCGGATATGCTCAGCGCTGGTTCGCACCACCATGCCACCACGCGTGTTGCAGATGATCTCGTCATCGGCCAATACCGCGAGGCAGGCCACCAAGGGCCCGTTGCGCTCGGTGTTGATATTGATCACACCCTTACCGCCGCGCTTGGTCTTCCGGTACTCGTCCCAACCGGTGCGCTTGCCATTGCCGTTTTCACACACCGACAGCACTTCTGTATCGGGCTCACGCAGGATCGCGGCCACCACTTGGTCACCGTCGCCCAGATTGATGCCGGTGACGCCAGCGGTATCACGTCCCATCGGGCGGCAGTCGCCCTCATTGAAGCGAATCGCCTGACCATTGCGGGTCGCCAAAATCACTTCGTTGTCGCCGCCGGTGATCAGCACCGAGATCAAACGGTCTTCGTCGGCCAGTTTGATCGCCTTGATACCGCCCTGGCGCACATTGCCGTAGGCCGAGAGCACGGTCTTCTTGACCTGCCCCTTGGCGGTCGCGAAGAACAAGTAGCGGTCGTCCGGGAACTCGCGCACCGCGAAACAGGTCTCCAGGGTCTCACCCTGCTCAAGACTGATCACGTTGGGCAAAGCGCGGCCGCGCGAGGTGCGGCTCATTTGCGGCAACTCGTAAACCTTGAGCCAATACACCTTGCCAAAGTTGGTGAAGAACAGCAGCCAGTCGTGAGTGGTGGCCAAGAACATCGTTTTGACGTAGTCTTCATCGTCTTTGAGCTTGCCGCCCGAAATGCCCTTGCCGCCGCGTCGCTGGGTCCGGTAGGTGTCAGACGGGAGACGCTTGATGTAGCCCGACTTGGTGATCGTGACCACGCACTCTTCGTCTTCGATTAGATCTTCCATCGCCAGATCGCCGGCCGCGGCCGTGATCTCGGTGCGGCGCGGATCACCGAACTTGTCGCACAGGTACTGCAGGTCGTCTTTGATGATTCTGAACTGACGTTCCTCGCGCGCGAGGATGTCACGATAGTCAGCGATCCGGGCTTCGAGCTCTTGCCGCTCGTTGTCGAGCTTCTCGCGCTCCAGACCGGTCAGGCGACGCAACTGCATCTCAAGGATGGCGTTGGCCTGGCGTTCGGAGAAGTCCCAGCGTTCGATCAAGCCTTGGCGGGCTTCATCGGTGGTCGACGAGGACCGGATCAAGGCAATGATTTGGTCGATGATGTCGATCGCCTTGAGCAGGCCGAGTACGATATGCAAACGCGCCTCGTCACGCGCCAACAAGAAGCGCGTGCGACGCACGATCACTTCCTTGCGATGTTCGATAAAGGCCTGCAGCATACGCTTGAGGCCCACCGTACGCGGACGGCCACCATCAAGGGCAATCATGTTCAGGCCGAAGGTGCTCTGCAGCGAGGTGTGCTTCCACAGCTGGTTGAGGATCACATCCGGATCCTCACCGCGCTTCATCAGCAGCTCCAAGCGCAAGCCATTAGCCACCGCACCGCCGCGAACCTCACTGAGGACCTTGACGTTTTCGTCGTTCACCGCCTTGACGATGGATTCCTTAATGGTGGTGGTCTTGACGCCGTACGGGATCTCGGTGACCACCAACGCCATCTGACCGCCGCGCAGCTCTTCGGTGGTAATCTTGGCGCGCATGATGCACCGACCACGGCCGGTTTCGTACGCAGTGCGGATGCCGCCAGTGCCACAGATGTAGCCGCCGGTGGGGAAGTCAGGCGCGCGCACAAACTCCATCAGGTCGGACACGGTACAGGCGGGATTGTCGATCACGTGAATCGCGGCTTGGCACACCTCGCCCAGATTGTGGGGCGGGATGTTGGTGGCCATACCCACGGCAATGCCCGACGAGCCGTTGATCAGCAAGTTCGGCAGCTTGGCCGGCAGCACGACAGGTTCGTCGTTCTGCTGGTCGAAGTTGGGCTTCATGTCCACGGTGTCGTACTGGATGTCTTCCAGCATCTCACCCGCAGCCGGCGCCATCTTGGCTTCGGTATACCGGTAGGCCGCGGCCGCGTCGCCGTCGATCGAGCCGAAGTTGCCCTGGCCATCAACCAGCATGTAGCGCAGTGAGAAGTCCTGCGCCATACGCACCATGGCGTCATAAACCGCGGTATCACCGTGCGGATGGTAGTTACCGATGCACTGACCAACGATCTTGGCCGACTTCTGGTACTTCGCCCCGGGATTCAGGTTCAGATCGCGCATCGAGAACAAGATCCGTCGATGCACCGGCTTGAGGCCGTCTCGGATGTCTGGAAGAGCTCGGTCAACCAATACGCTCATGGCGTAGGTCAGATAGCTCTCCTTCATCTCCTCTTCGATCAAGAGGTCGCGAAGACCTTCGCTTGGTGAATCGCCGCCGATAATGTCGCCCATGTGCCGATGGCTCCCTGTGGCCAGTTGCGGCGCGTCAGAGCGCCGCTGGTCGTTGATCCGAACCAGTCTAGAACGGGGGCCGGTGGAGCAAGTCGGCAGTGTGCCTATGCGCCACCTGAAAGGGCAGCGATGCAATGTGACCTCTTGGTCTTGGCCCCCCACCCCGATGACGCCGAATTGCACTGCGGCGCGTGCATCGCCCACCACGTGGCGGCTGGCGCCGCCGTGGTGGTGGTAGACGCCACCGCCGGCGAGCTTGGCTCACGCGGCACGCCTGAAGAGCGGGCCCGCGAAGCCCAGGCCGCCGCCGAGGTCCTTGGCCTGCAAGCCCGCGACAACCTGGGTCTGCCAGATGGCCACCTCAAAGCCGACGACGACGCGATGCGCGCGGCCGTGGTCAGCGCCATTCGGCGTTACCGGCCGGGCCTGATCCTCGCCATGCACCCGCACGCCCGCCATCCTGATCACGTCGCGCTGGGGCATTTGGCCCGCGCAGCCCACAAATTGGCAGCCCTGCACAACTACCCCGCCGCTGGCGAAACGTTCCGCGGCGCGCGCCTGCTGGAATACGAGGCGGAGCTCCCGATCACCCAGCCCCAGGTGCTGGTGCCCTGCAGCCAAACCGATTGGGATCGCAAGCGGGCCGCGCTCGCCTGCCACGCCTCGCAGTTCGGCCTCGATAGCGCAGCCGGCCCAGACACCGCCATCGCCCAACCTGCCTTCCTCAGCTGGATCGACCATCGCGGTGCAAGCTGGGGCTACCACGCCGGCAGTCCCTTTGCTGAGGCCCTAATCGC
>JAQIBG010000252.1 GCA_027859175.1 Planctomycetota bacterium | reverse complement strand
GCGCCCTTGCGTTACCCCCAAGACCCCAGCACCTAGCCAAGGCTCACTAAGGCTGGGCTTCGAGGGCTGTGCGGAGGGTTTCGACGCGGCGGCGGTTGACGCCCATGTCGCCGTGACCGGCGCGGGAGGCAGAGCGGACGGCGACGGTACCGGTGTCGGGGCGGTAGTGCAGTTCGAGGTCGTCGACGTAACGGAACAACAGGCTGCGGCATTCCAGGTACAAATAATTATCGGATTCGCTCGCGATGCTGGTGCGCGGCAGGGCGAGGGCGGCGGCGCGGGCTGCCTGCCAGCGGTCTGGCGTGGCGGCCGGCAGGGCAGCGATGGCATGGTCGGGCAGTTCGCTGTCGCTGCTGACCCAGTTGGGCTTGGCATCTAGATCAGCCAAACGCCCTGCGGCAGTGAGCCCCAGGGCACGTGGTTCAGGCTGAAACAGCCGCAAGCCGAGCAAGCCCAACACCACCACCGCCAAACCGATGAGGGCGGCGATGCTGAGTTTGATCAGCACGACAGCGGCCTCAGACCAAGTTGCCGGCTAAGCTTGCCAGGCTGTGATCGCCGGCCACGCCGATGGTCACACCCAGACGTGCACGCGGATCACCCGCATCACGCTCCACCATCAAATCAGCACCGCCATAGGCCTTGCTGACGGCGGCCTGCACGGCCGCACTGACGGCATCCCAACCGGCATCGGTATTGGGCTGCGCCAAACGGTCGTTGAACACCAAGCGCACCCGCGACAGGTCGAGCTTGAGGCCCAGCTTGGGGTCTTCGCTCAGCTTGGCCGCTGCTGCCACTGCCGCCTTGAAGCAGGCAAGCACGCGCTCTTCGTCGCTGCCCGCAAGCAGGCGCTTGCGACGGTACATGTACCCAACCGGGCCCTCGGTTTCATCAAGGGCGTGATCGGCCTCGTGGCCAATCAGAATGATGCCGGGACCGTCGGGCACGTGGGCGTAGTCGGCCACGTCGAGCGGCAAGCCGTCGATCGAGTCGTCCTGAATCCAGCGGTGGAACACGTCGATCGCGTCAGCGATGCGCTCCGGCGGTTCGGTGGCAAAAAACTTCACAATCAGTTTGTCGATAGCCATGCGTACTGTCCTTCCAAGCGAAGCCGAATCAGGCTTCCACCACTTTCATGCCGTTCTTGCAGGTATGCGAAGCCTCAATGAACAAGGTGGCTTCTTCCACGCGGCGATGCGCCGCCTCCAGGTCACCCGCGGGCACCGGTTCGGCCACGGCATCGCGGAAGTAGTCGGCGTACTTGGCGCCCACGTACTGATCCCAGAAGATCTGCGGTTCCACCAAACGGCTGGTGAACTCAGCCACGATGGCCGCGCGATCGTTGGTGATGTCGATGTTCTGGGTGTAAACCAGGGCCTTGGCGGCGCTGAACATCGCATCCATCGCCAACTTGGCTGCCTTGTCGGCATCCTTGGCGTCGAGCGCAATCTGGGCCTCAAAGGCCAAGCGCTCGGCTTCGGAGATGCCGAAGTCAACCGTCTCCACCAGTTCGCCAGCGCACTCACCGATACCGATGTCGCCGGTGGTGTACTCACGCGGGTCGTGCCAGTCGGTGTAGGGCGTGGGGTCTTCTTCGTAGGGCGCGATCTCGGTCAGATCCTTGAGCAGATCCTTGAGCGGCGGCTTGCCCATGCGCTTGATGAAGTCTTGGAAGCCTTCGCTCTGCTCGCGCTCCTTGGCGTACCAACCGGTCAAACGGTCGATCGCTTCCGGAATGCGCTTGGCCGGAATCGCGAACTGCGGCAGGCCGTAGCTGTGCGCATTATTATCCATCTGACCACCGAGGATCATCTGGAAATGCGGCACGCTGAAGCCGTGGCGCTTGCGGGTAACACCGTAGAAGCCGATGTCGGCCACGTGATGCTGACCGCAGCTGTTAAAGCAGCCCGAAACCTTGATCTTCAGACCGCGCACGGCCTCATCGAGTTCAAACTGCTTGGCCGCGAGGCGCTCGCGCAACTCGCCGGCCAAACCGCGCGAGGCGGCGATGCCGAGCTTGCAGGTGTCGGTGCCGGGGCAGGCAGTGACGTCTACGATGGTTTGCGCGCTCGGCGAGGCGAGCTTGGCCTTGACCAAGTCTTGGAACAGATCAATCAGCTTGGCGCCGGGGATCCAGCGCAGCACCACGTTCTGCTCCACGGTCAGGCGCACGCCCATGGTCTCGCCCACGTAGGTGCGCGCGATGTCGGCCAAGGCGCGGCTCTGGGCCGAGGTGTAATCACCCAGCGGCATCGCCAATTCAACGGTGCAGAAACCGGGCTGGCGCTGCGGCTTGACGTTGGTCTTGAACCAGATGTCGAAGCCATCGGGGCGGGTCTGGCCATTGAGTTCAGCCGCGGCGAGCAGGGCCTCTTCGGGCTCCTTCTCGTTCTTGCCGATCCAGTCGGTCCAGCGGTCGTCGTGCGGCAGGGTTTTGCGCTCTTCTTCAATCAGCTTGCGGAATTCTTCGATGCCCAGCTTGGCGACCAAGAATTTGATCCGCGCCTTGGAGCGGTTCTTCTTCTCGCCCATGCGGCCGAAGATGCGGCAGATGCACTGGCTGATCGGCAGCAGCTCTTCTTCCGACAAAAACTCGTACAGCAACGGAGCCTGATGCGGAACCGCACCCAAGCCGCCGCCAACGTAGTACTCGAAGCCACGCTTGCCGTCTTGCACCTTGGCCACGAGGCCAATGTCGTGCATGCGCGCCATCGCGCAGGCTTCTGAGGCGCAGCCCGAGAAGCTGATCTTCATCTTGCGGCCAAAGTCTTGCGCATCTTTATGACCGAGCAGGAACTTCCACAGGGCCTCGGTAGCCACGGTGGTGTCGAAGGCCTCGGTCTTGCACACGCCGGCAAAGGGGCAGCCCGTGACGTTGCGCACCGCGTTGCCGCAGGCCTCACGCGTGGTGATACCCACTGCGGCCAAGCGACGCATCAGGTCGGGGCTGTCGTCAATGTGCAGGAAGTGGAGCTGGATGTCTTGCCGCGTGGTCACGTGCAGGATCGCGTCGCAGTACTCTTCAGCCAAATCGGCCATCACTTCGAGCTGACGCGCGGTAACGCCGCCGTAGGGAATCTTGATCCGTATCATGCCCGGCGCGTCCCACTCTACACCAGGGCCCTTGGTGGCCTTGGTCGGGAATACGAGGTCGCGGATCTGCTTGCCGTCGTTGCGGTGGCCGTTGTCGTAGCGCTGACCGTAGGCGCCGCGGCGCAGGCGCACTTCGGCGAACACCTTTTCGTCTATGTTATCATCACGGCGCAATTCGCACTGGCGCTCGTAGACGTCAATTTCCTCGCCAATATCGGCGGGAATCGCATCGCCGAGGGCATTCTTCCAGCTAGCAGACATATCCGCTCCTTAATCTGTACTTCTCTGATCGGTTTTGATAGGATAGGGGTTGCTGCCGGCAATTCAAGCCCCTGGGCAGACAGGGTGCGGGATTCTTACCCGCCCTCGCCGCGCGCAACATCTAGCTGGAGATGAGTTTTCTGATGACGACACCAATCGTAGCAGTACCTTAGAAAGCCCTCGTATACTGCTACGGAGCTAAAGATGTCGTCACGCGAATGGTCATTGCCCGCCCGGGTCCGAATCCTCGTTGTGGTTGCCTTTTTGGGCGCCTTGATACCTGCAGTAACCGGTACCATCGGCCTCATCTCCTTGCGCAACAGTGCGGTTGCACAAAGCACGACCCTCCTCAACGACAGTCATCGCGGCGTCTTGCAGACAAGCACTGAGGGCCTCGCCCGGACTCTGGCCGAACAGGTCCAGAGCCTCGACCAGGCCGCCGCGCGCAAGCACATTGCCGAATCTTTGGCCAAAGTGCGCGTATTCGATGACGACAGCGGGTACTGGTTCGCCTACGACACAAAAGGCATCACGGTTGCCTTGCCGCCCAAGCGCAGCATCGAAGGCACCTCCCGCCTCGATCTCGCCGACAGCGATGGCGTGATGATCATCAAGGAGATCATCGCACGTGGCGGTGAAGGCGGCGGCTTTGTGCCCTACCGCTATCCCAAACCCGGCGAAGAAGAGCCTAGCCCCAAACTGAGCTACGTTGCGCCCGTGGGTGATTCCGAAGTCATCATCGGCATGGGGGTCTACATTGATGATGTTGCCGTGCAGGCAGCCGCAGTCCAAGACGGCATCGACGGCCAACTCTGGCTGATCGCCCTGATTGGCGGCGGGCTGACCGTGCTGGTCGCCGGCGCCCTAGGCATCCCAGCGCTCCTGTGGGCCACCCGCGCCGTCAACGAAGGCAGCGCCGAACTGGCCAGCCTGGCCACCGAGCTCGACAGCGCCGCCGCCAGCATGACCCAGCTCGCAAACGAGGTGGAACAGCGCAGCAGCGCGGCCACCACTGGCCTACATGCCCAGTCGCGGCAAGTCGAAGCGATGGCGGCCGCAGTGCGCCAGGTCGACAATACCGTGAGCAATCTATCCTCTGCCACCGAGGAGATGAGCACTGGCGCCAACGAGGCCGCCGCCGCCACCGCCCGCCTGCGCGATGCCATCGAAGCGGTGGGCTCACGCGCCAGCGAAGCCAGCAACCTAGCGACCAACGCCCGCGGCCGCGCCGATCACGCCAAGGTGGCGATGGAAGCGCTCGGGGGCGCCGCCAAACAGATTGGCGTCGCCACCGATCTGATCAGCAAGATCGCCGATCAAACTAACCTCCTGGCCCTGAACGCCACCATCGAAGCCGCTTCAGCTGGCGAGGCCGGCCGTGGCTTCGCAGTGGTAGCATCCGAGATCAAAGAACTCGCCGCGCAAAGCCAGCACGCCGCCAACGACATCGCCGAGCGCGTGCGCCAAGTGCAAAGCGATACCGGCTCAGTGGCCGATATCGTGGCCGATCTCCTCACCGGGATCGACGGCATGGCCGATTCTGCCTCGGAAGTATCAAACCAGGTTGAAACCCAAAGCCACGGCACCCAAGACATTGCCCGCACAGTTGACGAATCAGGCCGCGCCGTCACCGAAATTGCTCAAAGCCTCGGTGAGATTGCCGAAGCGATGCGCGAGGTCGCGAGCGGCGCCGGCTCAACCAACGCCGGGGTGCGTCAGGCCGCTGAAGAAGTAGACGCCTCGGCCGAGCGCGCACGCGAAGCTGGCATGCAAGCGGTACAAGTGGCCGCGCTCGCCGGGCGCCTGCTCTCACTCAGCAGAAAGCTCGCTGGCTCAGCTCGCTGAGCCATCTTTCTGAGCGCTTCCCTTGGCCATACCGAGGGTCACCTCGCTGCGCGGGATGTCGACGTTCACGACTTGCACGTCGAGCTCCAAGCCCACGCCATACACCACCCCGGTGCTACGGCCAACCAGGGCTAGGCGCTCGGCCTCGAACTCGAAGTACTCGTCACCGAGGTCGCGCACCGGCACCAAGCCTTCAAGGCCGGTTTCCATCAGCTGGATATAAAGGCCATGCGGAGCCGCGCTCATGCACACGCCGGTGAAGGTTTCACCGAGCCGCTTGGACAGATAGCGCGCGCCCTTGATCTTGGCGAGTTCGCGCTCGGCAACTTCAGCACGGCGCTCGAGGTAACTCGATTGGCGCGCAAAGGCGTCGAGATGTGGAACGCGATCCTCCACGTCCTGATACGCCGCAATGCCGAGCTCTTTTTTGACCAAACGGTGCACAATCAAGTCGGGATAGCGACGAATCGGGCTGGTAAAGTGGCAGTAGTGCTCAAACGCGAGGGCATAGTGCCCGAGGTTGCTGATATCGTAGATAGCCTTCTGGAACGAGCGTAGGCATAAATAATTCAACACTAGGCGCGCCGCAGGCGGCTCTTTTGCCAGCCGCTGCAGGACGGTGCGTAGGCCCTTGCGTTCAAACACCGGCGCATCAGGGATGCCATAGCTCTCGAGGATGCCCTGGAAAAACCCAAGACGTTCTTCGTCGGGCTCACCATGAATGCGATACACGCAGGGCATGCCGCGATCGTCGAGCCAAGCCGCCACGCTCCGATTAGCCAGCAGCATAAATTCTTCGATCAATTGATGCGCCACGTCGCTGCCGCGGGCATGCACTTCCAGCGGCTCACCGTTGGCATCCAGCGTGAAGCTATGCTCCACCGAAAACAGATTCAGAGCGCCATCACGCTCGCGCTGGCCGCGCAGGTCTTGCGCGAAACGATTGCAGTGACGAACGATTTCAACCAAGTCTGCCGGGAACTCGTCGTCACCATTGCGGCGCTCGATGATAGCCAGAGCTTCCTCGTAATTAAGACGGTGCCGCGAGCAAATCAGCGTCTCCGCCGGCTCGACCTTGGTCACCTTCAAATGCTTATCGAGCTCGATGAACACCGACAGGGCGTAGCGGTCTTCATTCGGCACCAAGGAGCACATGCCGTTTGACAAGGTCTCCGGCAACATCGGAATCACGCGATTGACCAAGTAGCACGAGGTGCCGCGCAGCAGGGCCTCCTCGTCGATCACCGAGCCATGACGAACAAAATGGCTGACATCGGCGATGTGCACACCGATGCGGTAGCCGCCGCGCTGACGCTCGAAGCTGATCGCGTCGTCGAAGTCTTTAGCGGTTTCGGGGTCGATGGTGAAGATGAACGAGTCGCGCAGGTCGAGTCGGCCATCAGGCACCAATTCGGTATCGGCCGCCTCGGCGGCAGCCTTCTCAACCGCCTCGTCAAAAGGACCCGGCAGGTCGTGGGCGAGACGCACCAGCTCGAAGTCGGCCACCTCGGGGCTATCGTCATCAAGCACCCGCACCAAACGGGCGGCGGCCTCGCCGTCGTCACCCACAGCCACCTCAACTACCACGCGGTCGCCGGCTTGGTAGTTGCGAGCGAGATCGCGCATGCTGTCAAGCATCGGCATCTCGCCCTCGCGGCGATTGTCGGGGATGAAAGTCACCCGGCCGTGGTTGAAATTGAGGCTGCCAGGAATCTGACGCCCGAAGCGGGTCTGAACTCGTACGATCAGGGCCTCGCCGCTGTCATTGACCAAGGCCACCGCCTGGTCACCAACCTGCACTCCCAGGGTATGCCTTGGGTGGATCGGCAACACGCGCTCGTCGGCAAACAGGGCGGCAATGCCCGTGCGGTCGGCATCGCGCACCACCTCCACCGGATACTCACCGCCGGCACCAGACACGGCGTAGCGGCCAGGGCGCACTTCCACCACGTCGCCGTTCTCTGCTAACTCCCGCATCACTCGCGCTACTTCGCGGGCGGCCTCACCGGGCACGCCCATGTTGCTCGCTAGGCCACCAGCACTCATCGGCTCGCCGGCCGCAATCAGCGCCTCGAGCACGATCTCTGGGGCTAGCCACGATGGCCGCCGGCGCTGGCCGCGCGGCTCGTCTTTACCCTTGCGACCGCCGCGAAAACCGCGGTCGCCGCCTTTTCCAGCGCGCTCGCCGCCCTTTGACTTCCGATCGCCACCCTGCTCACCGCCCGTGCGGTCTGAGCGATGTCCTGACTTGCCCTTATGTCGTGCCATGGACGCATCATGACAGGCCATAGACGCCCGGCTATCGCCCTTTCGGGGGGTCGGGAAAGCCTCTAGCCGTCCGTGGATACCGTGACAGCATAGCAACCCATGTTTCCAGGGCACCTCCCCCCAACCGAGCAGCTGATCGGCGCGTTAACCATTGCGCGTCTGGGAAGCTTTACCCGAGCGGCACAGGAACTCGGCCTGAGCCAACCGGCCCTTAGCCGGCAGATCATGAACCTCGAGAAGCACCTCGGTGTACGCGTGTTCGATCGCGTTGGCCGTAGCGTGCGTCTGACCTCGGCTGGCGAAGAGTTAGTGGCGCGCATTGGCCCCCTGCTCGAAGAGCTCAGCCGCGTGACGGTCAACCTAGCCGCCGCCGGTGGCAGCGCCGCTGGGCGTGTGCGCCTGGGCGCCAGCGAGAGCGTGGCGGTGCACGTGCTGCCGTCGATTCTGCGCAGCTACCTGCAGAACCATCGCCGGGTCGACCTGCGCCTGATCTGTGCCACCACCGAGCGCCTGCCTGAGATGGTGGCCTCCGGTGAGGTCGATGTCGCGGTCACCTCGATCGAATACGAGCCACCCGGCCTGCAGATCAAACAACTGTGGGATGAAGAGCTGGTATTGGTGCTGCCCATGGGTCATAAGGCCCGCAGCCGCAGCGTGCTCAGCTACAAGTCGGAAGATTTCATTCTGCTCTCGCCTGGCACCATCACCCGCCGCCTGCTCGATCGGGCCCTGGTTGAAGCCAACGTGGAGCTCAAGGTGGTGCTGGAGCACAGCTCGCCTGAGGTCATCAAGGCCATGGTCTTCGCCGGCCTCGGCCTAGCGATCCTGCCAGAACCCACCGTGCGTCGCGAGACCCGCCGTGGTGAATTGGCCGCCTGGCCGCTCACCGACCTGCGCGTGATACGGCCAATAGTGGCCATCACCGATCCGCGCCGCCAACCCTGGCCTGCCGAAATGGCCCTGATGGACGCGCTCGAGAAGTACGGACGTTAGGCCCGCCTTTGGCGGGGTTGCGAAGAATCTGGTCCTAGGTCCTGGTACGCGCTTGCGGCGCTTGGGTCATGGGAACAGCCAATGGTCCGAAAATCGCCCCATTGGGCGGGGTATCGGGGCAGCCGCCCCGCGCCCAAGCCTGCCTTGCAGGCGTCCTAAAACCTAGGACCCAGGACCCGTCTTCACTCCCCTATGCACCGGCACGCTCAGCAGGCCCGCCTGATGGCGGAGTTTCTGCAATCACGTAGAATCTGATCCTCGTTCCTGGTACGCGCCTACGGCGCTTGGGTCATGGGATCAGCCAATGGTCCGAAAATCGACCCATTGGGCGGGGTATCGGGGCAGCCGCCCCGCGCCCAAGCCTGCCTTGCAGGCGTCCTAAAACCTAGGACCCAGGACCCGTCTTCACTCCAAACCCAGATACTTATGCACCTGCACGCTCAAGCGGCAGCCGCGGGCATAGCAGAGCTCAAGACAGCGCTCTACGTTTGCTTGGTAGGTGGCACCCTCGGGGCCGCCGTCGGGGCAGGTTGGCTGCAGGTAGACCGGCGCCCCTGAGGCCAAGGCCCGCTCCAAAAAGGGTTCCTGATCGGGGATCAAAATCTTCCACCAATCGGGTTCGGCCACTACCGGCTGACCGGTGATTGCCTTGGGCGAACAGCTGACGCGCACGTTGGCCGGGCGCGGCGGACATGGCCGCGTGCCGTTGGTTTCCACGTCAACCCAGGCGAAGGCCGCCCCCAGCGTGGTCAGCAGTTCTTGATCAGCCTGGAGCAGCGGCTCACCACCGGTAAGCACGCAGCCAAACTGTGCGGCGTCAGCGCCTTCAGGAATCAAGCGCAGTAAGCGCACCAGAATCGCATCGAGGGCCAAACGCTCGCCGCCACGAAACTCGGTATCGCAATACGGGCAGGCCGACGCAGCACGCGTCTCGGGCCGGCCATCCCAGGCGTTGCAGCCCGACAAGCGCAGGAACACGCAGGCGCGACCAGCATTGCTGCCCTCTCCCTGCAGGGTGGGGCCAAAGATCGTTTTAACGCTGTAGGCCACTTAGCGGATGACCAAGTAGTACAGGTAGCCCTCGTGGAGCTGATAGCCGGCGCGCCGTTCTGCGCTGAGACCCTCGCCCATGTAGAGGTCGCAGCGGCCCGGCGCCCGAATCGCGCCACCGGTGTCCTGATCAAGCCGGAACGCCATGTAGGGCTGCCCCTTACCCTGGCCAACCTTGGTTTCGACATAGGTCAACGAGCCGGGCGGGAAGATCCGCTTGTCGGTGGCGATCGAAACGTCGGCCGTCACCGGGCGACCCAAGCTGCCAAACGGGCCACCCGGGGCTTCGGTGAAGAACACGTAACGCGGATTGCTGTGAGTGTACTTTTCAACCAACTGCGGGTTGTTCTCAGACCATGCACGCAGGGTCGCGAGGTTAAAATGGTCGAGGGGGATCTGACCGTCTTGCACCAACGCGGTCCGGATCGGCACGTAGTCGTGGCCATTGTCGCCGGCCCAACCGATCTCCATCGTGTTGCCATCGTCGAGTTGGATCTTGGCTGAGCCCTGCACCTGAATGATGTAGGCGTCCATCGCGGTTGGCAGCCACGCCAATTCGGTACCGGCCAGCACGCCAGAGCGCTCCAACTCGCCACGACTCGGATAAGCCCGGGTGCCGCCACCTGCTAGGCGCTGGCGGGCAATGCCGCGGCCGCCGGGCGGCTGCTCCAGGTCATTGGGGCGCCGATACAGCGGGAAGCGGTAGCGCTCGCTGCGCGTTTTGCTGCCGCGGAAGATCGGGGTGTAATAGCCGGTGAACAGCACCACACCCTGGCCGTCCCAGCCTACCGATCGATACAGACGGAACTCGTCGCGCAGCGCTCGATTCAACTCGGCTTCGCCCACGCCCGACTCAAGCAGTTCCGCGAAGCGCGACAGCCCCATCACCACCTGCTCTTTAGACACCCCTGCCACCGGATACTTGGCGCTGGCGGTGGGGGTTCCCAGATAGCTCAGGCTATGCTGGATACCCGCCAACAGGGCCTGACGCGAACCGGCCTCGACCTGAAAACTCGGCCACTCGCGGGTCGGCACTTCCTGCAAGGCGACCTCGCCCGAGCGCAACGGCCGGTCGTAGTCCTTTTCGGCACCACGCCGCCGGCAACCCGAGGTCACGGTAATCACCAACACAGCCAGACTCAGAATCGCAAGCAGACGCACCATACGGCGTAAGAATGGCCCCCGAGCGCATCTGGCAAGGCGCGAAGCCGGCCACCCCGCCCGGCGACTGCGCCGCCCTGCCGACAAAACCCACACCACAGACCCTTGCCACTCGGATGCGGTGCCGGATGCTGCCACTATGCCTGTCCTGCGCATCGTCGGTGGTTTTGGCGCCGGCTTCTCTCTCGACCTCGATACCGACCCGGTCAGCATTGGCCGCGACCCGGCCTGCCGTATCCAGATTGGCGATCCCAAGGCCAGTCGCATGCACGCCGAAGTCGTGCCCGACGGAGCCGGCTGGGCGGTATGCGATACCGGTTCATCCAACGGCACCTGGAA
>JAQIBG010000209.1 GCA_027859175.1 Planctomycetota bacterium | reverse complement strand
ACACACCCGGCCCAATAATCCCCAGCCACCAACACCCCACAACGCGCGCCCAAGACCACCGCACACAAACAACCGGACCCGGACCCACACCGCACAACGTACGCCCAAGACCCCCCAGCCCACCAACAGAAACACCCCGCACCAAAGGCGCGGGGTGTTTCAAATCAGCACAGCTGAAACAGCGAATCAGGCGCTGGCGGCTTCGTCGCCGGAGCCACCGGTGGCACTGAATTCTTTCCAGTACTCTTCGGGCATGTCGAGGGCGATCTTGAGAGCACCGTTCGAACCGGCGTACTGCGGCTCTTCCACGGTGGTCACCTTACCGCCGCCGTATTCCTCAAGGCCGCGCTCAATGGCGATGCCCAGACCCTTGATCTGGCTACCACCACCACCCAGCAGGATGTTTTGACGCATCTTGTGCTGGAATTCAGGATCGTAGGTAGCGATCAGGTCTTGCAGGGCGGCCACGGTCGGGGCCACGATGGTGTAGCAAGCCTTGTAGACGAGTTCGGTAATGTCGAACTTCTGGGGCTTACCACTGACCGGCATCTCAACGGTGGCGTTGTCGATGTTTTCAGTGACGCAGGAGTACTTCTCTTTGAAGCCACGCACCATGTTGATCGAGAACTGAGCCTCGGGGTTCGTTTCGCTGATCAGGTTGGCGAGGGTCTCGTCGATGGCGTCACCAGCAACCTCATGGGTGCGTTGGTCGTCGGGCTCCGGCATGGTACCGTGCAGACGGCACAGGTCGGTGGTGCCGGCGCCGATGTCGATCACCAGGGTGTCGTCCAAGAAGTCGAGGCCGTAGGCCACCGAGAAGGGCTCCGAGCACACGATCACCGAGTCGATGCAGCTCTGAGCTGCTTCGATGATGGTGGCCTTACCTTCAACCGAGGCTTCAGCCGGGGCGCCGATCACAGCGTAGATGGTGCTACCGGCCGGAATCTTGGCCAGGCCAACGATGTATTCGATCAGGTCGCGAATCGAGCGCTTGATGTCTTCGCTGTCCTTGGCGCCCTTCTTCTTAACCGAGCTACCGGCCAGAGGACGGAACAGGTTCAGGGCCAAACGGTTCTGAACGGCCTCCTTACCGTAGACGATGTCACGTCCGCCGAATTTCTTCTTAGCGACGTGGTCTTTGGGATAGCCAACGTAAGACCAAACAGTCTCACGAATGCCATTGGACGAAGTGATAGACGTACGGCTGGTGCCGAGGTCGACTCCAAGATAGACGGTGTCCGCCATGTTCAATTTCTCCTGAACGACTTCCGCGGCTGCAGATTAGGCACGCGGGATGGTGTGCGTGGGTATGGGTTAGAGTGAGAGTGGTAAAGCCCCGCTCAGCGACCTGGTAGCGGGGGTGGTTCGATATCTTTAAAGGCGGAGATCTTCTTCACGCCGCCGTCATCTTCGTCTTGCTCCTTGTTGTCACCGACCGGCTCGGTGGAGTCAGACATCCCCGGCTGCCAGGGCATGTCATCGGGATCCACGTCGGCGTCAGCGCTCTCCATACTGCCGCTGTCGGCTCCGGCTTCCACCTCGGCGGGCGCATCCTCGGCATCCGTATCACCTACCTGATCGTCAGATCCGGCGGCCATCCCGGCCTTGGCGCGCAACTCGGACAGGGACGGCATGCCCGTACCCGGGGCAACGGTGATCTTCTTAACGCCACCGTCGTCGTCATCGTCGGCCTCGTTATCCCCTGCGATGTCAGTCTGGATCTTGGTCCCAGCCTGCCATGGCATGTCGTCGGGGTCGTCCATGTCTTCGTAATCGCCGTCGGTCTCAGCCTCGGTCTCAGCCTCGGTCTCGGCGGCCGCCTCTTCAATCGGCGGCGCGGCCTCAGCTACCACAGCGTTACGATCGGAGGCGCTGGCCTCCTTCTCAACTTCGTCGGCCGACAGCTCGGCCGCTGGCTCCTCAGACGGCGGCGGAGCCGGACGGTTCTTGCGCGGCTTGATCTTGATGCCCTGGGCCTTGAGCGCGGTCCGCATCTCTTGGTTTTGCTGAAACACCACCTTGAGCAGCTCGAGCTTGCGGGCCTTGTCGTCTTCGTCTTCGAATTCGGAGTAAACCGCCTGGCCACCAATCCCGCCACCGGCCGCTTCGAGTGCTGCCGCACGCCGCTCATGACGCTTGGCTTCTTTCTCGGATTCCTCCAAGGAGCCCGACAGGCGTTTGACCTTCTTCTCAAGCAGCAGAATCGCGTCGCTCTGAGCCTGCTGAGCCTGCTCGGCGATGCGCTCGCGCTCTTCGTCGAGCAAATGGGTGACCATGCTGCGCAGTTCATCGGCCAGGGTGTCGTTGACCCCGTTGGCCTTGATCGCCGCGCCAATCAAACGGTTAAAGCGCTTCTCAAGGTCTTCCATGCCCTTGGCAGACACGGTAAACTGATCGGCTTCCACCACCTTGCTGCGCTCGTCTTCGAGCATCTTCTCAGCACGATGGAGCTGGCTCTCCAAGTTCTTCTGCTGGGCTTCCCAGCCCGACTTTTCAGCCTGGAAGGCCTTGAGGCGTTCCTTGAATTCCTCTTCGGCTTCTTGCAACAAGCGCTTGCGCTCGCCCTCTTCCAAGGCACCGCCCAGGCGCTCAACCGCCTCGCCAACGGCGTCTTGAATCAGCTCCTTGATGGTGCTCATGTTGAGCACCCGCACCTTGTCGTGCCGGGCCGCTAACTCAGAGGCCCGCACGGTTTTGGCGCGCGAGCGAATCGAAGCGCCTACGTCGAGCTTGCCGTCAACGCCCACAATATTGCGGCGCTGGGTGGTGGTGGCCGGCTGGAGACCAGAGCCTTCGCCCGCGCTCTCGCCCGCGCTCTCGCCCTCACCATCGCGCTCACCATCGCGCTCACCATCGCGCTTGGCAAAGGATTGGGTTGCCTCCAGCACCACGTGCCGGGCACCACTTTCCTCGCCCTGAACGGGGCCCTCGGTCGGTGCCAGATCATCTGCCGCCGGCTGTTTATTGGACGGCCGACTCACGCGCCGCGTGCGCTTGCTCTCACCCTTGCCGGTACTGGCGGCCGGGCGCTGGCCTGAACTGCTCCCGATCACCGGGCTGCCACCGAAGGGAGTAATCGACGTCGTTTCGTGGCGCTTGGGGGCCGCCGCCTCAGAAGCGGCGTCTACCTCTTCAATGCCGTATTGCACCGCACCGCTGCGCTGCGAGGGCTTGGTGACGCGGCGCGTTTTACCGCGCTGCTCCTCTTTCGGCTTCTCGTGACGCCCAGTTGAGCGCGGCTTCACGACGCGACGCGTCTCGCGCTTCTTGGGCGCAGGGGCGACTTCTTCCTCAAGCTCCTCAGCCGTTAAGGCATGTGCAGCACTAAACTTATCGAGAGCCACGCGCAGGCGATCGGCCTCGCCCGGATCAAAATGCAGCCAGCGCAGGCGCAGACCTTCGTCGCCGCTTGCAACCACGTGGGCAAACAGGGCCTCATCGCCGAGTTCGGCGAACTTGACCGTCACGTCGATGTATTCGTTAACGGCAAACTCAACCTGGGTGTCGACCAGTGCCCCGTTATCGCTGATCTCTTTCACAACCAACTGCTGGTCGCTGACTTTGGCATCAGCCACCAAGCAGTGGCACTGCCCTTCTTCAAGCCGGAACAATCGGTACGCCACTCAGGTCCCCTCTCCTCCCCCACCATTAACGCCAAGCGCTCGCATGAGATCCAAGCCATGCAACGGGAGGCACTTGAATCGTACTTATCGGTCTAGCCCTGATCTGGTCAAGACAGGGCCCGATACAGGCCGCCTGCGTCCCACACACGGGGTGGCACACGCAGCAGGCACAACGCCTTGGTTAGCAGGCCGCGCAATCGTTCCAAGTCAAGTCTCCATGAAGGATTCCAGGCGCGTAGCCGCCGCAGCGTCAAACCCACCCACATTGAAGCGCAGGCAGCGATCGCAGGCGCCCTGACGGGCAAACAAATTGCCGCGCACCAGGGTCTCGCCGTGGGCTGCGGCGCGCACCAGCAGCTCCTCAACTTGCTCCAACTGGGGCAGCTCAATCCAACACAGATAGCCGCCCTGGGGCGTCCACAGCCGGCTGCGCTTCGGCAGCAAACGCTCGAGCACGCCGGCGCAGCGCTGCCAATCGGCACGCAGACGGTCGCGCAGATGCTGCAGGTGACGATGATGGCCACCGCTATCGATGATCCAGGCCACCATGCTCTCAGCCATCGGATTGCCAATGCCGCCGCGCAAGGCCTTACCCGCGAGCAAAGCTTCGCTGCGCGAACCACAGGCCAGCCAGGCGCAGGCCAGGGCCGGCCCCAGGCTGCGCTCCCAGCCACCGAGGATGATGCTGTCGACGCGCGAGTCATTGCCGCGCAAGAAGCCCCGCGTTGCGCCATCGAAGGCCAGTTCGCCGTGGCTGTCGTCTTCAATCACCGGCACGCCGGTATCGCCCAGGAGGCGCGCCAAGGCGAGGCGGGTTTTGCTATCGAGACTCTGCCCCGTGGCATGGGCGACGTTGGGCGAGATGACGAGGGCCGCCGGCGGATTATCGCGGCACAGGCTGCGCAAGGCACGCATGTCCGGCCCACGACTGTGATCGCAGCCGATTTCGACCACCGCAACGCCACGATGCTCAAGCGCCCGCAATAACAGCGGCGAAGCCGGCACCACCACGGCCACTCGATCACCTGGGCTGCACAGTTGATCGAGCGCCAAACCGTAGCTCTCAGCGATGCCGCCGGTGAGCACGATTTCCTCAGGCGCCACCGCGCAACGACACAGATGAAGCTGCCGCGCCACCATCTCGCGCAGGCCACGATGACCCGCTGGATGCAAGGCCGTCAACTCACCGGAGGCCGTGGTGCGCGCCATCGCTTTCATCGACTTGGACAGCAGATCAAGCGGCTGCAGTTCACTTGCCAGCGCGCCGCTGGCCCAGGGCGATTGCCCCGGCGTTGCGCCACCGCCAGCATCGCTAACCACCGAGCGCTTCAGATCGCTCGACATACCCGCTTCGCCAACCTGGGCCGCAGGTGAGTCGCTCGGCATCTCGTCGGTCACAAAGAAGCCGCGCTTGGGTGCGCTGATCAAATAGCCCTCGCGTTCGAGCAGGCGATAGCTTTCGGCCGCCGTCGCCAAGCTCACGCCCCACTGCTCGCCGAGATCGCGCACCGAGGGCAACCGCGCACCCGGCGGATACGCGCCCGAACGCACCGCATCGCGCACCGCGTCAGCGATGGTCAGATAAGCCGGTCGCTCTTTGACCACTGTATCTCCAACTGCACCCAGATCAGCCCAGGCGCTACCTGTGTCGTAGCGACAGACCCCCGCAAACGCAAGCGAGGCTTCAAAAAACCGTACTACCTTGGCTGCTTGCTATGGCCATTCGGACTGGGGTAACTCGAGGGCGCGAGGGCACTGGCGAGCGCCGCCCGAGGATCAGCGCAGCCCGGTCCCGGGTCCTGGGACGCCTGCAAGCAGGCTTAGACGCGGGGCTG
>JAQIBG010000484.1 GCA_027859175.1 Planctomycetota bacterium | reverse complement strand
CCACCAAGGCCGCCTGAATGCCATGCCCGGTGACATCACCTAACACCATCAGACAACGATCGTCATAAAGGGTGATCACATCGTAGAACTCGCCGCTATACGGGTTGAGCCAACCGCGGTCGTCTTTGGCGAACAGACGCAGCCGCTCCTCGCGCGGAATCGCCTCAACCAGCTCGTGCTTCCAACGCAAGATCTCAAGCTCACCCAAGCTATAGGGCTCGCCATCGCGCCAGGTGCCATCAACCGACAGGCTCCGCTCGGCGGTTTTGCGCACCGTCTCGATCACCGCAACCGCTTCTCCGGTATAGGGATGGATCCAATGCCCAGCGTCGCTGGTGGCCACTTGAAACACCGGATCTTGACCGATGCGCTGAATCAACGCCGACGGCAACAGCCCCGGACGACGCTGCTGTCGCGTCGTCGGCTCATCTTTTTCACGCGAAATCCGCGTGGTACGAGAGCGGCGTTCCATCACTCACTGACTCCAAACAAGCGCGCACCCTACCAGGGGCTGCGTTCGAGCAACCGGATTCAACACACCGATTTGCCCATAAAGATAACACTCCATACCCCCCATTCCGCGCCCACAACAGCGACAATTTGGTGCATGAGGGTACTCTTTGCATCTGGCGACGCCGCCATGCGGGCGCGGGGATCTAACCAGGGGGATGGATGGGGTGCGAAGGTCCTGGGTCCTGGTACGCGCCTGCGGCGCTTGGGTTGTGGGGACAGCCGGGGTGGCGGACGCACTACCGCGCGCGACGCGGTTGCGGGGCATAAGGTATTTTACCAGACCAAGGGGCCACAAACGCGCGGTTGCGCCAAGCCACCAAGGAACCGCCAGCGACGGGCGCATGTCGCTGGGGGCAGCGACACTCCCAGGAGGCGAGCGCGGTGTCGCTGCGTTTGCGAGGCGTGAGGTATCAGGGCTCAAACACACTAAGGCGCCACAAACGCGCGGCTGAGACGAGCCACCAAGGGACCGTCCGCGGCGGGCGCATGTCGCTGGGGGTTCAGCATGCCCAAACCACCAACAACGGCCCCACCGTCAGCCAAGCGAAGCGATGGCGAGAATACCGGAGGGTCGTCTCCGCCAGCCACCCCCCATCAACGGAACTCCCCAGCGAGCATCGCGAGCGCCGACCGACCGAGGCCCGGTGCGCGGCGAAAATGGCGCGTAGCGCCGCCACGCGGCCAGTGCCGACCAAGGTCGCGAGCGCAGCGCGGCGACTTGGGGATCCAAAGGGGCGGAGCCCAATGCCGTTAAAACTTTTTGAGGTCGGGGACGGTCTTGCCCTTGGCTTTCAACTGCGTCGCAATCCAAAATGCCTTCGACTGCGCCTCGGCCATTTCGACCGAGTCTTCATAGTCCTTGTCGTCGAGCAGGTGCAGCTCGCGCAACAGGGCTTCGTCGTCGATCTCGTCTACGGCAACCACGCTCTCGGCGAGGATGCGCACTTCGTTGTCGGCCACCTGGGCCACGCCGCCGCTGAGGGCGAGGTCGAGGTCATTGGCAGCCTGCTTGCTCCGTAAACGCAGCACACCGCGGCCAAGCTGGCACACGAAGGGCGCGTGGTTGACCAAAATGCCAACCTGGCCATCAAAAGCGGGCAGGGTTACCGAATCGTACTGCTTCGGTTCCCAGCTGCGCTCAGGCGTGATGATCTTGACGGTTAACATCTTGAGGTGCTCGCTTTGCTCGCTGGTTCAAGGTTCGCCCTGCTTGGCCAAGGCTCCTGATCATAGATCTCTCGGGGGAGCCCGAGGAGGGCGGAGCCGCAGGGCCGGGATAATGGCGACGCTCGTCGCCCCGGCCCGGAGGCGTGAGCCTCCCGCGATGAATCAGCCCTGCTTCATTTTTTCAGCTTTCTCAACCGCTTCTTCGATCGAGCCGACGTACATGAAGGCGCCTTCAGGCAGGTGGTCGTACTCACCCGAGAGCAAGCCCTCGAAGCTGCGGATGTTGTCTTCCAGCTTCACGTACTTGCCTTCGATACCGGTGAAGGTTTCGGCCACGGCGAAGGGCTGCGACAGGAAGCGCTCGATACGACGGGCGCGACCGACCAAACGCTTGTCTTCTTCCGACAGTTCGTCGACACCGAGGATGGCGATGATGTCCTGCAGGTCTTTGTAGCGCTGCAGCATCTGCACCACACCACGCGCCACGCGGTAATGACGCTCGCCCACGATGTGGGGCTGCATCAGGCGGCTGGTGGAGGCCAGCGGATCGACGGCCGGGAAGATACCCTTCTCGGCGATGCCGCGCGCCAGGTTGGTGGTCGCATCCAGGTGGGCGAAGGTGTTGGCCGGCGCCGGGTCGGTGTAGTCGTCGGCGGGCACGTACACGGCCTGGATCGAGGTGATCGAGCCAGTCTTGGTCGAGGTGATGCGCTCCTGAAGCGCGCCCATCTCGGAGGCCAGGGTCGGCTGGTAACCCACCGCCGAGGGCAGGCGGCCGAGCAGCGCCGACACTTCCGAACCCGCCTGGGTAAAGCGGAAGATGTTGTCGATGAACAACAGCACGTCTTTACCTTCGGCATCGCGGAAATTTTCAGCGATGGTCAGGGCCGACAGGGCCACGCGCAGGCGCGCACCCGGGGGCTCGTTCATCTGGCCGTAGCACAGGGCGCAGCGGCTCTCACCAGGGATCACCTGGGGGTAGCCGTTCTCGTCCCACATGTCATTGCCGTCGGCGTCTTTCTGGACCTTGATCACGCCAGACTCGATCATCTCGTTCCAGAGATCGTTGCCTTCGCGGGTCCGCTCACCAACACCACCGAACACCGAGTAACCACCGTGGGCCTTGGCGACGTTGTTGATCAGCTCCATCATGGTCACGGTCTTGCCGACACCGGCACCACCAAACAGACCGATCTTACCACCCTTGGGGTAGGGCGTGAGCAGGTCGAGCACCTTGATACCCGTTTCGAAGATCTCGTCTTCGGGGGTCAGGTCTTCGTACTTGGGAGCGCTGCGGTGGATCGGCAGACGCGGCACGTCGTCGCTCAGCTGGGGGCCGTTGTCAATCGCCTCACCGAGCAGGTTGAAGATGCGGCCCAGGGTTGCGTCACCCACTGGCATCATCACCGGTGCGCCGGTATCCACGATCTCCTGACCACGGGTCACACCGTCGGTCGAGGCCAAGCCCACCGCACGGATGCGGTTGCGGCCGAGATGCTGTTGCACCTCGCACACCAGGGTTTGGGTGCCGCCGTCTTCGGTCGGCATCTGCAGTTCGAGGGCATGATAGATGCCAGGCAGGTTCTCGAACTCGGCATCGAGGGTCGAACCGATCACCTGGACGACCTTGCCAACATTGGTAGCGGTAGCAGTGCTCATGAGCATATTCCTACTGTGAGTCTTGGGACCGGCCTCAGGCCATAGCCTCGACGGCGCCGACGATCTCGGCGATTTCCTGAGTGATCTTGCCCTGACGGGCGCGGTTGTACTGACGGGTCAGCAACTTGATGAGGTCGCCGGCGGCGTCGGTCGCGTTCTTCATGGCGCTACGGCGCGCCGCGTGCTCACCGGCAGATGTCTGCAGGAAGCAGGAGAACAAAGCGACTTTCACCATCTGCGGAATCAAGGATTCGAGCAGTGACGCGGCGTCGGGATGATAGATAAAGTAACCACCAGCATCGTCCGCGGCAGCGGCAGCATCTACGCCACCGGCCGGCAACAGCGTGGTGCAGTCGGGATACTGACGGGCGGCAGTCTCGTAGCGCGAGTAGATCAGCTCAACGCTGTCAACCCGACCGGCCAAGAAGTCGTCCATCAGGCCTTCACCGATATCTTGGGCCCGCGAATACTCGGGGGCGTCCATGATACCACTGTGCTGTTCGACCACATTCTCGCCGATAAACCGGAGAATCGCCGCGCCTTTTTTGCCGCAGGTCACCACTTCAACCTGTTTGCCGGCAGCGCGCAGATCCTTGGCGCGGTCGTTCAGCTTCTTGACCAGGTTGACGTTGAAGGCGCCGCACAAACCGCGGTCGCTGCAGGCCAAGATCAACACCACTTTGTTGACCGCGCGCTGCACCATCAGCGGATGCACGTCGTCGCCGTCGCCACCGGCGGCGGCGAGGCGCGCCACCAATGCGAACATACCTTCGGCGTACGGACGCGAAGACTCAGCGGCCTCCTGCGCCTTGCGCAGCTTGGTTGAGGCAACCAGCTCCATCGTACGCGTGGTTTTACGCGTATTGGTGATCGACTTACGTCGACTTCGGAGTTCACGAGTGTTGGCCATGGTTCGCTAGTCCCTCGGTATTCAGGCGGATGCCGCCGCCGCTTCCTCGGACTTGTCAGCACCAAAGGTGCTCTTGAAGCGCTTGATCGCTTCCTTGAACTTGGTTTCGCCCCCGTCGCCGAGAATCTGCTTGTCCTGAATCTCAGTGCGCAGCTCGCCGTAGTGCTTGCCGATGAAGGCCAAGAACTGGGTTTCGAAGGCGCCAACCTGATCAACCGCCACGTCATCGAGCATGCCCGAGGCAGCGCCCTTGATCATCAGCACCTGGTCAACCACCTCGAGCGTCGCGGCCTGGCCCTGCTTCAGCAGCTCAACCATGCGGATACCGCGATCGAGCTGACGCTGAGTGGCCGGGTCAAGCTCGGTACCGAGCTGAGAGAAGGCTTCCAGTTCGCGGAACGAAGCGAGGTCGAGACGCAGGGTACCGGCCACCTTCTTCATGCCCTTGATCTGGGCCGCACCACCAACGCGCGACACCGAGATGCCAACGTCAACGGCCGGGCGAACGCCGGAGTTGAACAGGTCGGGCTGCAGGTAGATCTGACCGTCGGTGATCGAAATCACGTTGGTTGGGATGTACGCAGACACCTCGCCCTCTTGCGTCTCGATGACCGGGAAGGCGGTCAGCGAGCCGGAGCCCAGCTTGGCGTTGAGCTTGGCGCTGCGTTCGAGCAGGCGGCTGTGGAGGTAGAACACGTCACCAGGGTAGGCTTCGCGGCCAGGCGGACGACGCAGCAACAGCGACATCTCGCGGTAAGCGGCGGCCTGCTTGGTGAGGTCGTCGTAGGCGATGAAGGTCGCGAAACCCTTTCCGCCGTCGGCGCTGCTCTGCTCAACGTAGTGGCCGTCGACCAAGGCCGGCAGGCCCGCGTCGTCGTGCTGCCATGTGTTGTACATGAAGTACTCGGCCATGGCGCAGCCGGCATAGGGAGCCAGGAACTGCAAGGGCGCCGGGCTCGAAGCGGCAGCCGACACCACGATGGTGTACGCCATCGCGCCGGCCTTCTCGAGCTGCTGAACGATGCCAGCCACGGTCGACTCTTTTTGGCCGATCGCGACGTAGACGCAGATAACGCCCTTGCCCTTTTGGTTGATGATGGTGTCGGTGCAGATCGCGGTCTTGCCGGTCTTACGGTCACCGATCACCAGTTCGCGCTGACCGCGACCCACCGGGATCATCGAGTCGATAGCCTTGAGGCCGGTCTGCAGCGGTTCGTGCACCGACTTACGATCGGCGAGACCAGGAGCCGGGCTTTCCACCTTACGGGTGGCCTCAGCCTTGATCGGGCCCTTGCCGTCAATCGGCTGACCGAGCGGGTCAACCACGCGGCCGAGCATGGCCTGACCAACCGGCACCTGGAGCACGCGACCGGTCCGCTTGACCATGTCGCCTTCCTTGAGGGCCAGGTAGTCGCCCAGCACCACGGCACCGATCGACTCTTCCTCGAGGTTCAGCACCAGGCCATAGGCACCGTTGCCAAACTCGAGCATCTCGCCTGCCATCGCAGCCGAGAGGCCGCTGATGCGGGCGATACCATCACCGACCTGTAGGATGGTACCTACCTCGTCGATGGCGGTTTCGACGCCATAGTTCTTGAGCTGTTCCCTGATGACCGCGGTCATCTCGTCGGCGCGGATTTTGCTCACCGTGTACGCTCCTTGGCTCCGGTCGGGCCGATAGTCACTCTTCCCACGCCGCGGCCACGGGGGCCAACAACATGGTGCGCTTCATCTCTGCCAGGTGGCGGACGGCGGTGAAATCCACCACTCGCTCGTCACTCTGGACGCGGAGCCCACCGATGATGGCGGGATCCACAGTGTAATTAATAATGGCGTTGGCCCCGCGCCGCTCACGAATGAGCAAGTCGAGGCGCTTCTTATTGTCCGCATCGAGTGTCACCGCCGTGGTGACCTCAATCTCAATCCGGCCATCTTCGATCGCAGCAAGCGTTCCAACCTCGGTCAGAATGTCGCTGAGATCTTCAATACGATCACGGTCTACCGCTAAGCCTAGCAAGTCGGCTACGCTCTTGCACACCTTATCGGCGAACACCGAGCGCAGCAGTTGCTTGCCCTGCTCGCGGCTAATCGCCGGCGAGGCCAAACCGGTGAGCAGCTCAGGGTTGCCGTCCAAAACGGCCAACACCTCAGCGGCATCGGTTACGGCCTGCGCACGCTCGCCACGTTCGGTGGCGATCTCCAGCAGGGCGCTGGCGTATACGGCTGGGACGGTCGCTGCGCTCATCGCTCAGACTCCCGCTTTGGCCTCGTAGTCGTCGATCGCGGTAGCCACCAACTGCTGGTGCTTGGCACCATCGAGCTCGGTGGCCAAGATCTTGCCCGCAACGTCGGCGGCGATTTGCGCCACCTCGTCACGGATCGCGACCACCGCTTGATAGCGAGCTGCCTCGATCTCACGCAGCGCCTTGTTCCGCAACGCTTCGACTTCATCACGTCCGGCGTCGAGCACCTTGGCCTTGCTGGCCTCGGCGTCGCGACGGGCGTCATTCATCATCTCAGCGATACGGGCTTCGGCACCCGCCAACTCGGTATTGAGCTTGGCTTGCAGCTCTTGCGCCTTGTTGGCAGTGCGTTCGGCCTCAGCCAGCTGGTCTTTGATCCGCTGATCACGCGCGTCGATCGCAGTAACGATCGGCTTGATGCCGAACTTGGCGATCACGAACGCGAAAACGACGAACGCGATCAGACCATACCAGAAGCTGTCGGCGTGGTTCAGCAGGAACGGGATTTTATCATCCATTCCTTATCCTCCGTCGGTGATCTAACCCAGGTAAGAACCGCCCGCGACATGCGGACGGCACGAATCCAGATCAGATGACGAAAGCGCCGAACAGCAGGGCGATCAGAGCCAGAGCCTCGATAAAGGCGATGGCTAGGATCATCATGCCCTGCAGCTTGCCGGCTGCTTCAGGCTGACGGGCCGTACCTTCGAGGGCCGAGGCGGCCAGCTTGCCGATACCGAGACCAGCACCGAGCACGGCAAGGCCGAGCGCAAGGCCGGGGCCCAGCTTTTCGGTGGCCTGGGCCACGGGTTCAGCACCACCGGCCTGGGCGGCTACGGCGGCTTGGTTTACGGCATTGGCGATGGCAGCGAAGTCCATGATGGCTTCTCCAGAAGAGCGTCAGTGCTCGGGGTGAATGCTCATCCCTATGAACAGGGCGGATAGCAAGGTGAAGACGTAAGCTTGGATAAAGGCAACCAGCACTTCCATGGCATGGAAAGCTGCCGCCAATAACCAACCGAAACCTTTGAGGCCGGTCGCAAGACCGACACTCTCAGGATCTTGGGCAAATATGATGTAGCCCAAGGACAAGAACACGAGCAGCACGGTATGACCGGCGAACATGTTCGCGAACAAACGAATGGCCAGGGCAGCCGGCTTGATGATCAGGCCCATGAGCTCAATCACTAGCAGCAGCAACCACACCGGGCTCATAGCCCAGGTAAAGTGAATCGGCACCAGGTTGATCCAGAACTTGGGCCCCTGTTCCTTCATGCCGAAGAACAGCATGCAGAACAGAATCACCACCGACCACGCGGCGGTAACGCCGATGTTGCCAGTCATGGTGCCGGTACCCGGAATCAGGCCGAACAAATTGACCGCGAGGATCATCAGGAACAAGGTCGACAGGAACGCGAGCCACTTATCAGCACCATGGCTGATGTTGGGACGCACGACCTCGTCGCGCAGGTACACCACGATCGACTCAAAGAAGTGCTGAACCCGGTTGGCCGGTGCCAGCTGCTCCTTAGTGCGGCGGAAGAACACACCCACCACCAAGAACAGCAGCAGCAAGGCCACGGTCCCGAAGAAGGTCTGTTGATTCACAAAGCTCAAAGCCTTGGGGAAGGTCACGAAGCTGTGGTTGTCGACCACGGCCATGGCCTTGGCCAGTTCGTTAGCGTCGAGCTTCTGCTGCACGCGGAAGTCGGGCGTTGCTGCCACTTCCTCGGCCCAGCTCTGATACGCCGCACCGTCGGCGGTGGCAAAGGCCTCGTCGCCGCGCAGGTAATCGTAGTTCACTGCCGCGTACAAGCCTCGATCAAAAGTGATGATCGGCGAGCCGTGGAAGATCTCCCACGCAGGATGCGGCATGTTGTGGTGCAGAATGGCTGCACCCATGTTGAAACCATGATGGGCGCCATCGGCGTGGCCATCTTCAGCGTGGCTCGCATCGGCGTGAACGGCGTTATCGGCGCCATGTTCAGCAGCGCCATGCTCGTCGAGAGTGGTCTCAGGCACGGACCAAGTCCTCCACTGCGCTTGTGCGTCGGTCACTGGCGCGAGCCAGGACAGCGGCGTCGGCGATAATCGCGACACCCAGGGTCAATCCCATGCAGGTAGCAACCACGTGGGCGTCCATGCCCGCGTTACGCGCCACCATCACCGCCGCCACCGCGCATACCAAGCGCATCAGCAGGGCTGCGAGTTGCGCCGCAAATACCACCTGAAGCCCAGCGCCGAGCAGACGCAGTTGAGCCAGGCCGGTGATCACAGCGATAGCGCCGCCACCAAGAGCCCCAAAAGCAGCCGTGCGCACATCTACACCCATGGCTACCGCCCCCAGCAGCACACAGGCAGCGGGGCAGACAGTCAGAGCAATAAGAAGGGCAGCAGTACGATTGGGCATCATTTGATGTTATCTTTGACCACCTGGTAGAGTCCGGCGAGCATAAAGAGAAGGGCGGTGCTGACGGTCCATAACGGCTTGGTGCCGAAGTGACTGTCGAGTGCGTAGCCGATCACCAAGCCTACCACCAATCCACCACCGAGCGTATAGCCGGCAACGAGTCCGCGCGCATGAGAGCCGCCCTTGGGCGAGTCACCATCACTGGCGGGTGGGGTATCCTGGGTCTCCGGATCCTGTTGTGGCTTCTCCTCCATGGTCATCAGCCGATCGGGGTCGGCCCCCACTGTCTGGGGAGGGCGCAGCCTAGTGCCGACCCAACCCTGTCAATGCCACCCAAAGCAGCGGCCAAGGCGAGACATGCAATCGCCGCGTTCGATAACGTCAACGCATAAATGAAGCGCTGATCCAGTGATGGGTGACAATGTTTGCCCCAAAAGGGCCACTCCCCATCCAAGCCCTTGACAGGCGATCCGGCAGCTTAGCCTTCTGCGCCCTACCTGGAGCGGGCAAAGGATCTGCCTTCCATGCCCCAGTGTTCATAGTTCAGAGGATTGATAAGATGAACCCCCTGCTGAAAACTGTCGAGCAAGCCTATCTGCGCAGCGAGCCCCTGGGCGCGTTCGCGGTTGGTGACACCGTCAAGGTCCACACCCGCATCAAGGAAGGCAACAAAGAGCGTATCCAGATCTTTATTGGGACCTGCATCGCCAAGAACGCCGGCCACGGTGATGTCAACGAGAGCTTCACGGTGCGCCGCATCGTTGAAGGCGAAGGCATCGAGCGTGTGTTCCCCGTCCACAGCCCCAAAGTGGTGCAGGTGGAAGTGGAACGCCGCGGCAAAGTCCGTCGCGCCAAGCTCTACTACCTGCGCGACCGCGTTGGTAAGGCCACCAAGGTCAAAGAGCGCCTCCGCATCAAGAAGTAAAACCAGCGCACCGCGCGCTGTTTTGCCCAACAAACCCGGTCTCTTCAGGCCGGGCTTGTCTGTTGGCAGCGTCACACCCCTAAGCGCCCGTGCGCAAGCACGTCGCGGCGCCGGGCCAAACGGCCACGCGCATCGAATCCGATCAGGTCGATCCGCAGGCGATAGCGCTGAAGGCGAAAGCTGCGAACCAAGGCCTTGGCGCTGCTCGCTGTTCGGGCCAGTTTATCGCCATCGATACTGGCCAAGGCGCTGCCGTCGGTGCGATAGCGCACCTCCACCACCAGCAACGTGCGCCAGCGACTCGCAACGATGTCCAACTCGCCGCCGGGTGTGGTCCAATTGCGGGCCACGATACGCCAACCGCGCCGCCACAAATGGCGACACGCGCGCTGCTCGGCACGCCGCGCTAACAAAGCTCGCTGGTGCTGGTCCACTGCCCGATGCTCGGGCCCCGCCCGGGCCATGTCTACCGAAAGGGCAAACCCCGAGCCGGCAAGACCTAGGCAGGAGCATTCATGATCGCCGCCCTTGTCAGTTCGCCCACCGCCCCCTGTCTGAGCCCCAGCACTGCCGCAAGCACCGCACAAGCAACGGCCGGAAAGGCATCTCGACTGCGGATTCGGCGCCATAGGGTGCCGGGCATGGACTGTCCCGCGCCCGACCACCTCGACGGTTACCGCATTGGCCCACTGCTCGGTCAGGGCGGCATGAGCCGCGTGTACCGGGCCAAGCAAATGAAGATGGAGCGCGCCATCGCACTCAAGGTGATGTCGCCGATTCAGCGCCAAGACGAGATGGCTTGTCACCGCTTTATTCGCGAAGGCCGCCTCGCCGGTCGGATTCAGCACACCAACGTGGTCACCTACCATGAAAT
>JAQIBG010000171.1 GCA_027859175.1 Planctomycetota bacterium | reverse complement strand
GGGCGCGAGGGCGCGAGGGCGCGAGGGGGGTAGGTTTTGGTCTCCGCGTTGATGGTGGTGGGATTGTTGGTGTGGACTGTTGGGGTGGGTGAGGCGTGAACCGTTTGGTGCGCAGGGTTCGCTTGTGAGATCAGTGGTTTGGGCAATCGGATCTCGCTTTGTCCATATATTTATCCCCTCGCGCCCTCGCGCCCTTGCGTTACCCTTAACCGTTCACGTTTTCTGGTGTGCTAATCTAATCTAAAATAATATCTGCGCGGAACATGCGGCGTTTGATCGCGAGGAAGGCGTCGATGGCTTGGGTGAACGCAACCGGGTCGCAGGCGAAGCTGTTGTCGTTGCAGCCGACGATGAGGTCGGTGATGGTGCTGATCGCTTCGGTGGTGGTGACGCGGCCACCGGAGAGCACTGATACGTCGCCGTAGCTCCAGTGGTCGGTGAGGAGTTTGGCGGTGGCGATGTTGTTGCGCAGGATGCCGCCGTCGAGCTTGGGCACGTAGCCGCGGCGACCGCGGGCGTTGAGCATGAACAGCAGCAGGGCGATGGCGAGGAACTTGAAGTCGACCACCTTCTCGATTGCGGTGAATACCGGGGCGTAGCTGTCGAGATCGATGCCGCGCACCTGGCCGCGCCGGCTCAGCATCAAGTTGCCGTTTTTCAGGTCGTTGATCGCAAAGCCGCGCTCATGGATTTCTTCGATCCACAGCACGATGCTGGTGAGGATATCGCAGGTTTGGCCGAGATTGAGTTCTTCGGCAAACTGGCTGCGCACGCCGCGCATGCGCCATTGTTCGCCGTGGGCGCCAGACAGCGCGATGTGCACTTCTTTCTCGGCGCCGCCTTCGGTTTCCCGCATGGTGGCCGGCCGCGTGACGCTGGCGTGCTCTTGGCCGGTGATGCCGAGGAGGTCGTCGATGGTTTCGCCATCAATCAGTTGGATGATGTGATAGGTGATGCCGCCATGCGGCAGAACGCCGGCATCGTAGACGCGGATAATATGCGGCACCATTGCCAAGCGGTTGCCGAGGTCCATCGCGTGCTCGGGTGCCACGATGGTGTCGCCATCGCGGCCGAGGCGGTCTACCTTGATTGCCACACGCTGCGGTAGGCTGCTGTTGACTAGGTTGATAGCCTCGTACACGCGGCCGAACTGGCCCATGCCCAACTGGCGCACCAGCACATAGCCGATGGTATTGAATTGTTTGGCGACTTTATGCCAGGCGCGCAGGTCTTCGCGGTCGATCAGGCCGTGATGGCCGATGCGCGGCGCCGGGGTGTCGCCGGCGCGGCTGAGGATGAGGCAGGTCAGGGCGCGGTGACTGTCATCGAGCGCTGGCACGGCAGCCGCTACACCCGGGCGTAGGTAGCGGTCTTCAAGTAATTGCCGGACCAGGATAGTGGCTTGGTCTTTGAGTTCGTCGCAGCGTCGTTCGCTCAGGGCGAAGGCCATGTCGTTGAACAGCTGCATCAGGGGGTGGCGTTCGTCGAGTTGTTCGAGTGGGATTCCGGAGCGCTTGGCCAAATAGGCCCGGAAGATGTCACCGGAGCGGTTGGGAATCAGTCGGCCATAGCTGCGGCCGCTAAACAGCGCGTTGATGGAAACGATGCTCTGCTGCCGGGTCAGCGAGATGCGGGCCACAAAGCGATCACGCGGGTAGCTGGTGTAGCCCAGGCTGGCGATGAGTTGGTACAGGAGTGGGAAGGCGGTGCCGAGTTGTACGTCGTCGTCGGCTTGCTCGTCGAGGGCAGCCCAGGCAGTGAGGACCGACGCAACCCGAGAGCGCTTGAGCACGATCACGGTGGCCTCGTGGGCGGTGGCTTCGGTCAGGCGCAGTTCACGGGTGCCGCCGCACGGCAGGGCCTCGGCGGTGCGCAGTTCAAGCGGCGCGGCGCCGTTACTGGTATTGCCGAATACCATCGTGCGCAGGGCACGCAGCGCCTGAGGTGCCTCGGCGATGGCCCGCACCAGTAAGACCCAGCTGCGCGTCAGGCAGGTGGCCAGGGTCTGGGAGGCCGGTGTTTCGGCGCGAAACAGGAGTTGCTCGTGCTCGGCATTCCAATCGATGGTAATGCGGATGTCGGCATCGTGCCGGGCCTCGAAGCCCGGGGTCAGGTAGTCGTGCCACTCTTGCGGGGTGCCATCGAACACCGTGATTGGAGTTGGTGGCTTGACCATGGCCGGGCGATCGGGCTCAGGCACGGCAAGGATCGGCGCGCCACCCAAGTGCTTGTCACGCAAGGTCCACCAATGATAGCGCCATCCCATCTCCCGAGCGTCTGGGCGCTTGGAGGGAGCGCAAATAAAGATGCCTAGTGGAACAGGTTCTTGGCGTGCAACGGCGGTGCTAGAAATGGTCGCGCCGCTAGGGTGCGAGGGCGAACAACTCCTTGAGTTGCGCGGCTTCGGTGCCGGCGTTCCACAGGTGGTCGCGGGCGGCGTTGCTGTTTCCGATCCGCAGGAGGTGGTAAGCGGCTATCGCGTGGTCTTCGGCTTGGCCGCGCCGAGCGAGGTCTGCGGCCAGGCTGGCGCGATCGCTGGCCTGGAGACTGTCGAAGGGGAGGCGCATGCGGGTGCCGAGGAGCGAGACTTCGATGGTGTCATTGGCGAGCGATTCGAGGACCACGATCTGCCCGCCCATGGCGCTGAGTTCGAGGCGCGCTGAGCGGCCTTGCGCCAGGCTGGTGGTGGTGCGTTGCAACAGGCGTTGCGCCCAGACTTGGTCGAGCTCGGGGCTAATGGTGATTGCGGGCTTGCTTGCCTTGGACTTGGCACTGGCGGTTTCGGGGCTTGGAGCTGTGGTGGGGGTGAGCTCGATCACCAGCAGGTGATCATTGACCATCAGGTTGAGTTGCTGCGCGTTATCGACCGTGCGGTGCGGCTCGGCGCTCAGCATCGGCTCATAGGCGGCGGCCTGAGCGAAGCGGCGACCGAGGTGGAGCGCGATTGGGCGCGGGGCCACGGTGATGACCCGCTCTTTGATCGGGTCCCAGCTGGCGACTTCTTGCCATAGGATCAGATAAAACCGGCCGTCGCGCTTTTGCAGCAAGAGTTGGCGAATGTCTGTGAGATCGCCGTCGAGGGTGTAGCGCAGGGTGCTGGGTTCGAATTCGGGTCCGCGATCGCTGAGGAGATTGAGTAAGTTTTTTAGCGCGGTAAACGCCGGGGTTTCGCTGAGGTCACCGCGCAGCAGGCCCCATTCGTCGCCGAGGAGTTCGTATTTAAATGAGCGGATGTAACCGCTGCGAAAAAACTCGGCTGAGGTACGGTTGATGTAACGCGGGTGGACTTCGGCGCCAAGTTCGCGGTTGTAGCCGCATTCGGTGCTCCAGGGGCCGGGCTTGCCGGGGCCTTGTGCCGCGGCGAGGCGGCGCAGCGCCCAGTCAATACTGCCGTAGCCGTCATCGCCCCATCCGGTGGTGCCGGGGTGGCGGGTTGATTGGTAGTGGTGCAGGCAGGTGGCGTCGATGATGTCGGCGTAATTGCCGGCGCGTTGATACGACTGGAGGCTCGTGAGCGAGGGACCGACCACCGGAATGCCGTCGAAAACCGGGTCAGCGCGCACGGCCTGGTACACAGCCTCGTGATAGCGACGCAGGGTACCCGGCCAGTTGGTCTCGTGTTGCGGCCGCATGATGTCGTATTCGTTGGGACCCTCGATCGCGATGGTGCAGTCGGTGAGGGCGCGGAGTTCGGCGATCTCGCTGGCGGCCTGCTCGGGTACGAGACGTTGCGGCCATGGCCCGGCCTCGCGGCGACCGGTGATCCATAGGGTTTTGATGCCGAAGTCTTGGAACAGCTCGCGGGCGCGTGGGTAGGCCGGCGCGATGGCGCCATCGCGTTGATGGCGCACGCCGAGTTCGCCGAGTTTCTGCTTGAGAGTTGACCAGTTGCTGCGGTAGGAGTTGGCGCTCCAGTGGACGTTGATACCCACTGAGTCGACGAAGCGGTCGGCCGGCACGGCGCGTTGGGCTGCGGGCAGGCTCAGCGAGCTGAGCAGGGCCGCGAGAAGCACGAGAGAGCGCATGGTCACCTCCAGACGTCGACGGAAAACGGGCTGTGAGATGGTACGACGGGCCCCGGGCTGCGTTTTGTGTATAAGAATTGTCCACCTTGACCTGTGTGAAACAAGTGCGGAAGTGTTGCCAACGCCAGAATTCGGACATCCTGAAGGCGCTTGGTGGCGCCAGGTGCGAGTGAAGGCGGGCTGGGAAGATCTGCTAGGCCCTTGGGGGGTGGTGGTTTGGATGCTGGGCAGCAACGATGCGCGTCCGACCCAGGCGAACGCTTGCCTTTCTGAACTTCCTTTCCAAGATCCCGCCCTTCACACATATGCTCCCATCGTCTAGAGGCCTAGGACACCAGATTTTCATTCTGGCGACACGGGTTCAAATCCCGTTGGGAGTACGTTATCGACCGCCCGTTCGCTGCCTCTGAACGGGCGGTCTTTTTTTTGGCGGGTCGGGCCGGGATTTGAACCCGTGTGCGCTCGGCCTAGGCCCCCGCAAGGGGGGCCGGCTTCGCGACCTCGCTCGCGGAGCTCGCTCGGCTCAGGGGGTCGCACGCGGTGCGTGCTCGGCCTGGGGCCGACCCCCTTCGTCCAGTTCAAATCCCGTTGGGGCTGGGCGCCTGATCAGGGCTTGGTGCTGATGAGTGGTTGGCCCGTGGCGTGGGCTTTAGCCCGCGGTTGGTTTGCCGTTGTTTGTTGGCGTTTTGTTTGGGCGGGTTGCCCAAACCGCCAGGCTGCCGGCAAAAGTCCAGAGCAGGAGGTGGTCGATGTCGCGGCTGTCTGTTGGTCCGAGTCCGAAGCGTATGGTGTTATTCTAAGGGCGGAGCCTCGCACTGGTGCGGGAAAGACCTGTTGGGCTTGGCTTCGGTGCGGCTTGCTGTTGGAGCACCGGTCTGTGGCTATTCTTCGGCCTGTTCGCGTTGTTCGGCGCGCCAGTTCCAGGGGGCTTGGGGCTTGGGGGCTTGCCACAGGCCGCGTTTGTTGCTGCGGGCGCTTTGTTCGGCTTCGGCGTAGTCGGTGGCGTGGCGGGCGTAGCGCTTGAACCACCAGGCGTGGCCGTGTTCGATCATGCTGCGGTTGATCTGCAGGTTGCCCTTGGTGGCGCGAACGACGAGGCGCTCGTAGTCGTCGATGGCGACGACGTCGATGCTGATGCGTTGGCCTTGGATCAGTTCGCGTAGGGCTTTTTTCGACTGGTCGGCGTAGGTTTGATGGCGCTCGGGTGCGTCGATGCCCCACAGGCGCAGTTCGTGTTGTTGGCCGTCGACCAGGGCGCGGAAGCTGTCGCCGTCGAACACGAATTGGACGAGCGCGGTTTTGAGGGTGATGACTTCGGCGGCTTGGCAGGCGCCAAGGCAGAGCAGCACGGCGCCGATGACGGCGAGTTTAACGCGCAGTATCATCTGGGCGATTCGCGATGGCCTCGTCGTCGCTGCGGTGGGCGGTGGCGATCTCTTGGTCGTGGGCTTGATCATCGGCTGGGGTGCCGGCGTCGCGGTGGCGCTTGAAGCCAACCACCATCATGCCAACGCCGAAGCACACAAAAAAGCCCAGGTAGGCGAAGGCGGTGGGGTTGTTGACGTCTGTCTGCAGCGCTTCGATGATCTTGTTGATGAACCAGCCGGCCAGCAAGCCGCCGGCCAGAATGGTGAAGGTCGCCATTCCGCGGGTGGTGGTATCGCCGTCATCGCTGTAGGGATCGAATGCCATGGCGGCGTAGATTAGACCGCAAATCTGGCGATGCCACGCGCCTTTTGTGCTCGTAGTGGGGCCGTTTGCGGCCTATTCACCGCGGTTTATCTGGCAGTCGGGCAGGGCGCGCTGGAGGCGGCGGACGCCCTTATCGGTGACCTGGGTCTGCCACAGGTAGAGTTGCTCGAGCTGCTGCAGGTGATGGAGGCGATCGAGGCCAGTGTCGGTGATCGCGGTGTTGTAGAGATTCAGGTAGCGCAACTGGGGGCAGGCTTTGAGGTGGCTGAGGCCCTTGTCGGTGACGGCAGTGCCTTCGAGGTGGAGGCGTTGCAGACGCGGCAGTTGGGTCAGCAGGTGCAGTTGGCTGTCGTCGACACTGGTGCCGGCTAGGTCGAGCCACACCACGTTATCGGCGACTTGGCTGATCAGGCCGAGGTGCCCGGCGGTGAGTTTGGGGCCGAGACCGCTGGCATCGATGTCGAGTAGGGCACCGTTGACGCTGACCGCCGCCACGCGGATACCGGCGTCATCGAGAAGGCGGACGGTTTCGGTTGATGGCAGGGGCAGGCCGGAGGCAGCGCGGTCGAGATTGGTGGCCGGGATGCTGTCGCTGGGCGCATCGCGCGCCACACCGGGCATCGTGGCCCCGTCGCTGATCCATTGCCGAATGGCAGCAATTTCCTCAGGGCGCAGGGGGTCACCCTTGGGCGGCATGATGTCGCTGTGATTGGGGTCGAGGCTGATCAGCTTCAGCAGGGGGCTGGCATCTGGCTGACCGGCGACCACGGCCGGGCCGCTATCGCCGCCGCGCAAAATCGCGCCGGGGCTGTCGAGCCGCAGGCCCGCCTTGTGCTTGGTGGCGCCGTGGCATTCGTAGCAACTGGATTCGAGGATCGGCGCGATGCTGGTGGTGTACACGTCGATGGTGGGTGGCGCGCTCAGTGGAGCCGGATTAGTGGCGGCTTCGCTGATCTCCACCGGCGCGCTCGGCGCGCTGCGCGCACGCGGCCACAGAAAGTCGGGCCCATGGGTCATGGTGCCCCCAAAGTGACCGACCGCGATGGTGAGGCCGGCGCACAGCGTCAAGCCGCTTGCGTAGCTCGCGCCGCCTGGGCTGCCAACGGCCTGCCAGCTCCAGCGTAGCCAGGTGGTAACCGCCAGCATGCTCACCAAGCCCACGCCGAGCCAGCGATGCCAGAACAAGGCGCTGGCCTCGTAGCCACCGTCGCGCGCCAAGAGCCAGCCGCAGCCCACCGTCGCCAAACCGATCAGCGTGGTCAGCAGAAGCAGCAGGGTATTGGCGCTGCCGAGGCGCTCGTGTTTGCGCAGTTTGGCAATGACCTCCACCACGATAACGGCGCCGAGCATGCCGATCGGTAGGTGGAGGAAGAGCAGATGCAGGCGGCCGAGCAGGTCGAGCATGGGACAGTCAGTCTAGCAGGCTGTAGAAATACACCAGCCTGCTAGCCTCAAGAAACCCTTGGGCGACCTGCAGTCGCCATTTTCCAAGGTTTTCTTGAGGCACCAGTGGGTGCTCACGCTTAGGCGAAGAGGTGGGAAAGCGGGCGCCCTTTGGCGGCGACGGTGAAGGGGCGCCCCGTTGGCGAGTGGACGACCTGTTCGGTGTTGAGGCCGAGCGCGTAGGCGATGGTGGCGTTGAAGTCGGGCACGGTGGTGCGGCCCTCAAGCACGGCGTTGCCGCGATCATCGGTGATACCGTGCGTGGTGCCGCCGGTGACGCCGCCGCCAGCCAACACGAAGCTGAAGGCCTTGGGGTGATGGTCGCGCCCTTCGGTGGCGGTGATCTTGGGGCTGCGGCCAAATTCAGTGGCCACCACCACCAGGGTTTCATCGAGCAGGCCGCGACGCCGTAGATCGCGCAGCAGGGCACTGAGGGCCTGATCGAGTTCACCGGCCTTGGTGCGCACCTGTTCGAAATTATCGTTGTGGGTGTCCCAGCCGCCCGACACCACTTCAACGAAGCGGAGGTCGTGCTCAATCAGCCGGCGAGCCAGCAGGCAGCCGCGCGCGAAGCGGCCTTCGCCATATTCTTCGCGCACGCTGTCGGGCTCGAGACGGGTGTCGAAGGCGGCTAGGTCACGACTGTTCATGACTTTGAGTGCTTCGTCGTAGAGTTCGGCGTAGGCAGTGGTGTTGTGGCCTTCGAAGCTGCTTTGGAAGCGCCGGTCAAAGGTTTCAGCCAGTTGCAGGC
>JAQIBG010000072.1 GCA_027859175.1 Planctomycetota bacterium | reverse complement strand
GTCCATGCTTGACGACGCGGCTACCGGGCGCACCTCGTCGGGCAGACGCATGGGCGCTGGCTGGCGCGGCTGGAGGTCGGCCAAGGCTTCAATCAACTGGGCTTTGCGCAACTTACTGCGGCCAGGGATCTTATGTTCAGCAGCCAAACTCCGTAGCTCGGCAACGGATTTGCTTTTTAGGTCGTCACGATTCATGGCTCACTCCAGTCTGAGGGAGAAATAGGCGCAGATGGTCGGGTACCAGGCGGTGGCGAGCCGCATTGATGTCTATCTGTTCGAGCAGCCACAGAACGTTCTGCACTTCGCTCGTGTGTTCAACCGCCCAGTCGATCACGTCCAGATTCTCGCCGCCGTGGCCCAGGATCCAAGCGACCCTGTGCAACACTTCATTGGATACATGGCGTTCCACCGTACCCCGTCGTAGCAGCCCATGCAACTCCGATCGAAACGCGCTCCAGCACCGCCAACCGTACATGTGCTCGAGCAATTTTGACCGCACCCAGCCATTCCAGCACTGGGTCAGCCACTCTTCGTAGGCACTTGGGCCGACATCGTGACCCTTTTTTTCGCTCTCAATCCAGCGATGGCGTTCGATCTCGGCCAAGGCGTGGGCGGTGAGCGAGTACACCACGCCACCATCGGGTAGAATCCGATCGGTGCACAAGGTCCCTTCCGGGAGGTGCGGCGCCGTGTCGGTCAGACCCATGCTTAGCTGGGGAGTTCCACGTGGCTGCTCTTGGGAATCACCACGATACCGCGTTCGGTGATATGGAAGCGTTTGCGATCGGCCTCGGGGTCAAAGCCGATGCGATCGCCAGCTGGAATCGTGACGTGCTTGTCGACGATGCAGCGGAACAGCTTGGCGCCGCGACCAACCTTGACGTCGTCCATCAAGATCGACTGATTGACTTCGGCGAAGGAGTTAATGCGGCAGCCACGACCGATGATCGAGTCCATCACGGAGCCACCAGAGATGATGGTGCCTTCGCACACGATCGACTGGATCGCCTGACCAACGCGGCCTTCCACATTGTGCACGAACTTGGGCGGCGGCATTAGGGCCGGTGCCGTACGGATCGGCCACTGTGGGTTGTAGAGGTCGAGCTCGGGTTCAACCGCGCGCAGGTCCATGGTGGCATCGTAGTAAGCGTCGAGGTTACCAACGTCGCGCCAGTAGGCGGGGTTGGATTCGTCGGCCGCGCCAGGGATCTCGTTTTGACCGAAGTCGTAGGCGAACATCTTGCGGCCATCGGCCAGGAGTTTGGGTAACACGTTTTTGCCGAAGTCGTGGCTGGAGGCGGCGTCATCGGCGTCGTCGGCGAGGGAGTCGAGCAGCAGATCGGGGTCAAACAGGTAGTTACCCATCGACACCAGGGCCTTGTCGGGTTGGCCGGGGATTGGCGTCGGATTGCTTGGCTTCTCTTGGAAGCCAACAATGCGCCAATCGTCGTCAACCTGAACCACGCCAAACTCGTGGGCCTCGGCAATCGGCACCGGGATACAAGCGATGGTGACCTCGGCCTCGTTGGTCCGGGCGTATTGGATCATGTGGTCGACGTTCATCATGAAGATGTGGTCGCCGCCGAACACCAGGACTAAGTCAGGGTTGCTGTCTTCGATCAGGTTGGCGTTTTGGAAGATTGCGTCGGCGGTGCCGCGGTACCAATGCTCGCCGGTGCGCTGCTGAGCGGGCACCGGCATCACAAATTGACCGGGCAGCACGCCACCGATGTTCCAGCCTTCGAGGAGATGCTCGGTGAGGCTCTGCGATTTGAACTGGGTCAGAACGTAGATGCTGTAAATGCCTGAGTTGACCATGTTTGACAGAACAAAGTCAATGATTCGATAACGCCCGCCAAAGGGCACGGAGGGCTTTGAGCGATTCGCGGTGAGGGGCTCAAGGCGAGTGCCTTTGCCGCCTGCCATAATGAAGGCCAGGACGCGGGCGCGGGTGTGCATGCATTCTCCAGGACGATCGTCGTGCGCTGGCGGCAGATTGTGGCTGAGGGTGCCCGAGTGCCAGCGTCAAGACTGATGCCCGTTATGGACAGTGGGGGCGGACGGTGCAAGACGCCTTCCGCGCGTCTTGGTCAAGATCCGATAGAGCGAGACTGGAGACTCACGTGGCGCATGTTCACGAAGCGCTTAGGGATGCTGCGGCCTATTCAGCCGGTTCCAGCACCGCGCTCATAGCGCCCTGGCAGCGCGGAATGCGCCAGTCGGCACCGTACGCGTGGACCTGCTCCTGCTTGAGTTCAGCCCGCTCTTTGGTGGTGGTGTCTACGATCACGCGGCCGTTGGTGTCTACTTCCAGGGCCATGTGGTAGGCGGTTTCCAAGCTGTGGTCGAAGATCCGCATCAGCATCTCGATCACGTAGTCGTAACTATGGTCATCATCGTCGAGCAGGATGACGTGCCAGCGCGGACACAGCCGGGTATCGACGGCGAGTTGTGGTTCATCCAGCTGTGGAGCGGGCGGCCCGGGGGGCGTCATACTGGTATGCTGCCGCTGTGGGCGCGTATCGCCACCACCGTCACGGGCGCGCTTCGGTATCGGCCACGGGCAGCCAGCCACTGAGACCGTCGGCGCGCGTGGTGCGCATGCGGCCGTTCCAGGCTGCATGCGCGTGCTGCGTGAGCACGGTGCCTGGTGTTACCGCGCCACCTGGGATTGGGGCCCCGGTGGCATCGAGCAGGTGGCTCGGGGTTACCACGGCTACCAGCGTGTGGCGGGCGTCTACCTGACGCGCAAGCTGGCCGGGCAGGGCCAACAGCAGCAGGGCGCCGGCGAGAATGAGCCAGTTGAGGCGGCGTTGTGGTGCGCACAGGGCAAAGGCAGCCAGGGCGGCGCCCAGGGCCAGCAACAGAGGGCCGGCCAAACTGGCTCCCGGTGCCGCTAGCGGGCCAAGGCTCGCGCTCCAGGTGCTTGGGATTTCGGCGCCAAGCACCCGCAGCGCCTGAACGGGTTCGCTGGCACCGGGCGCACGGCGGTGGGCTTCAAGCAGCCAGGCGGCGGCTGGCCCCGGCCGATCGGCCGCGGCGGCGGCGAGGCCGAGGT
>JAQIBG010000050.1 GCA_027859175.1 Planctomycetota bacterium | reverse complement strand
TCCAAGTGCACCTCACCGTGCATCGCTTGAGCCACCGCCGCGCCACTGGCGAGGAGGCCCAGGTACGTGATGATCGTTCAACCCGGGTCACCGATACCAATGAAGCGCCCGAACCGGTGTCTGAGCCCAAGCTAGCGCCGCGCTCACTCCTGCCTGGTTTGATGGCAACACATGGCGGTGTTGATAACGAAGCTGGCGCCGAGTTGCTGCGGCGCCGTCGTGAAACCAGGGGCTCGCAGCGCGGCTCCACGGTAGCTGAAAAACCGCCGGAACCGGCTCAGGAAACCCCGCCTGAGCCGACCCCGCCCAGCGAGCCGGAGCCCGCTCCCGCTGAAGAAGTGGCAGACGACGACGAAGAACTCTACGACGACCTCTATCTCGGCCCCAATTATCCAGTCGAGGCTGATGAGGAAGAGGACGAGAATCGGTAGGCCTTTGTGGTTCCTGGTTCCTGGTGCGCGCGTCGCGCGTTTGATGCGCGTATTTTATGCAGGCTTTCATTCACGTTTGTGGCCCCGGGAGCGCCGAGCGCTTGCTCGGCCCCTAGCGGCCCCTAGCGGCGTGTTGGCGGGGTATAAATAGGGACTTCTTTCGAGCCGACGTTCGTGGTATTGCCGGCCGTTCATTCCCGCAGCCGTCACCAGGAGAAGATCTGAGGGACCCTCAATCGAAACCCGCCTCGTTCCTCAGGATGACGCGCACCAAAGCGAGTCGGCATCCAACGCGCTAAGCGCGCACCAGGAACCAGGAACCAGGAACTCCCAGAACTACGCCACCATATTCAAGCTTTGCGCCACAGCTGCGGCATCATCATCCTCTAACGGCTTGTCGCTGTTGGTGGCTTCGCCTTCGTCTTTGGCTGCCCGCTCTGCGGTTGCCTGTTCACGGGCCGCTACGGCGCTTTCTCGCTGGAGCGCTGCTATTTCAGTGCGTGCACCCGTTTCTTGCTGGGCTGCGCTGGCGGCAATCGAGCGGTCGGCCCCGCTCGGATTGGCCGGGGCCAAGGCTGCGCGCTTGACCTGCTGCATCTTATTGATGGTGGCCTCTGGTGTGCGTGCCGTGCCGGTATCGATTGGCACCTCGCCGCCAATCGCGTAGCGCTTGCCGTCGGGGCCATTCTGATAACTGAAGCTGGCACCACCGGCCGCGTATTGCCCGGCCGCAGACAGATGCGCCTGCTCATGCGTGCGGACCTCGCGGTCGCGCGATTGGAGTTGCCGCACAACGCTCGATTCGGCCTCGCTCAGAGGCTCGCCACTGGCGCTGCGCGGCTTGGTAGAGTCATCCTCCGAGTCGTCGGAGGCCTCCTGTTCTGGGGCTTCTACCCCGTCGCTGTCAGCCTGAGCGGCTTCGCGCGGTTCTGATTCAACCGCCACATCGGCTGCTGCCGTTACGTCGGCCGCCTCCTGCTCGAGCGCGGCGCGCCCAGCGGCCGAGATTGACACGCTGTCGCCCTGCGAGCTGCGTTGGGTCTCGACTGGGCCTTGCGGAGCGGCGGCCGCCGGCCCCTCGGCCGGTGTTCCGCGCGCCGCGCCTAGATGCGCGAGCAGTGATTGGTTGCTTTGGATTCCACCGGAGCCGACTTGCATACCCCCAGTGTACCACAAAAGCACAGCAACGAAAGGATTGCTAACTGGTGTTTGGCCAAGGTTTTGGGCCTTTTGCCCCAGCGCACGGGGCCGGGCTGTTGTTTTTTGACGGCTCGCTAGGCTCTCGCCCATGTTCGATCCCAAGAGTGTCCTCGGTGCTGATGGCGAGCAGTTTGCTCGCGAGTTGCAGAACGCTGCCGGTAGTGGCGGCTTCAATCCCTTCTCTCTGCTCACTGGTCAGCGCCGCTTTCAGTCGGTCTTCCTGGCCCCGCCCTCGCCCTCGCTAGCTAAGGCGGTCGAACAATTCTTGGCCGACGGCACCGGTCCGCTGCAAGCCATCGTTGAACAGATCAAGCAGCAGGGGGTAGATGCCGCCGAGGCCGCCGGCCGCGCCAAGATGCTGTTTGAGGCCGCCCAGGGCATGCTGGTGGTGGTGCTGGCCGATGACCAAGGCCTGTTCACGATCCCCCAGCTGTTCTTTGGCAATCTCGATGACGACTTCATCGACGGCGCCGTTGGCCTGTGTGGTGACGACTTCCCCGATCAAGACGGCCTGCGCGCCTGCCTGATCGGCCTGCGCAGCGAAGCCGAGCGTGGCAAGCGCTGGCCCGAGCTGTTTGGCGGCGAAGGCCTGGGCGATAGTGCGCTGGCCTACTGGGAGCAAATCGGCGAGTCTTTGCTGCAGGGGGTTGACGAGGGCCTGTTCGCCTCGACGCCCGATCGCCTGGCCGACCTCGCCCATTGGACCGCCCGCGCGTTAGACGACAGCGCCGGTGATGAACTCGACGGCGACCAGCTCATGATTGCCGCGCGCTGCCACCTGCTAGCTGGCGAGATCGAAGCTGCCGGCGCAGACCTAGCCCAACTGGTCAGCGATTACGAGCCCGAAGATGAAGATCTGGCGGTGTTGCTCGATCAGTTCACCAACGGCGCCATCGCCAAGGGCGAGCCGCAACGCGCCGTGGCCCTGTTCGCCGAGCATGAAGCCGCGATCGATGAGATCCTCGGTGGCTGCTACGAGCTGGCCCTGCCACGCTTCAAGGCCACCGCGGCCGCGATGGCCAGCCAAGAGCAGTTGATTGCCGCCGCCGAGTCGCTGCGCCAGGCCGACCGCAAGGCCTTCCGGCACGATCTCAATCGCGAGCCGCTGTGGCGCATCGCCGTCGCCGACCCCGGCCCGGTGCTCGACACCCACGCCGCCGCCGAACACATAGACCGCTCGGTCAACTTCGTCGCCAAGCGCCTCGATGCCGGCACCATCCCCTTCCACCGCAACAGCGACGGCGAACTCCGCATCCCGGTCCAGGCCCTCGACGCCTGGTGGGCGATGATGCAACATTTCAATCTGTTGGACTGACGGGCGCC
>JAQIBG010000027.1 GCA_027859175.1 Planctomycetota bacterium | reverse complement strand
GGTCCTGGTACGCGCCTGACGGCGCTTGGATCCCGGGAACAGCCGGCGCAACCGAGACCAGCGCAACTGGGCGGGGCATCGGGGCAGTCCGCCCCGCGCCTAAGACTGCTTGCAGGCGTCCCACGACCTAGGACCCAGGACCCTCAAATGTACATTCATGCGCGTTGCCCACCCCACCCCTGCCGCAAATAATTGCCTCCATGACCCAGGAGCTGAATACCGCGCCCTGGTATGGCTCGCTGGCGGCGGCCACCACGCGGTGTGGCGTGCCTGCGGTGGTGTTGGCTTCGGTTGGGTTTCAAGATGAGCCGCAGGCGCTAGAGTTGGACTGGGTTCGCCTGGAACATGCTGGGGTGCTGGAACGACTTGGCACCATTGATGATCCGGCCGAGCGTGCTGACTTGTTCCATCACTATCTGGTCACCACCGTGTGGAGCCAAACCAGCGGGCACGGCGTCATCAGCGCGCGGCCCGACTTGGACGTGGCCACCCTGGTGCGCGGTTGGGGCGTCGACAGCAACCGCACGAGCGGGGCGATTCTCAAGGCTTGGGCCCAGAGCCGCTTTGGCCTACGGCCGATCTTTCACCGCACCGAGTTGGTTGACGCCGATGCCCAGGAGCGCTTTGCGCAGGAGGGCCACCGCGGTGTCGTTGGCCCGCTGCCGCCGCAGCTTGATCTGCTCTATACCTACACCCAAGACGAACTCGCGCGGCGCTATCCCGGGCAGCACTGGCTGACCCTGTGGCGCGGCACCCACGACCCCGAACGCTACGAGCTCAAATCAGACGGCACCAGCGCGCTGGTGGAATTCAACACCATCAGTTCATTCACCTGTAACCCGGAGATCGCCTGGGAATTTGGTGCCCGCGTGTGGCGTGTTGACGTGCCGCTGGCGAAAATCGTACTCGCGCCCGGCACCCTGCCGCCGCAGTACCTGCAAGGCGAGCAGGAGTGCTTGGTGCTCGGCGGCGACTACCGCGTGCACGTTGAGATCGGCTAAGGGTGCGCACGCCGGTTCCGGTTCTGGTGTACGAACGCGTGTGCGGCGGCCTGCTCGGACTGGTGGTGGGCGACGCCCTCGGGGTGCCCGTCGAGTTCTGCACGCGGGCCGAGCGCGACCGCGACCCGGTGGCCGGCATGCGCTCGTTCGGCACCCATTGCCAACCGGTTGGCGCCTGGAGCGACGACGGCAGCCTGACCCTCGCCCACACCGCAGCCTTCCTTGCTCACGGCTGGGAACCGCGCCGTCATCTCGAAGCCTTTGCCGAGTGGCATCAACACGGCGCTTGGACCGCCCACGGCCGCAGCTTCGACATCGGCTTTGCCACCGAGAACGCCATCGTGCGCTTTTTGCGCGGCGTCAGTCTGTCGAAAATTGGCGGCCGCGCGGTACGCAACAATGGCAACGGCTCGCTGATGCGCATGTTTCCGGTGGCGTGCTGGGCGGCCGCGCTCGAACCAGCCGAGCGCCATCAGCTGATGGAAGACGCCAGCGCCCTGACCCACGCCCACATCCGCTCACGCCTGTGCTGCGCGTGGTACGGCTGCATCGTGGCCGGTTTGTTGGCGCGCAAGCCGCTCCACGAATGCCTCGGGCAGGCGGCCGCTGAGCTTGGCGATCGAGTGCCCGATGACGAATACCAGGTGTTCCGCCCCCTGCTCGACAGCCGCATCCTGCGCCTCGACCGCGACCAGATCCGCAGCGATGGCTACGTGGTCTCAACTCTGGTTGCTGCCTGCTGGTGCCTGCACCGTCATGACAGCTACTGCGACGCCGTGCTCGAGGCCGTCAACCTCGGCGGCGATACCGACACCACCGCCGCCGTCACCGGCTCGCTGGCTGGCCTGCGCAGCGGCCTCGGCGGCATTCCCCTGGCCTGGCGCTGCTGTCTAGCCAGAGGCGCCGAGGTGATGGGCTTGGTTGAAGCCTTTGCCGACCTGTGCTGCGAACGCTTTTTCAACCACTCCTGACCTCAGCACACCGCCAGCGCTGGCATCACCGTTCGCAGATGCGCAATCGCGGAGCGCACTTGGTCGGGCTGCTTGCAGTGCTCAACGTGCATCGTTGCATCAATGCCGGCCTCGACCATGGCGTCCAAGATCCCTGCCCAATCGAGTTCGCCGCTGCCAACCGGTACTTCGTGCTGACCATAGACGCCATCTTTGATGTGACCGCTGCGGATGCGTGGCGCCAAGCGCTGCACCGCCAGCAACGGATCGCTTCCAGCGAGATATAAATTGCACGGATCGAAGTTGGCCAAGGCGCCGTCGGCCAAATCGAGAGCACGCTCCATGCGCTCCAAGCTGGTGACAAAGGTGCCGCCGTCGGCCTCGAGCGACAAAGCAACGCCGCCCGCCGTGCAGCGCGCGACGGCGGCTGGCAAATTGCGCGCCAGACGCTGCCACAGATCGCCCTGAGGGCAGAGCTCATCCACCAACACACGCGTGAACACATAGTTGGCGCCGAGCGCCTGGGCGATCGCGGCCATGTCATCAATCGCTTGGGCCAAAGCCTGCTCGTCGCTACCCAGCAGGGGCAGGTCACAGCCGAAGGTTTCGGCGCTGATGCCGCCGGCTCGCGCGGCCGCGCCAAGCTCGGCCGCCGCCGCCACCGAGGTCAGCTCAAGGCGATTGACCTGCGGCTCGATGCAGGCGCAGCCGAGTTCTTGCGCCAAGCTGATTTTGTCAGCGGTGCTGCAAGTGTGGGACAACTGAGGCGAGCGGTAACCAATCCGGATCGAGCCACCGGCATGCGGAGTCACGCAGCGTGTCATGCCAACACCGCCTGCGGCACCGCCACTTCACAGCCCTGGTCGGCGCTGCGGTACGCGGCATCAAGAATCCGCTGCATGTCGACGCCCTGCTCGGGGGTGCACATGGCCTCCTCGCGTCCTTGGATCACCGCCACCAGATGCTCGACCGGCGTTGCCGACAAACCGGTGACGTCGGGCAGGGCCAGCGGCACCACCGACTCGTCGTCGGCCACCGTCCATGCCTCAGGGTTGGCCGTGGCACAACCCCCCAGGGTGCCGTAGCACACCATGTCTTGATACTCTTCTTCGGATTGATTCAGGAAGTACGCGGCCTCGCACACAATCACGCCGCCACCTTCCAACCGAAGCTGCACGGTGGCAAAGTCTTCCACGCCGTAATTACGACCACGTGCCTGGCCACAGCGTGCCCCGACGCCCATTCCGATCACGGCGCTCACTCGCTCGACCCGCGGCCAGCCAAGCACAAATAATAATTGATCGAGCTTGTGCACACCGATGTCTGCCAGCGGACCACCACCGCTGCGCTTGCGATCGCAGAACCAGTCACCACGCGCCCACAGGGCAACATGCGGCCGACGGCGATTCCAACGGCAGCGTCCATATTGGAAGGTGCCGATCGCGCCGCTTGCAAGCAATTCGCGATAGCCGCGCGAGCTAAAGCGCTGATTCATGCCAATCAGAAGATGGCGCCCGGTGCGATCGCGCGCCGCCAGCATCGCCTCGGCTTCGGCCGCAGTGCAGGCCATCGGCTTTTCAACCAAGACATGCTTGCCGGCTTCAAGCGCAGCGATGCTCAAGGGCGCATGGAGATGATTCGGCACCGCGAGAACCACCGCATCCACCGCGGGGTCGGCAAAAGCTTCGGCGGCATCGGCGTACGCACGCGGTATCGCGAACTCGGCTTGGGCCTGCTCGCGGCGTTCCGGATCGGTGTCGACCACGGCTGTAACCACAGCCTGGTCGCAAGCCACCGCGCGGCGCAAATGCCCCTTGCCGATATTGCGTAAGCCAACGATGGCGATTCTAACTGGATCCATGATAGCGTCCTCCCTGCTGTTTCGGTCACTATATGACCTATTCTTATTCAGTGGAATGGCACCACTTGACCAGTTCATGTCTTTTTGTGATCATGTGGCATGCCCTCGCCAGCGATCGCCTATCGACAGCAATACCCCCTCGTGCCGGAGCTTGAGGACCCGGTGGCGTGTATTCGGGCAGCACATGAGCGCTGGGCGCCGTGCACGCTCGAACGCCACGTTATGACGCGCTGTTTCTTCGCCTTGGTAACGGCTGGTCGCGGCTGGGTGCAAGACGCCCACGGCCGCTCCAGCATTGCCCCCGGGCGGGTGCTCCTGCTGCACCCGGGTGACCGACACCGCGTGCACATCGATCACGAGGTGGAGATGCACCTCGTGGTGGCCACGGGGCCACGCTTTATTGCCGACTGCGAGCAAGCCCTGGCACCGCACTGCGGATGCTGGCCGGTAAGCACCGCCGCCGTGCTTGAAAATGTGCTACGCCAAGCCTGCGCTGTAGCGGCCCTCGGCGGCCCACATGCGGCGGATAGCGCGTCGCGCCTTTGTGGCGCGCTGCCCAGCATCGCCGCCACCGGCCGTAATCGCCACACCGGTGACGATGCCGCCACCCGCCACACACAAACGGCGCGCCGCTGGATCGATCAGCACTTCAGCCAGGGCATCAAAGTGGCCGACGTCGCCGTGGCCTGCGGTCTCAATCGCTCGAGTCTGAGCCGCGTGTTTCAACGCGGCGCCGGTGAATCGCCCGCCGCCTACCTCGAACGCCGCCGGCTCCAGCACGCCGCCGAACTGCTCAGCAGCGGCGAACACCATGTCCAAAGCGTGGCCGCGGCCTGCGGCTACAGCGACGCCTTCGTATTCAGCAAGGCCTTCAAACGCCGCTACGGCGTAGCCCCGCGCGACTGGGACTAGCGCCTGACCACCGCGTCGATGCTGTCACCCGCAATCGCGATCACTCGATCAATGGTGGCAGCATCCATCGTCAAAGGCGGAAACAGATACAGCGTATCGCCCAAGGGTCGCAGCAAGGCACCGCGCTCCACAGCCGCCTGATAAACGTGGTAGCCGATGCGGTCTTCCTTGGCGAAGGCGCTGCCATCCTCACGCCGCAAATCGATCGCGGCCATCATGCCAACGCCACGCAAGTTGCGCAAACCCGCTCGGATTTTGGCCAGGCTCGCAAGGCCGGCCTGCAACTGCGGCCCGGTGCGGGCCACGTGATCAAGTATCTGTTCCTCAGCAAATACATCGAGCGCGGCATTGGCCACCGCCACTGCCAGGGCATTGCCGGTGTAGGTGTTGGAGTGCAAGAAGCCGCGCATGCTAGAATAGTCGCCGAGGAAGTGCGCGTAGATCGCGTCGGTAGTGAGCACCGCCGACAAGGGCAGCACGCCACCAGTGAGACCCTTGCTGACCACCGCGAAGTCGGGCAAGGCGTCGGCCCCGGCCAGATGCGAGGCCAACATGGTGCCGCAGCGGCCAAAGCCGGCCGCAATCTCATCGGCAATGAGGTAGACTTCGTGCGCGTCAGCCCAGGCCCGCAAACGCCGCAATAGGTCGGGGCTGTACAGCAACATGCCCCCAGCGCCCTGCAGCACCGGTTCATAGATCACCGCGGCAAGCTCGCCACTGAGAGCATTGAGCTGGGCCTCAATCGCTGGCCATTCGGCGCTGGCGTCGTTCCAGCGCGGGGCATCGGGCCCACTGCGATACGGCAGGCCATCGAGCATCGGCACCGGGAACATCAGCGGGCGATACGGCTCGCCATACAAGCCGCAGTCGCCCACCGCGAGGGTCGCCACGGTTTCGCCGTGGTAGCCATTGCGCAGGGCGGCAAAACGCTGGCGGCCAGTCTGCCCGCGCTGGGCCTGGGCCTGCAACGCCATCTTCAGTGCGATCTCTACCCCCGTCGAGCCATTATCGGCCAGGAACACCTTGCCGAAATGGCCGTCTAGACGACCTGGAACTGCGTCCGGACCCCACTCCGCGGCCGGCGCACCATTACCCACCGCCAGCAAACGCTCGCACAAGCGCACCACGCCAGCGTTGGTGGTATTGGCCAGAATCACGTGCTCGAAGCGCTCGGCCTGCTCACGCAGCGCCCCGAGCAAGCGCGGGTGACCATGCCCGAGGGCTTTGCACCACCACGAGGCAATCACGTCGATGATGCGGCGGCCGTCAGCGAGTTCGAGCTCACAGCCCTTGGCCCCCACCACCTCCAAGGGCGCGAAAGTCTGGTAGTCTTGCATCTGGGCACAGGGGTGCCACAGCACAGCGAGATCACGGTCGGTTAGTGCCATGCCGGCATGCTGCGAAGGGCTCCGGCCAACGCCAGCGCCGAGCCGCTCAGCCGGCGCGCAGACAGCCCCCACCCGAGCCCCCCAGCGATTGCTGGCCAAGCACTCGTGGCGCCCTAAACCATTAGCCGTGTTCAGCCTACTCAATCCGCTCTTGGCTTGGGGTGTGGCCGCCGTCGCGGTCCCGATCCTGATCCATCTGCTGCTCCGGCAGCGGCCTCGGCCGCGTCCATGGGCCGCGATGCGGTGGCTGCAAGCCGCGATGCAGGCGGCCCAACGCCGCTACAAGCTCACCAACCTGCTCCTGCTCCTGCTGCGTTGCCTGGCCCTGATCCTGTTGGCGCTCGCTCTGGCGCGCCCAAGCCTGGCCGGATTCGGCCGCGGCGGCCGTCTGGTACTGGTGATTGACACCACCGCCAGCATGGGCCCCCTCGGCGGCAGCGGCGGCGCCTTGGCCCAGGTCCGCAATACCCTGGCCGATGCCGAACTCGGCTATCAAGAGCTGGTCTTGGTGACGGTTGACCATCGCGTACAAGTGCGCGAGCGCGGTGACTTGGCCGCAATTCGTGCCAACGCTGCCTCGCTGGTGGCCAGTGCCATGCCCGGCGGCCTCAACCGCGCCACACTCGACGACGAACTGCTGACCCTGATGGAAGTCTGCGACGGCGAGAGCGACGTGGTGCTGATCAGTGACTTCCGCCAAGACGACGGCACCAGCCTCGCCACCGTGCTGCAAGAGCGCGTGCGCAGCGTACGCCGCTGGCGTGTCGGCGCCGACGGCCCCAATGCGATCATCGGCGGCGTGCTCGACAGCGACGACCTCGTTCCGGGCATGCCCGGCTCGCTGCGCCTGGCCATCACCGGCCCAAGCGAGAGCGCCCAGCTGGCGATTGGCGCCGGCCTGCCCGTACCGGTCACGTTGGCACGCTCGGAAGACCGCGCCCGCGTCAGCCTGCCCCCCCTAGACAGCGGTGAGCACCTGCTGCGCCTGCAACTGATCGACAAAGGCCTCAACTACGACGACCTCCTCGAGCTGCCGATCCACGTTCGCTCAACAGTACCAGCCGTGGTGGTGGCCAGCGCGCCCTCGCGCCTCGAAGCCGCGCTCGAAGCCGACAGTGCCCGCATCGATCGCCGCCCGCGCGTGCATCCCAGCGATGCCGCCGTGCCGCTGCCAGCTGGCGGCCTCTTGGTCGCGCGCGAAGGCCTCAACGACAGCAAGCGCGTTGCCAGTTGGACGCGCAAGGGTGGCGTGCTGTGGACCAGCGCCGAACAACTCCAACGCGATCCGGTATTGGCCGAACTCGCCGCCGGCATCAGCGTGAGCGACGAAGCCCTCCCTGGCGGGCCGCTGACCACCGGCAGCGAAGACATCGATACCAGCCTGTCGCGGGTCAATCTCGAGCAGGTGCCGGTGATGCTCACCACCCCCGCCACCGAAGTCCTACTCCAGGCCGGTGACAACCCGCTGGTGATCGCGGTGCCGGCCGGCCGCGGCTGGGTCATCATTGAAGCGCTCCCGATTGAAACCGACAGCGACGCCGCCGAACAAGCCAGCCTGGTCAATGCCGGCGCCTTCCCGCTGTGGATTCGCCGCACCGTACGCACCTACACCGGCCGGCTGCATCTGCCGCGGCAGTGGCAGGCCGGCATGCCGGTGCCCGAAGCAGCAACGCTGCGCCGCGACGGCCGCGAACTGCGCCTGGAAGCAGAAGAGCAACTGATGGCCGAGCCCGGCCTGTGGCGCCTCGGCGACCACGACGAAGCCCTGGTGGTGCTGCCCAACGCAGCCGAAGGCCTGCTGCAACATCTCGCCGATGACGCCGACACCGAATTCGCCGAATCGCTGCCCGAGGGGCGCGGTGCCGACTGGGGCATCGGCCTCCTGCTCGCCGCCCTCGCGGTGCTGCTGATTGAAGGCACCATCGCGGCCTGGGCCGGGAGGGCCTATGGCAGCTGAACACGCCGAGTTCGTTTTCGCCAACGCGCCCGGTTGGCTCGGATATTTGTTCGCAATCCTGGCTTTCGCGCTGGGGTGGTGGGCGTGGCGTCGCTATGGCCCGGCACCAAGCGGGATCGCCGGTCGCATTGCGCGCATCTGCCGCGTAGCCGCATTGGTCCTCGTTGTGGTGTTGCTGGCCGGCCCAGCACTGCGACAAACCACGGTGAGCTCAGAGCCCGGCACCATCGTGGTGGCGGTAGACCGATCGGCCTCGATGGCGCGCGATGACGGCGTCAACGGCAGCCAACGCATCGCGGCAGCGGTTGAACTCAAAGCCCAACTCGACGAACTCCAGGCCATGCGCAATGTTCGCATTGCCTGGTACGGCATCGGCAACGGCGTCACCGCGATCGATCCCACGAAACTCGATGAACTGGACGCCCAAGGGCCGCGCAGCGCACTGGGTGAGGATCTGGTCCAACTGTCGTTCTTGACCCGGCCCGACTGCCTGCTGCTGCTGTCCGACGGTCGCGTGACGGCCGGCTCTAGCCTGCCAGCCACCGGCGAACGCCTGGCACGGCAAGGGGTCCCGGCACATGGCGTGTGGGCGCTGGCCCCAGGCGGCACGACGATTGATCCGAGCCTGACTATCGAAGACCTGTCGGTGCCACGCCAAGCACCACTTGGCGAACGCGTGCCCGTACGTCTCCGCTTGACCGGCCGCAATCTTGGCGAGGGCGACATTCGGGTGGTGATGGAACGCGGCGGCGAGGTGGTGGCCGAGGCCACGCTCAGCGTGCCCGAAAGCGACAGCGACGACCCACTCGCACTTGATGAAATCGAAATCGAACTCGAAGTGGTGTTCCCCGACGAAGGCGAACACCGCCTCTCGATACGAGTTGAGCAGGCCGACCTGAGCGACCGCAGCGAAGTCACCGTCAACGTGATTCAACGCAAACTGCAGGTCTTGATGCTGACGCATCGCCCGCGTTATGAGATGCGCTATCTGCGCGTAGCGCTTGACCGCGACTTAACCGTCACCGTGCACAGCTATCTGGCCGACGGCCGCTGGCGCCGTTGGGGTGATGATAATTACGGACCCGACACCAAGCCCTTCACCAGCGCCGCATTGGCCGACTACGACGTCATCATCATCGGCGATATCGGCGCCGACGCGTTCCGCAGCGAACAACTCGACGCCATTGCCGACCACGTCCGTGATCGCGGCGCCGGCCTGGTGTGGGTGCCCGGCTCGCGCGGCAGCGCCACCACCTTCCGCGGCAGCCGCCTGGGCAACCTCCTGCCGGTGCGGCTCGGCGATGCCGCCACCCTGGGTCGTGGCTATCTCGATAACGCCGAGCGCCAACTCGAGCCAAGCGAAACCGCCGCGGCCATGCGCCTGCTCACCCTCGACCGCGATGAATGGGCCAACCTGCCGCTGCTGCGCACCGGCGCTCCAATCATCGAAGTGGTGGCCGGCTCCCAGGTTCTCGCCGTTGACAGCCGCAGCGGTTCTCCGCTCGTGGTCAGTCGCGATTACGATGCCGGCCGCGCCCTGTTTATCGGTACCGACGACACCTGGCGCTGGCGCCGCAACGTGGGCGACCACTACCTGCACCGCTTCTATAGCCAACTGCTGCGCTTCGTTTCGGCCGGCCGTGGTCAGGGCGATGCGCGCTGGCGCACCGCCATCGCGCCGCGCGAAACCACACCGGGCGAACCTGTGCAACTCGGCGTGGTGCCCAATGGCACGGTCGGTGATCTCGACGCCCTGCCGCGTGAGATCACCCTGCGTCTGCAACGCGGCGACGACGAACTGTTCCACCGCCTGCATCGCGGCGACCGGCAACGCAGCTTCCTCAATACCATCCCCGCGCCGGCGCCGGGTGAGTGGAAGGCCACCGTGGTTGACGGCCTGGCCCTCGACGAAGTGGTGCCTGCCGACTTACTGGTGCTACCGCCGCGCGATGAACTGCGCGACCCCCGCATCGATGCCGACGCCCTGCGCGAACTCGCCACCACCACCGGTGGCCGCCTGATTCTGCTCGGCGACGCCCACAAAGCCGGCGTGCAACCAAGCGCCGCTCTGGTCAACAGTCTGCCCGCGCTCGATCACCAGCAGGCCACCACGCAGGTGGAAGCAGTGTGGGATGAATGGTGGGTCTTGTGCCTGCTGATCGTGGTGCTTGGCATCGAATGGGCCGTGCGCCGCTGGTTCCGACTGCCCTAGTCTCAGGCAGACCAACGCAGGCATACCACCAGGCCCGTTCGGCACCCGCAGGCGGGGCTTGAGTCGCCCCGTGCCACCCGCGAAGCTGGCACCAGTCACATGCGCAGCCGTCGTGAATTGGTCCAACACCTCAGCCAACAGGGTTACGAAGCCTGGGACGATGACCCGCATGCCCTGGTGCAGGTCTGCCACCGGCCGTCGCCACGGGCCGGTCTGTTTCGCGCCCAACCGATGCGCAGCATCGCCTTGATTGACCTGCTCGGGGATTCACCGAGCCGCCTGCTTGAGCTGGCACTCGACGCCGGCCGCGCGGTTGACCAGTTGATCACCGGCGCCAGCGCTGGCGACGTGACCGGCCACCCCACGCTTCAGACCATCGCCTCAATCGTACCCAAGCCCGGCGCGAAAAAGAAACGCCACCCGCCGCATCAGATTGCCGTGGTGATGGACGCAGCCGACATCCCCACTTGGGCCGGCGCGGTGCTCAACGGCAGCATCCACGATCACCGTCGGCGCTGCATGGTGTGTGCGATCCGTAACGAGAACGATGGCAGCCTGCTGCTGCCCACCAGCCGCAGCCCGCAGGTAGACGCGGTGCGAACCTGGCTCAACGAGGCCCTCAGCGAGCCCGAATAATTACGCTTTGCCGAGCAGCGCCAACAGGGCCGCTTCGTCTAATACCGTCACGCCCAAGCTTTCGGCCTTGGTCAACTTCGAGCCCGCTTCGGCACCAGCCACCAGGTAGTCGGTTTTCTTCGACACCGAGCCACTCACTTTGCCGCCAGCATTCTTGATCAAGGCGCCAGCCTGACTGCGGCCCATGCTGGGCAAGGTGCCGGTCAGCACGAAGGTTTTACCGGTCACCCCCGCAACCTGGTTGGCTGCCTGCGGCGCGCTCAAATCGAGCCCGCGCTCAGCCAGTCCGGCCAGAATCGCCGTAATCGCCGGGCTGGTCAATTCGGCAAAAATACTATCGGCGCTGGTGCGGCCCAAGCCTTCGATTGGCCCATTGCCTTTAGCCGGGGCGATTTCCTCGCACCACGCCTCGTCACCGGCAACGTAGCGCTGCGCGCCAGCCAACAGCGCTTCGGCAGTCTGAAAATAGCGCGCCAAGTTTTCTGACATGGTGGTGCCAAGGTGCCGCACCGCGAGACCGGCCAACACCTTTGGCAAGCCACGCGTTTTGACCGCTGCGATGTTCTTGACCAGCTTGTTGGCACTGCGCGTTCCCATGCGCTCAAGGCCACCGAGTTGCTCGGCGGTCAGATCGAAGAAGTCGACCGGCGAGCGCACCAAATCGTGTTCGATCAACTGGTCGATCACGGCGGGGCCACAGCCGTCGATGTCCATGGTGCCACGGCTAGCAAAATGCGCCAAACGCTCGCGCAGTTGCGCCGGGCAGGCTGGGTTGGGGCAATACACAAAGATCGCCTCTTCCACCGCCGGGGTGCCGCAGTCTGGACACTGCGCCGGCTTGACGATGACCTCAGCACTGGCCGGCCGCTGGGCCGTGTCGACCCCGATCACCTGCGGGATGATCTCGCCAGCTTTCTCGACAAACACCGTGTCGCCGATACGAATATCTTTGGCCGCCACCTCTTTGAAATTATGCAGACTGGCACGGCTCACCGTAGTGCCCGCCAAGCGCACCGGCTCGAGCTCGGCCACCGGCGTCAGCTTGCCGCTCTTGCCCACCTGCACCGTCACGCCCTGCAGTATCGTGGCCGCCCGCTCGGGCGGGAATTTGTAAGCAATACCCCAACGCGGATGATGGCTGGTGGCGCCGAGACGGTCCCACAGGTCAATCCGATCGAGCTTGATCACCATGCCGTCGATATCGAAGGGTAACTCAGCACGCCGCGCGGCGTAGCCTTCGCAATAATCATAAGCCGCATCGGCAGCGCTATACACCGCCACCTCATCGAGATACACCGCGGCGCCACAGGCTTCCAGCCACTCCAACACCGCGTGTTGGCTCTGTGGCAAGCTGATGTCTTCATGCCACGCCACCTGATACAGGAAGCTGCTCACACCAATGCCGCCGAGCGCGCTGGGATCCTTGCGTTTCATCAGCCCAGCGCAGCCGTTACGCGGATTGGCTAAGGGCTTTTTGCCCTCCGCCACCAGCATCTCGTTGTGGCGCACAAACGCATCGTGCGGCAAATATAATTCACCACGCAGTTCAATCGCGCCGCTGCTCACGCCCTTCAGAACCGCCGGCGCCGCGCCGGCCGCCAATACCTGCGCGGTAATGTCATCGCCGCTAGTTCCGTTGCCGCGCGTCACCGCGCGCTCCAGGGCGCCGGCGCGATACAGCAGGCTCACCGAAATGCCGTCGATCTTGGGCTCCACCAGCATCGGCAATTCGGCGACATCCGGCAGCGCCTTGACCAAGTCGGCATGCCAATTCTGCAACTGGGTACGCGGCGCAATTGGCACGCCATGCGAGTCGCGCTTGTTCGGCGTCAGTTTCTCCAGCGACAACATCGGCACCCGATGTTCCACCGTGGCAAAGCCTTCGCTGTGATCATCGCCAACGCTAGCGGTGTAGCGCTCATCCGCGCTCAGCCCGAGCTCCTCGGCAAGCGCATCGTACTCGTTGCGGAGCTGGTCATAAACCGCATCCGACACCTCAGGCTGAGCCTTGGCGTAGTACAGGGCGTCGTGATGCCGGAGTTGCTGCTCCAGCTCGTTCAGGCGTTCACTGCTCACGGCGGCAGTGTCGCGATCACGCTGCGGTGTCTATCGGTTCCTGGCTTGCGGTTCCCGCTGCGCGGTTCCTGGCTCCTGGTTCCTGGTGCGCGCCTTTGGCGCGTCGTGGGCATGGTCTCCACGCCCGCCCAGCAGTCTGGGATGGCATCGCGTGACGCGCGCGAGCACCTAACCAGGAACCAGGAACCCTCCAACCCTTGCACCAACACCACGCCGTCCAAGCTGCTGAGCTCTACACAGAAGGATACGCTCATGGCACGGAAGCTCGTGTTGAGTCTTGATGGTGAAGTGTCGGAGCTCCCGTTCACTCGCTTGGCAGCGCGCAGCCCATTTGGCAGCCGCGACAAGCTGGTGACCGACGACGCCGGCGAGCTGAGTCAGCGCGGACGCATCAGCGCCGATGGCAGCACCGTGATCCCGCCGGGCGGCCTGACCCAGGTCTACCGCGACCAGGCCGGCAACCACATCAGCCGCAGCGAACTCGTCACCATCGATGAGTACGGCGACGTGCTCGACACCCTACCGTCGACCCTGGGCATTGAGCACGAACTCTACGGCCCAGTGCCGGCAGCGCGCTTGCTCGATCATGTCACCACTAGCGTGTACCGCATCGACGACGCGGATCTCGGGCCCGAGCTCGCCGCCGCCCTTGAGCGCGGCGACATCTTCGAGGCCGAGTTCCGCTATAATCCGAGCACCAGCACCAAGGCGCTGTTTCTCCTGCGCGGCGACGAGGGCACCGTGGCCCTGATCAGCGAGCCGCTTGCGATGCGCTTTGTCGATCGCGACGAAGACCCCGAAACCAACACCGTAGATGACGATGAAGAAGACGACGATGATGACTTCGACTTCAGCTTCTAAACAGACCGCCAGCAATGCCACGTAGCCTCAGCCTCATCGACGATCACCAACGCTGCCTACGTGTGCGCTGCGTAAGCCGACGCGGCGGCGCGCAGCTGCGTTACACCACCAGCGATGGCAGCACCCCGAACGCCGCGCGTCTGATCAAGACCACCACGGCCACTAGCTACCCGGCCCTCCAGCAGGCCTACGGCACCAAGCCAGACGCCTTGGCCCAGGCCCTGATCGACGCCGACCCAGAGGTGCCGCTCGAATTGCTCGGCGGCACCCTTGATGCGTCGCGCCTTGTCGCCCTCAGCGCCGATCACAGCGTGCTGGAAAGCGGCCAGGTGCTGACCGTGCACAAAGATGCTGATGGCCAAGCCGGCCCACCCGAGTCCTATCAAGCGCAGGCCGCGACCACCGGCGCCGCTGCAGCACCGTTGCCGTGGACCGGCCGACGCCATCTGATTGACAACGTGATCCGCCGCCACGCCCTGGTACGCAAACTGCAGCTGCGTCACGATAATGACGCCAGCTATGACGCCCTGCACGCCCTCGCGCAGGACCTACACAGCAGTGGCGAGATGCTCGAGCTCGCCAGCGGCGAGACCGCCGACGGCCCGCTGGTGCTCAGCCAAGACGGCAAGCCCTACACCGGTTTTCTCGAAGGCCGCGTGGACGGCAGTACCTACCGCTTGGTGCTGCACTTGTCTGACGCCCTGCTGCACGCTGCCAGCACGGGAGATGCCTCGTGAGTGATCCCACCGAGCTTGAACTCGCGGCCACGGTCGTCGGCTACGCCAGCCGCCTGGTCGGCACCACCGAGCAGGTCCACGAACTGTTGCTGGCCCTACCCGCCGACAACGACGCACTGCAAGTCATCGGCCTGGTACGGGCCGAGCAAGCAGACGCCAGCAGCTGGACCAGTGAACTCGAAACGGTTCCGAGTCCGTATCGCCAGCCTAGCAGCGACGGCATCTTGTGCCGCTTTGTCAAGCCCACCCACACGGTCACGCTGCGCACCCAATGCTCAGAACGCACCCAGAGCGCGATGCGTTTGCTCAGCGAGGCCTCAGCCTACCAATGCGCTGGGCTGCATAGCGTGCCGCGCCTGAGCCAGCCGCAGGTACTCGGCCGCAGTGACCAAGCCGCCAGCCCCCTCAGCAAGCTCGGCCCGTGCCCAGCGGTAGACACCACAAGACTGCCCGCCGCCGCGATACTTGAACGCGCGGTGTTCGTGAAAGACAGCAAGCACGGCCGCTGCGTGCGAAAATTCCTCTTGGTGCAAACCAACAAGAGCATGCAACACGGCTTCAGCCCCTTTGCTCTGTTCAGTACCGATTATTCTCCCGGTCGGGCTGAACCGCTGAAAACCAGCCTCAGCGTGGCCGGCAGCCGCGAACGCGCCGAGGAGCAGGTGGCCGCGTGGCGCGACGCCAATATCAAGCGCGGCTGGGAATCAGCCTGAGCGCAGCGCGCTGGGCGTGCAACCACGCACCCGCTTGAACACGCGCGCGAAGTTGGTGCCCGAGCTGTACCCCAAGCGCTGGGCCAAGTCTTCACTGGAGATGCGCCCAAACCGCAGCAAAGACTCGGCCTCGGTAACCTGCAGGCGATGCAGAGCCTGCAGAGGCGTGCAGCCTTCATGACGACGAAAGCTGCGGCTCAGATGGGCTGCGCTAACGCCACACGCGGCCGCCACCGCGGCCATGCCAGGGTTATCATAAATATGCTCGAGCATGTAACGACGAGCCGCTCGGCACACCCCCAGCGAGCCACCAACCACACCTGCACTCAAGGCTTCTTGTGCCAGGGCGATGTAATCCCAGGCCATGCGCGCGGCCTCGGCCGCCGACAGGCTCACGCTACCGGCTTCGGCCTGGCGCAGCAGGCGGGCCCGCAGCGGAGCCGTGTCGTCGAGCGCAAACACCGGCCCCAGGCTAGCAACCAGCGCGGCAACCGCATCGCTGACACCATGCAGTTCAACAAACACGAAATGCCACCGCGGGTCACCCGGCGCATAGCGATAACTGCAGGCCGGATCGGCAATCCGGTGCACGAAGCCCTGGCCGGGCCCCAGCACATAGTCGCGCGCGCCGTATCCCAGGCGGCCGCAGCCCGCCAAGGTCAGCTGGATTCCGCAGCGCAGATCGTCGCCGCGCTCCACACCGCTATAGCAGTAGCCCGGATGCGCCGTGCTGCTGACACACACCATGCTCGGACGTGGCCAGTCGGCCACCGGATCAATAACCCGCAGCAAGGCACTCGCAGCAACAACAAAGGGCTGAGACATCGTGATCATGAGATCAAAAATGAACCCACACATCAAGGACTGACCCTTCAAAGACTGGTCTGCGTGGTGACACTTGATCACTATGAGCAGCACAGCCCTAACAAGCGCCGCCCCGCATCACCGCACCTGCCGGATCGAGCCCGATGAGTACTGGTGGGGGCCAACCGTGGCCCATGGCCACCTCATGCCCTTCACCGCCAGCACCAGCTTCGCGGCCGACCTCGACCGCGAAGCACACGGCAATCAGGCCCAACCGCTGCTGCTGTCGAGTCACGGCCGTTGGCTATGGGGCGAAGCCGCGATCACGGTGCAGATTGAGGCGGGCACCATCAGCGTGTCCTCGTTGGCGCCGGTGCACCAGGGCCAAGCCGGCGGCGGCCTGCAGGGCGCCCTACGCGAGGTAGCCACGCGCTTCTTCCCGGCCGACGGCACGATCCCGGCTGAACTGCTGTTCACCCAGCCGCAGTATAATACCTGGATCGAACTCACCTATCATCAGAGCCAAGAAGCCATCCTCGCCTATGCTCACCGCTTGATCGACGAAGGCTATCCGCCTGGTGTGTTGATGATCGACGACACCTGGCAGGCCGGCTACGGTGACTGGCGCTTCGCCCCCGAACGCTTTAGCGACCCCGCCGCCATGGTCGACGAACTGCATCAACTCGGCTTTGCCGTGATGCTGTGGGTGGCGCCCTACCTAAGCGCCGACGGCCCAGCCTACCGCCACCTGCGCGAACAAGGCGGCCTGCTGCGCAACCAGCACGGACACCCGGTGTACAGCGAGTGGTGGAATGGCGTCAGCGCCGTGCTCGACCTGAGCCGCGAGCTTGATCGCAGCTGGCTTCAAGGCGAACTTGATCGGCTCCAGCGCGTCTACGGCGTCGACGGCTTCAAATTCGACGCCGGCGATCCGCGCGCCTACCGCAGCAATCTACTCGGCGGGGCCGAGCCGGCCTTTGCCGAGCCCTCATCGCCAAGCGACCAATGCGAACGCTACGCCGCCATCGGCCTGCGCTACCCCCTCAACGAATATCGCGCCTGCTACCGTCTGGCTGGCCGGCCACTGGCGCAGCGCCTGCGCGACAAGGGCCACAACTGGCAAGACCTCCAGAAGCTGATCCCGGAGGCGATCTGCCAGGGCCTGCTCGGCTACGCCTTCATCTGCCCCGATATGATCGGCGGCGGCGAGTGGACTAGCTTCCGCCACAACGCGCCGATTGACCAAGAATTATTTGTGCGCTCGGCCCAGGCCTCAGCGCTGTTTCCGATGATGCAATTCTCAGCCGCACCGTGGCGCGTGCTCGATGCCAAACATGCAGCGCTGTGCCATGCCGCGGCCCAGCTGCACCAGGAACTCGGCACCGAGATTCTGAAGATGGCCAAGCACGCTGGCGCCACCGGCGAGCCCATCTTGCGCCCCCTCGCCTACGCCCACCCCGGGCGCGGCTGGGATCAGATCAGCGATCAGTTCCTGCTCGGCGAAAGCATCCTGGTAGCCCCAGTGCTGACGCCGGGCCAACGCGAACGCAGCGTCACCCTGCCGCCCGGCCGCTGGCGCGCCGACGACGGCGCTGAGTACGCGGGTGACAGCACCGTCACCGTCGCCGCACCACTCGAGCGCCTGCCTTGGTTCCGCCGCATGGATGCGTGATTGCGCGCTCATCGGCGCTTGCGGTGCGTCAGCGTGAGCGTCACCCTAGCACGCATGACCTTCTTGCAGATCATTTGGTCGCTATTGGGACTCGCTCCAGACCCCCAGCGGGTCCCATTCCCACCAGAGCAGTTATGGCGCGGCGCAGCCCAGAGCCTGCTGGCCTGCTTCTGGATCTGGTGGCTTGGGCGGCGCGAACTCAGCCTTGCCAGCATCGCCGCCCCGATAGCAAGCGCTGGCTGCCAACTGTTCAGCGCAGCCACGATCACTGTCATGTTTATGCTACACTTCGCTGACCCGTCCCTTGTCCGTCTGGTCCCGATACACCACATAGCGATGCTGATGCACCTTGCCGCGCCGGCGCTGTGCCTCCTCTCGGCATTCGATCTCGGACTGCGCCATTACCGCAGCGCGCGCGGCATGATCATGGCGCTGGGCTACCTGGTGCTGATCTACTGGCATGTTTGTGCGTTTCGGCACCACGCCTGGTTTGCCCAGATGATCCCCGAATGGGTCACGCCGATTCCGGGATGAGCTACACCTTAGCGCATCTCGGCCGGGCTCAGCAGCGCACAATCACGCCCCTCAGTGCGCGCCGTTTTAATCCCCTTCCACGGCGGATCGTTCCAGGCGTTCACCGCCGGGCTCACGCTGCTGTCGGTGCGCCATTGCTCCACGCCATCTTCGGTCCCGGCCACTTCGATAATATCGCTCCAGGCCTGATCCAAAACCCCACCACTGCCAGTCCAATTGCTCGCGCTGCTGGTCAGATCAATTGCGTTCAAAGTGCTGCTGAGGCGCGGCCCCAACGCGCCGCCGGCGAGATAAAAGGCCCGGCCGTAGCCGTACACCTCCATCGCGCGCTGCAAGAACAGGTCTTGCCGTGTTTTCGCGGCGTTGTCGCTACCGCCCATTGGCACCTTGATCGAAATCAAAGTATTGCAGCGCGGCTGATACAGCCCCCAGGCAATGACGAGGGGCTTACCCCAGGCATCATTCCACGGCTTGGTCGGCCCTCGATCGCTCGTGTAGGCCGCAAGGCTGCTAGCCGGGTCATCAGCCAACAAGCCGGCCAAGTGCCACAACGCCGCGCTGTGGCGCGGGTTCAGCTGCGACAGCGCCCGATCTTGAACCGGATAGGTGGTGTCTGGTGGCGACAAGGTGGTGGCACTCACATCGGGATCATGTGCCGGAACCTGGCCCCAAGGATAATCAAAACAGTAACTCGGGTAGGGTAAGGGAATCCAACTGCCGCCACCGGTAGCCGGCATGGTAATGCCATAGCGTCGGTCGACCAAAAACGCGCGCACACCAGGGACTTCATCGGCCGTGCCACCCATGGCCTGCACCGTGGCATGCAAGTCGCGATGCAAGCCGACTGCCCCAAGACCGTCGCTATAACTGCCAAGGATTGCCTGCACGCCCTCGCTGAGGCGCTGCGAACTCGCGAGCAAACCGGCCTTGCGCCGCACTATGCCACTCACGCTGATGATGAGCGCGGCCAACAGCAAGATGATGCCGATAACAATCAGCAATTCGATCAGGGTGAATCCACGTCGCATGGCTGAGTCTACCATCGTGCCGGCGGGAAGCGCAAGCGTTGGATGAAGGTGAAGGTGCCACCCTGGTTTACCGTCACTGGGCGCGGATCGATGCTGCGCGACTCATCGCGCGCCTTGAGCTTGTCTTCCGACGGACCCCAATACTGCCAGTTCCAGGTGGCGTGGTTGAGACTGGTTTTTTCCTTGCCGCCCAGGTTGTTGCTCCACATGGGGGAGTCGCGCCAGCTATCGCCGTAGCCCTGCTGATTGAGCAAGCGCCACACATCGTTGCCACCAACCGCCGGTGACCACTCGGCGCGGTACCACATCCGCACCTCGCTGGCCTTGCTGTCTTCAAACATTTCACGGCTACCGCCAAAGGTGCCACTCGCACCATGCGCCACGACCTCGGCCCAATTCTTAAAGCCCATCGTGCCACCGGCGCCCACAGTGATGACGAAGGTGGCCGGGCCATCGCGATAGAGACGCATCCACGCGCGACCTAAACTCGTCATCACCGGGGCCTCATTGCCAAGCTGATGCTCGGTCCAACTCGGAGCGGTACCGGCCGACCCAAGCGGGCTGGGATCGGGATTGCGCAGCAAGGGCAAACCGAACAAGGGATCGCTCGGATCCTGTTCGATGGAATTAGGGGCGGCAAGGGTTGCGGTTGCATAGGGCGGTAGGGTCAATGCGTGCAGTGGTTCGATACACACGCCACCGACGTTGGGAAACACGGGCGTTTGATCGACACCCTCGGTGCTGGCATCGACCGGGAAATCGACATCAAATAGCCGCACCCGCGCTGCTGGGTCGTACAAGAGGTCGTACTCGCCATCGCCGTCATAGTCGAGAGTCTTGGGGCCAATCCCACCATCGCGCACGTCAACCCAGCCGAAGGCCTCCTCGTGGAGCTCATTGCGCGGGTCGTTCGGATAGGGGATCGGCGTGCTATTGGTTGCCGGCATATAGCCGGGATGCAACCACGGCTGCTCAACGAAGGCCGAACTCGGGTTTATCGCCAAGCCAATCTCGGCCGCATAGGCCGTTGACCACGCCGCGCTGTCCAGCTCCCAACCAATCCGGCTAGTCTCCTGAATATACTGCAACGCGGCAGTGAGCGCGATGCGCGCCTGGACCTCGCGCATAGTAAGATCCACATCTTCAGCGTCACTACGGGTATGACTGATCACCAGCAGAATGGTGGTGGCCAGCAGCACCATGATGCCAGCAACGATGATTAACAGGAAGCCGCTGCGATGATTCATGGCGCGCTATCCAGATGCTTGTGATTCCGCACATCGCCTGGTCCGTACCAAGCAGCCCAACCGGTATTGACGTCGCTGGCGCCGCTGCCGTCGTAGCGCCGTTGCCGACGTGCACCGCGCAGGGTAGTGCCAACAGTGTTGAAAGGAATTTCGATCAACTGCCCGGTTCCGCTATCCATCACCCGCACGTAGCAGGTGGTCGACAAGCGCCCACCAGCGGCCATGCGCCGGACACTATAGTGGACGTCTGGCCAGTCCTCAGGCTTGACCCGCAGTGCCGGCTGCACCGACATACTGCGATTCAAGAACACCTTGGTGTCCTGGGCATTCTTGGCGGCGTGCTCCCAGCGCGAGAAGTTGTGATAGAAGTAGGTCCGTCGCGGCAAGTTGGGGCTCGGCAGATCGGTAATCCGCGACACACCACTGAGATTGAGCAAGGTGGTGGGCGAGTTGCCGTTGTCACCGTTGAAGCTATAGCTGCTGCCGCCCTCGCCGACCCAGGCCCCGGTGTAATGCGACCACGGCAACAAGGGAATCGGGCCAAACTGGGTGCTGTAGGCCAAGTTCGGGGCGGTGTAATTTATGGTGCGCTTCTGGGTATCACCACTGTGGTGATCGCCGCCGAAGCCCTTTATGCCCATCGCCATCAAGTAAGTGAATTCGGTGCCACCCGCGGTGCGCTCTATTGCTGGGCGCCAAGCTAATTCGTGATTCCAGACCAAAACACCGTTTGTGTCGGGTCGACTTCCTCCGTGCGCAAACAGCGGTTGATTGGGCGACAGATACTCTGCCATGCCGTAGTAGCCCAAGCCATAGGTCAGCGCCGCCAGTTGCCGTTCGTTCCACGTCCACGTGATCGGATACGCGGCCCAACGAGGGTCGGCATCACCGTCGGCATCGACATCGTCTGCCCGCACCAAATCGCCGGTCACCGTGCCCAGCGGCGCGGTAACGGTATTGTCGAGATCTGGCGTTGGCGTCTGATTCGACACCACACCGTAATAGCCGTGAATACGCCAGCGACGGCTCGGGTATTTGCCATCGAATAATGGCCCACGATACCAGCGACGCGGATCGTTGGCCTGATAGGGGCGTTCGCCATCGAAGCCCTGATTTTGATCGAGGCCCCCCAGTACGGCACGGTCATCACCCAAGGTCGCGGCATCACGCAACACGCCACCACCCGTCACCGTCCAGGTCGCCTGAGTCGCTCGCAATGGCGTGAATGGCAGACCGATGGGGCCCGGGGCATCCGGAAGAGCCGCTTGGACAGCGGCCGCATCGGTAGAACCGAGGTCGTCGCTGCTGATGCGCAGGGCGCGGTCGCTCGGGTCAGCCGATTCCGGATCGTCGTACACCAACCAGTAGTCGGCTTCATTGAGCCCTGCCCGCAAGGCCAAGCGCATCTGAGAATTCAAGCGTCCCTGTCGATTGATCGCAGTCACGCTGCTGGTGGCCGTGGCCAAGGCGCTGTACACGGTGATCACCACCACCAAGCCCAAAGCCACGGCGATGACCAACTCTACTAAGGTGAAGCCACGCCGCATCATCGCAGGCTCAAGGTGAGTCGGGGGTCATAATAGGGGAAGCGCGCCACCTCCACCGCATGCAAGCGTACGCTCGCCGGCAGATCTCCACGGTCGAGCCGCGCGTTCATATTGCGGTCCGCGCCAAATATGCCGTTGAATACGGCCTTGGGATCGGAGACCGGCGTACCGTCTTGTAACGGGTCACTGCGCGGCGAATAACCCTCATCGGCTGGCCTTCCATAGTGGCCAGTGCTATAATAATACATTGTACCAACCGCGCTGTAGAGATCTTGCTGGCTAAAATCGTGCGCCACTTCCGGGATCGAGATGATGTCGCGGACGTAGCTGCCGGTGGCCCGATAACGAGCGTGCGCGGTTGGATCAATGATGAAGGTCGCCATTTTTTCCGGATTGCGCGACTCCGGCTGCAAGAAGTCTTCCCAACCAACCCCGCTCATGCGTCCGGGCAGATTCATCGTGGTATTGTTGCCCTCTTTGTGCGTATTGCTGGTCACAAAATAGATGGCTTTGCCCTGGATGTACCGGTCTGGCGACCGCAGCGGGTAACGACTCGCATCGAGCGGAGCCGAGGGTTCCGTTTCCCAATCCTCATAGCTGTGCCAGTCGACGGTCCAGAACACCAGCTGACGACAACGCTCGGCGGCACGGAAACGAGCACTCAAAGAATAATGCGCCTGGTCGCCCCAGGTGGACTGGTACCACGCATCGTCATGCGCACGCTCCAGGTTGGCATTCGGGCCCAAACCACGCACGCGCTCAAGCGTGGTAACCGCACCCCGCGTAACCGCACCGACAAAGCTGGGCGGCTGAGCACCCACCGGCCGCCATTGACGAGCGGCAATCGCCTGGCCATCGCCGGTTTTGATCGACGCGTCAATGTTCGCATAATCAATGGCAATATCGCCTCGCGTACCGGTGATCTCGCCGCTAAGCGGATTGGCATTGGCCCCGGTACGCTCGATCAGATCCCACATGTACAGGGGATGGTCAGTCGCGAGCTGTCGGTTGAGTGGCCGCGGTAGCGAGCCGTCATAGGGGAAGCGCGCACTGTGGTCCATGATCAGACGCAGGCTGATCTCATGCCAGCGCGCGATACGCTGCATGCTCAAACGGAAGTGACGATCGGTGGTGCCCGGTGGAACCACGGCCGGCAGGTAGCCAAAGTCATCGAGTGGCTCCAGCAGCAGGTCCTGTTCAATCGGATCAACGGCCGGCACAACGCTGCGCACCGGCCCAATCAAACTCGCGAAATCAGGCGGCACCACCGTGCCGTTGTTGAGGTAGGCCACGCCACCAGGACTAGCAGGGTTGAGTGGGGTTGGTCCAGGAATGGCAATGCCGGCAGCAAGTCCGGGATGCGAGGGCGCGTCTTCGCTATCCGGCGTAACCTCAAGCGGAAACCAGCTGGTTGCCGCCATGCCCATGTAGGCCAGCAAACGCATCGCCATCACCTGGCGCGGGTCGGCCGCGGCAGCCTTGAGATCGGCTGGATCCGGCGCATCGGCGCCAACCAGAAAGTCCATCGGCACCCCAGCCGATTCGTACGCGTACCAGAGACAAATCGCAATCGCGTTGACGCTGCGATGCCACTTGTAGCGGCCGTCTGGGGCCGAAGAGTCATCGGCAATCGAGCGCGGCGCGATGTAGGGCCAGATGCCAGAGCTACCACGCCGGTATTTCCAATCGTTCGGCACGCGATCGCCGTCGGCGGCGCCGAGATCAACATTCCAAACTTTGTTGATATCAGTGTCGTCGGCCCAAGCCTGGGTCTCCCAGGCATTTTGCATGGCAAGGATACTGTTGGAAATGCGCACGAAACCAGGCGGCGAGGGATAGGCATGATAATACGGCGTCGCTCGCCACGGTAGCATCGGCAGGGCATTGGCCTGCGCTGCGCCAACAACCGCAAACACCAAGCGACTCGCGTCGCTCGGCGGCTTGGGATTGTGCCCCGATTCCATCTTTATACCGACGGCCGCCAGCGGCTGCGAGTAATAGAGGTAGCCACCGGCATCAAGGACGCGACGAATCTCATCATTATCGCTGTCGAAGCGGCGCGCAATTGCCGCCGGCACCGGTGCGATGCCATGCCGCGGCGAGGCCAAGCGGCGCTCAAGGTCGGGCGCCATGCTGCTGTAGCCAACTTGACTGTCCCAGGGCTCTGGGGCCTCGGCGTTCATGCCCAGGTGAAAACGCGGGTAGTTCGCGAAATTACTGACCATGTCAACGGCCTGCGCCGCAGCATACACCTGAAACCGCGCGCGTTCCTGAGCACGCGCGGCCTGCGGCAGAAACATCGCCAGCGCCAACACGCCGATTGCCACCAAGAGCAGGGCAACGGCGACCTCGAACAAAGCGAAGCCACTACGCGTCATGGGTCTCATATTACAGCGACAATTCCGAAAGGGATACAAGGCCTTGATCCAGAAGTTCCAGACGCACCGCATGTTTATTGTCGGCACTGCGAATACTGATCTCAGCGGCAACCGGGCTGGCGGGGATCTCGGGCAAAGGCGGCGGGGCCACCAGCAGGCCGCCAGATGAAGTCACGAAGCCACTGGTATCAGCTGGGCGGAATCGCGTGCCCACCGTGATCGGGCGCATCGCGCCCGGGCTGGCAATCGCCTCGCCACCGCGGATCCGGAAAAACCAATGGACGCTTTCACCAGGCGCCATCGGCGTAGCGGCGTCAGTCCCCTGGGCGGTCCACAAAAACATGCCTGGCGGGAGACGGTAACTGCGCTGCGCTTCACCTGTGCCGTCGCGCCAGACGTCATTGGCCGTGGAGCCGTAGAGCAACTCAGCGCTAACGGTGCCATCGGTCTCGCACCGCAGCACAACGCCGTAATGCGCCTGACTGGCGGGCGGCCCATTAGGCTGCTGTCGCCGGGCCAACTGCTGGCCTTCGCGCACCAGACTCCCCAATTCTTCGGCACAACGGTTCACGGCGCCCTTGGACATTGCGAGCATGGCAGCCGGGGCCGTCATCGCGGTCAACAGGGTAACAATGCCCAGCACCACCAAGAGCTCAACGGCGGTAAAACCGCGTCGACCTGCCGTGGTAATAATGCACTTAGTTTGCGCCATGAACGGCCCCCGAATCACGCCAACTATACCGACTTCGAGGGCCAAGTCCAGGCCCACGAGTGCCGTTTAGTACCCCGGAAGTCTAAACGACTAGACAAACCGAGATAAGTGAAATCTGGCCACTACCAGCATGCCCTGACACAGCCCCCCTGGGCGCAGGTCGATTCACCTGTCCAGTTCGGCGCGTCGCCACGTCACAAAGGCCGCTATGCCTGGGTTGGGCGCACCAAAATCAACCACCTGGCGCCCGGGGCCCAATTCATCGTAAGTCTTGTAATGAAGCAGAGCCTGATCCCGGTCACCGACCAATTCAGCGCGCAAACCAAGGCCAAGTGCAAGCAGCGCCTCGTTGCGACCGGCAGCCGGCTGAGCCAGAAAATCAGCCACCTCTTCGCGTCCGGTCGCCAATTGATGCAGGTGCCAAGCGCGCCGCGCCCACTCATCCTGATGATCGAGGATGTGCGCGTCCCAGGCCAAACGCGCCTGATCTGCGTCTTGTTCACCCAACAGGAATGGCAGCAGCGGCCACACCACGTCCTCCGAAAACCATAGCGGCCACCACGAGCGATCAGACCAGCCCGACTCAAGCGCGGCCACATGGTCCTTAACCACAACCGTAGACCCGTCTGCCGCGGCCGTCATCAAAGCAATGAAACGTGCCTCACGGGCCACACGCCCGGATCCGCCCAGGAGCGAGTCAAGCTCACCGCGCGCCATGAGCACGCGCGCGTCATTTGGCCGCAGGGTCTCGGCTGCATCCAAACGACCACGGCGGAGATACCACAGCATCTGCTGGAACTCATCGAGTCGCGCTGGGGGCGTGGCAGTGGCTTCGGCCTCATCCCAGGGCGGCGGCACGTCGCGCATCGGACGCACCTCGTCATCAACCCACAACACGAAGGGATATTCGCGCCCAAGACGGTCAAATTCGCCAAGGCTCAGCAAGGCTCGCGCACGCTCTTGTGGCAAGGGGCTGTGCTCAAGCACTTCTTCGGGCCGACCCAAGGCATGCAAAGCAGTTGCGCGTGCATGGTAATCCTGGGCGCAAACACTCAGCATGTCTTCAAAACGACCCGCCTGCTCCAGCGGTCGCGCCACGGCGCGCTGCGCAATCAGATCGTCCGCAAACAGCTCGGTCATGATACCAAGCCATCCATCAAACTCGTTTGGCGACACAGCGCTCAAGCCGGTTACCCATTGCCGTACCAGAGCGGGCCGCCGCTCAGCATCATTGTGCCACAGACTACGAATACGCCGTTCGGCATCGGCCAAACGGCCCGCAGCGACATCCAAATGAATCCGTAACTGTTCAGCGCGGCCTACGTGGCTCGCTGCTGTCAGGTCTTGCAGCAGGAACAAGGCGCCACGCTCGTCACCAAGCTCAACCAAACAGGCTGCCTGACGGTAGCGGGCCTCATCAACCACGCTCGCCGACGGACTCGCCGCAGCCAAGGCCTGGTATTCCTGCGCCGCCTCCTCCACATGGCCGTAACGCCACAGCACATCGCCATGCACCAAAGGACCAACATCAGTTTCAGCCCGCCGCCACAGCCGAATCCGGTCAAACACCTGTCCGGGGTAATACCCGAACACGCCGATGTGCCCGCTGTCTAATGGTAATAATTCCTGGTGGCTACAGACCAACTCACCGTCAATCAGGAGCCGCAAATCCGCACCATCGAGTTCAACCCGAATGGTATGTGGCTGGCCCGGCTCGATGCGAAATGAAGACAGCGCCAGGGTCTCTATCGCGCCGCTGCGCGTGCGAACCCGAATCGCGCAACCGGTGTTGTCATCCATGCCAACCTGAAAAAAGACCGTGCGTGCACCAAGGCCAAAAACACTGCGCAAGCCTGGAACAAACGGGTCATCTTCGGTGAATACCGCACTAATATCGCCATGCGCTCCATCGCGCGGCGTCAGGGCCGTATACTCCATCGCGACCGCGGCCGGCAAACGCTGTCGATACATGAGCAGGGAATCATTGGGACCAGTAGTCACCAAACTCTTATCACGCTGCTCAAAACCGCCGCCGCCAACCGCCTGCCAGCGATCGCGCCACGTAGCGCTGGTAAAATCCTCATCTAACTCGCTGACCACACCCCACCGCACCGACTGCCACGACCCCAGACGGGCCACGGCCAAGCCAGCGATCGCCAGCAATACCACGATCAATAGCACAAGTCGACGGCTCATACCTGCTCCTCGCTGAACGCGCGCAATTCGCCGGGCACCCGCACACAGGCCTGAGCACCAGCACCTGCCCCACGTGCCAGCACCATGGCAATCGCCTGACGGCCTATTTCATACCACGGCAAGCTCACCGCCGCTATGCGCGGCCAATGCCAGCGGGCTCCGGTACCGAGCAGCACCATGGCGTAGTCGGCCTGATAGTGCAGCCCCTGCATGGCCAAGGCTGCCGTCAGCGCCAGGGCCCCATCGCCATCGTACATAACCAGACCATCCGGCCGCTCGGGATCGCGCCGCCAGGCGGCCGCCACCTCCAACACACCGTCCACCTGATCAAGCAGATCCGGATCAGTGATCTTCAGAGACACGCCCGCAGCACGTGCGGCACCCTGCGCACCGCGTAGGCGATCGGCAACGCTCACGTGCGCATCAACCTCGCCCAATTGCTTGGCCACGAAAGCCAAACGGCGATGCCCCTGTGACAAGAGATGCTCGACCGCAAGACGACCAACCTGCACATCGTCGACCCGCACACAGTCGGTTTCCGACGCGGCGTTGATCCGCACCACTGGGATGCGATAGCGCTGCAAGGCCTCCAAGACAGGCTCCGGTAGCGCCAGGTGAGCATTCAAAACGATACCGTCAACCTGGCGCTCCTGCAGAAAGCTGGGCGTCGCGCTGGCTTGGGCGACCTCATCAAGGTCACCCACCACCAGTTGCTGACCAGCAGCGCGCGCGGCGTCGGTGAGACCACTGAGCAGATCCGGGTGCAGCGTACCAGCCGGCACGCGACTGCGATCACGCTGCACGTGACCAACCACCAGCCCAATTGTATTCAGCCGCCCATTGGCCACCGCGCGCGCCTGGGCATTGGGCAGGTAGCCGAGCTCTTGGGCTGCCGCATCGACGCGCGCCACCGTGTCTTTGGCGTAGCGCTTGCCCTTGCGATTGAGGATCTCCGACACGGTGCGATCGCTTAATCCGCAATGCGCCGCGATCGACTTGAGGGTCACGCGTTTGTTCATGACCAGCACCCCACGCCGCGTCGGTCCAGCGTGCTAGTACAAGCAGGGCAACCCGATCCGAACACGGCGTGGCAGGCGTCGTCGTTAAGCTGAAAAGAGCGCACCATAGCTAGGTTCTAAGCCATCCGACAAGACTTGGCAATGCGTGGCCCGAAAAGCGGGTAAAGGCGTTGCGCTAGGCCCTCAGCCCAGTCTGCTGCGCGCCGGGAGACGGGCATGACCATCAGCATCTACTGCGCGGCACAGGGCAACGACGAGCATCCAGGGAGCAGCGAACAGCCGGTTCGCAGCCCCACCCGGGCCCAGGAGTTGGCCCGCGCGGCGCGCGCAAGCCACCCCGATGAGCGCGTTGAAGTCCTCTTGGCGGGCCGCTTGAGCCTCGATGCCCCGCTGGTGTTCACGGCCAACGATGGCGGCACCGAAGCTGGCCCCACGGTATGGCGGGCGGCTCCCGGTGAACGTGCGCTGCTCTCGGGCGCCGTGGCCATCAGTGACTGGACCGTGACCGAGCGCGCCGGGCGCCGCGCCTGGGTAGCCCCGCTGCCCGCCGGCCTGGAGCCAACCCAGTTGTGGAGTGATGGGCAACGCCGGCTGTGGCCACAAGGCCCGTGGCAACGCTTCAGCGACCTCGACGGCCAGGGCGACAGCGGCTTCAACTGGATGCGCGGCCCGCAACGCATCGGCTACCCGGCCGGCAGCATCGACGCCACCTGGCACCAGCTGAACCGCGTGCGCCTAACCTGCTGGCAGCTGTGGTTTGAAACCCACCACCGCGTCGCTTCAGTTGACGCCGAGAAGCAGTTGGTCCATTTCCGGGCGCCCTCGATCGGCTCCCTGATCGACGAAAACGGCGACCTCGCCCGGTTCCGGGCCGAAAATGTTTTCGAATACCTGAGCGAGCCCGGCACTTGGTACGCCGACTGCGAAGCCCAACAACTGTGGTACCTCCCGACCGACGACGAAGACCCCACCACCACGCGCATTGAAGTGGCCACCCTCGATCACCTACTCCATGTCGACGGCTCGCGCGAGGCCCCGGTGCGCCACCTGCGCTTTGAGCATCTCGACTTTGCATACGTCGAATTTGACCGCGCCGCCAACAACCCCGGCACGGTGCAGGCCGCTTACGATGTACCCGGCGCTTTGCGCCTCGGCTGGGCCGAGCACTGCGCGCTGTACCGGTGCCGCCTGGCCCACCTCGGTGGTTACGCGATCCACCTGCTGCCCGGCACCCACCGCGTCACCATCGCCGGCTGCACCATGCACGACCTGGGCGCCGGCGGTGTGCGCATCGACAATGAAGAACTGAACGTGCACGAATCCGCCGTCGGCAGCAACGCCGGCCTCGTGCGACCCGAGCCCACCGCGGCCACGATTTGCGACTGCATCATCCGCGACGGCGGCCATCGTTTCGCCCAGGCCGTGGGCATCATGATCGGCAACGCCGGTCACATTCAGGTACGCCACAATCTCATCAGCGATATTCCTTACACCGGGGTGTCGTGCGGTTGGACCTGGGGCTACAAGCCAACCCGCACCATCGGCAGCAAGATTTGCGACAACCGCATCCAACGCATCAACGCCGACGGCCTGCTGTCTGACAATGGCGCGATTTACACGCTGGGTCGGCAACCCGGCGGCGAGATCGCCGGCAACTGGATCGAAACCGTTGGCTGTTTTGGCTACGGCGGCTGGGGCATCTACCCCGACGAAGGCTCGAGCGAGTTTGATATCCACCACAACGTGGTTCTCGATACCAAACACGCCGCCTTCCACATGCACTTCGGCAGCGCGGTGCACATCCACGACAATCTGTTTGCCGGGTCGCGCGCGGCCCACGTCAAACTCAGCCGCGCCGAAGACCACCGCAGCCTGCGCTTCGAGCACAATGTGTTTGCCGTAGAAGAAGGCGCCTGGGAGAGCGCCCTCACCGCACCGAGCGAGCATATCCTGTGGCGCAATAATCTCATTCACGATCAACGCGGGCCGGTGTTCACGGCCGATGCGCTACGCGAGCAGCACCGCGCCGGCCAGCATCGCGGCCTCGATCAGCGCGACCCGCTGCTGCACGATCCGGCCGGCGGCCAACCCGAGCCACGCAGCGATGGCCCGGGCAAGCGCGCCGCTGCGGCCAGCAAACGCGCCAGCAAGGCCGGCGTGCGCGCGATCAACTTCCCGCTGAGCTTTGACGATTACAAGACACCGCGCAGCGACGACGAGGCGATCATCGAAACACGGATTACCATTGGCGAGGCCGAACAGACCAACGCTGATCGCCGTATCCCGGCAACGATTCACCTGCGCAATGTGGGCACCGTGCCCGCCACAGGCCACGCCACCATCAAGGCCGGTCCGCGCGGCGTATGCATCGAAGGCGACGACAGCGCCACAGTGGCACTGCAAGCGGGCGAACAGCGGTCTATTGCGGTGACGATGATCGCTGGCCCCAAACACGAGCGCGCCGAACTCCATTGGGAGGCTCGCGCAGGCGCGCTGCGCTCACATCTTGCCTACACGCCGCTTGCCGTTGCCGGCCGCACGGTCGACGTTCCGGCGGTCACAGCAGGCGCACTTGAAGACCTTGCCGCAGCCCTCGAGCCCCTGCCCATGACTCCGCTGCGCTACGGCCCACGCGGCGTAACCGGCGGCCGCCTGCGTCTCGGCCACGACGGCACCAGCCTTGCGCTGCGGCTCCAGGTCCGCGATTTGCGCATCCATCATACTGACCTGCCCACCACCGGCAGTCGGGTTGAATGCTACCTTGCCACCGCAGATGCCACCGCAAATGCCGCCGCAGATGCCGCCGCAGATGCCGAAGCCTGCCAGCACCACCTGCTGTGGCTGGCGCCGCTGCCCGGCGTGCCGGCGCGCCTGCTCATCAATGGCGACGAGAGCGACAGCACGGCAGTGGCTTGGCGCGTTGAGCGCAGCGAAGACGGCTACCAGCTCGAAGCCCTGATCAAGCTGCCGGCGCTCGGCCTACGCGGCAAACGCCTGCGCGCCGAACTGGCCCTCGGTGCTGCCAAGGGCGCCGGCGCTCAGGCCGAACGCGCCGCCTGGCAGCACAGCAGCGATCCGCTGCACGATGCCGCCAGTCTGGCCGTCCTGCGTTTGCGCTGAGCCAGGCTAGTCCTGGCCGTTTGACCACAGGGCCGGGCCGCGGTGATACCACTCGCGGTCTTCCACCCACTCGGCATCGCTGTTAGCGCGCTGCCGCACGTTGAGATTGTAGTTCGAGCCATTGTAGGCCCAAGTCAGCGAGGCCTGGCCGCCCTCAAGCACAAACAAGGGGTTGTTTTTGGGGACTTTGCGCAGGGCGTAGAACAAACCACCGAGCACTTCCACTTGGCCGCCAGTATTCTGCAGAACCGGCATTTCGCCCTCGGTTTTATAGCCGAACAGCCACATGGTGCCGCCATTGTTGACCAACAAGGCCTCCTTGCCGAACTCGGCATTGGTTTGCCGCGCCCACAGACGATGACCTTCGGCAATGTTATATTTACCGATCACATCCTCGAGGAAGGTTTTGCCCGTACCAACACCACGATAGCCCTTGTTCAAATCGACGTGACTGAACACCACCGCATTGTTACCGTGATGCTCAACCCGCCCGTTGAACCACAGGTGCTCGAAGATCACCGGATGCTTGGTATCCTCGATTCGAATCAGGGGATTCGGCGGATTCTCCTTGGGCGCACCAATCCACGATTGAAAGCCGATAATCTTGCGAACCTTGCCGCGCACGATCAGCGTTTCCGTCAGCTTGATGCCACCGTTGGGAATATAGATCACCTCGGCGCCGCCATCGATAGCGGCCTGGAGATCGGCCGCGCCGTTGACCCAGGTGCTGCTGTCTTCACTGATGAAGCGCGGGGTTTCTTCAACCGGCAAGCGTAGGGCCTTGGCGCCCTTCTGTTCAAACCCGATGGTATATTGCTTCACCATCTGCGTCTTACTGGGGTCATCGGCCTGCAGGTCACGATTGGCCTTGCTGGTGTCATCAAGGATGGTGGTGTAGCCGCGCACCGTGGTGTCGCGCATCAGCACCGTGGCCTTGCTGATGATCGCGCGGTCAGCCTCAGCACCAACCAGTTCGCTGTCAGTCAGCACCAGCAAGTGACGGTCGCCCTTGATCAGGAACGCCGGCACCGCGTTGTCGCTATGCAAACGGCGCACGAACATCGGATTGGTTTTGCCAACAAAGCCGGCTTTACGCTGACCGCTCAGTTCGATGTCTTCAAAAGTCATGCTGTACTGGGCGTGGTGATCCATGCTCACGCCATAGTCAAAACCGATAATGCGCACTCGCGACACCAAACCCGGACCAGGCCACTCGCGGTCCATGCGGATACCACAGTAGCCAGAGCCTTCGGGTGCAATAATATCGCAGTTCTCAATCGTACCGCGATTGCTGACCACAAAGTCAATCGCGCTGGCACCCGGGTTGTTGGCGCCCACGTTGACCGTGAGGTTCATGATCGCATGGCGGAAGGCGCGGTTGCCACCGCCATTACGCTTGTTGGGGCCATCGCTTTCGCTGCCGGTGGCGAGCAACCACTTGGGCTTGGCAGCATCGCCATAGCCCTCGGCGCCGTCAGCCAGCTTGATCGTGGTGGTGGTGCGCTGCTCACCCACGAGCAGACAGCCCGCCAGCCAGCCTGAGCTCCAGCCGGTGGTGCCGCGCCGCGCCTCGATGGAACGCGTCACCAGATAGGTGCCAGCCGGGAAGTAGACGAAGGGCGGCGAGCCATAGCGCGAGTCGCGCTCGTAGGCCGCCACGATCGCCGCCATGATCGCTGGGCTATCATCGGCCACCCCATCGCCCTTGGCGCCGTGGTCGCGCACGTTGATAATATTGGCGTCGGCCGGTGGCACGAAACGCGGGTCGGTGTCAACGGCAGCAAGGCCGCACAGCACCAGGCTCAGGATGATGAAACGCATGGCAGTCCCCTTTGGCAGGAACCACCATATCAGCATTTTAGTCAATATCAAAGCGCTTTGGGTTGATGCGATGAGGCGGCCATGGGCGTCACACTCACCCTGCGTAAGCTATTGTGGCAACACCACTCGCAGCACCGGCGACGCGGCGCTCAAGGTCATCGGCACCACCTTGTCGCCGGCAGTGACCGTGTACGCACCCATGAAGCCCTCGATCTTCACCCGCCCCTGGGCATCGGTGGTCAGCGTGGCGGTGGTGTTCCAGCTGTCGTGGACCAGTTCGCGGTAGGCCCGCCCATTCGGCCGCTCGTTCCAGTCTTGGTCATAGAGCGCTGCGCGTTTGCGCCAATGCGCGCCGCTCCAGAAGCCCCAGAACTGAACGCCGATAACGGCCTCGTGACTGAACACCGCAGTTAGGAAATCGCGCGTGAAGTCGGCCTGCAACTCTTCGTCACCGGTATCGATGTCGAACTCAGTGATGCGAATCTTCAAACCGAGCGCGGCAAAGCGATCGAGCACGGCCAGAATTCGCTCAGGGCCGGTTGGGCTGCCACCGAAATGGCCCTGCATGCCGATCACGTCAATCGGTGCGCCGTTATCCAACAAGTAACGCAGGGTGGTTTCGAAGTGCGCTTGGTGCTCGTCATCCTTATGCGCAGTTAGGATTCCATAATCGTTCAACGCCAAGGCCACGCCGGGCAGATGCTCGCGCGCACGCGCAAACCAATCGAGCATCACCTCCGGCCCACACAGATCCATGATGTCATGATTGGAATACGGCTCGTTGACCACGTCCCACTCGTGCAGCAGACCTTTGGTGGCCGCAGCGAGATCATCGATGTGGGCATCACAAGCAGCGCGCACCGCCGCCGCATCGCCAGCAGCCAGCGCGGCCTTCACGGCATTGGGCAGATGGCGTTTGCTCGGCCACACGAAGACGTGCCCGCGCATGGCTAAGTTATTGTCCTGACACCAGCGCAGAGCAGCCAGGGCCTTGTCGCGACCGAAATGTTCGGTGCCCCATTGATTGTCCCAGGCGCCCCACTTGAGCCCATTTTCCAAAGTGCCGGCATTAAATAATTCAACGGCCTTGGCGCGATAGATGGCAGCGTTATCTGAATCACCGGTGAGATGACGTGCGGTGAAGGCTGATCCAAACGGGAACGCGTGGCGGGTTTGCACAATCGCCACGGGCACATTGGCCACTGGCACACCCGTCACATCCACCACCTCCACCTCAAGCGGCGCCATGCGCAAAGACCGAATCCGCTCGGCAGCCGGCGCGCGCCAGGCCGCATCAGCGCCACGACCTGGATAGCTCGGACGATTGATCGGCAGGTCTTTGAGCGCTATCCGATCAGCATAATTCAGCACCTGCACATCGGCGATCTGCACCGTTTGGCGCGAGGTACCGAGGCCAAACATCAGGGCCATTTCACCCGGGCCATAATTGTCGTCTGACTTGCCAGCGACGGCAAATTGGGTCCACGTGGCCGGCAAGGGCACCGACTGCAGCAGTGGCTTGTTCCACGGCTCACCATTGCGCTGGAGATACACATGGGCCAAGCCCATGCCGGTCTCGTCTTCCACTGCTTCGCAGCGGGCCCAGAAGCTCACCGCCACCACGTCGCCCTTGCGCACCGCCACGCTCAAGGGCGTGCCATGCTGAACCTGGTAGAACAGACCCTGCTGCGTCGAGACCACGCGATGGGCCTTGCTGAAGGCTTGCCCCGCAACCGCGACCACCGGCGCATTGCCGATCCAGGTCGCATTCGGCGCCAGCGCCACTTCACCACCGGGTGGCATCTCCAGTGCGGCGATAAGGGTCACCAAGCATAGCAACAGCACGCAACGCATAAACGATCTCCACGCGAGCTACTACGCCCAGGCAGACCCCCCGTTCAAGCTAATCCCGCGCCAGCCAGTCCAAGCGCATTACACCGAGCCGCCATCAAACCACACCCAGGGCACCACCGCACAGGGTTGGCGCACGGTGGGTTCGGCCAGCTTGGCCTGCAGCAGATCAACCGCAGAACGCGCGTAGTGCCAGGTTTCCAGCACCATGCCGCTGAGCCCTTCGGCGGCGAGATCGAAGTGCTCCCAGGCGAAGGTCGCCAAAGCAAGGTCTTCAGGCAAACGTCGCCCACTGCGCGCTGCGGCAAGGCGCCAGATCTGCGGCGCGGGATCACCAAAGGCCAACACAGCGTCAAAGGTATGCGCCGCCATAGTGGCCTCGGCCGCCTGCACGGCATCAGCGAAAGGCCGGGGTAAGGGCGTGAAAACCTGCGGCGCCACACCCAACTCGGCACAGGCGCGGAGGTAACCGCTCTCGCGCGCAGACTGACTGTAGTGCCGCTCTTTCTTGGGATCGATCACGTCCCAGCCGGCCAGCGTGCGAGTGTCACCAGTATAGCGAATCAGCGGCGGGCCATATAAGGGCGGCTGGTAGGCGATGCGGCGACGCCCAGTCTGATACATGCGGTGCACAGCCTGATAAGCAGCACCCTCATCATCGGGATGCACCGCGTCAAAGCGCTCAGGCGCATTCAGCCACACCGCCGGCACGCCGCCACCCTCGCGAATCAAGTGCAGCAAGGCCGGCGGAAGGTCGGTGGCATGACTGAGGAAAAAGCCATCGACACTCAGTTCGCGCAGTAATTTGGGCAGGCGATCTTCTTCGCCCAGCTGATCGCGCGGCAAGCGCTCAATCACCAGATGCTGATCGTGCTCAGCCAAGTGCGACACCAAGGCCCGCACCACGCCGATGGGCAAATAGTCGCCACCCTCGTTTGGGGTCAGCAAGGCCGCCGCATCAAAACGCCCGGTAGCAGTGGCGCGCGCCGCGCTGTTGACGCGATATCCCATTTTTTCAGCCAAGGCTTTAATCTCGGCGATGCGCTCGGCGCTGACCGCCCACTTGCCCTTGGTCTCACCTTTGAGAATGCGCGCCACGGTGAACCGTGACACACCACTCGCGCGCGCAATATCGGCCAGGGTTACTCGTGCTGCCATGGCCACTAGTCTTGGCCGTCGCGCGCGCGAACAAGCCCGCTCACGCATGCGTTCACAAAACGTGCATCAACGCGCAGCTGCGACGCACCAGAGGCCATAATTTCCAACAAGGAGAAACAAGCATGTCTGCACTCTTACTCATTATCGGAATCGTGGTGGCCCTCGCTGGAGGGATCTGGTTCCTGGTCGAAGCGTTCAAGGAAAACATCCTGTGGGGCCTCGGGTCACTGCTGTTCGCGCCCGTTTCGCTGGTATTCTTGATTCTCCACTTCCGGGTTGCCGCCAAACCCTTCGCCCTACAAGTGGTCGGCCTGCTGATCGTGGCTGCGTCCATAGCCATGGCGCCAGGGGCTGGTGGCACAGACATGATGGTGCCCTAAGCCACTTCACCCCCCGAGCTGTTCCCAACGCGCATACAACTGATCTACCGCGACCTGCGCCGTCTCAGCCTCGGCCTCGGCCGCAAGCAAGCGATCGGGATTGGTGTACACGACTCTATCGGCCAAGGCCGCGTGGGCGGCTTCGAGCGCCTGCTCGGCCTTTTCGATGCGCCCTTCAATATTGCGCAACTCTTTCTGTTCAGCGTAGCTCAGCTCGGGACCGCTCGGCTCAAGCTGCGCGGTCGGCTCAGCCGGTGACGGTGACGGTGCCGCCGGCGCAGGGCCAGTCGCAGCAGCGTAGGCCTCAGCCCGTTGCCGCTCCCACTGCGCGTAGTCGCCCACGTTGCGCCACGCGCCGTTACCGTCGAGGGCGATGAAACGATCGCAGACCTGATCCATGAGGTAGCGATCATGGCTCACCAACACCACGCCGCCGGCGAAGTCACGCAGCGCGGTTTCCAACACTTCCAGCGCTGGAATGTCGAGGTCGTTGGTGGGTTCGTCGAGCACCAGCACGTCGGCCTCTTCGCGCATCAACTGGGCAATCAGCAACCGGGCCTGCTCGCCGCCGGAACATGAATCGACCACCTGATCGAGCTGATGGCTATCGAATAAGAAGCGCTGAGCGTAGGCATTGACGTGCTGCTTGCCGCCGCCGGGCAGGGTCACGGTGTCGCCAGATGGCGACAGGGCACGACCGATGGTTTGGTTACGGTCGAGTTTGGCACGGGTCTGATCGAAGGTGGCCACCCGCAACTCATGGGCGCGTTTGAGACGCCCTGCACTTGGTGCCAAATCACCGAGCAGGGCCGCCAGCAGGCTCGACTTGCCACTGCCGTTGGTGCCGAGCAGACCGAGGCATTCGCCCGGAGCCAGCTGTAGATCAAGACCGCAAATAAGCTGCTTGTCGCCGCGGCTGACAGTCACGCCTTCACACAACAGCAGATCGGTAGTTTGCCGGCCCGACGCACCGAAGCGGATGTCGGCAGCGCGCTCGCTACGATTGAGTTTTTTGACCGAGTCGAGTTCGTCGGCGAGATCGGCCGCGCCCTTGATCCGCGCATTTGACTTGGTGGTGCGCGCCTTGGGCCGCCGTGACAACCAAACCTCTTCGCGCCGCAGCTTGTTAGCCAAGCTTTGCTCGCGCTGCAACATACCGGAAATGTGTTCGCTGCGATGGGTAAGGAAGGCTTCGTAATCGCCGCTGGCGGCAAAACAGCCGCCAGAAAAGCGCGGATTGATCTCCAACACCCGACTCGAACAGGTCCGCAAGAACCATCTATCGTGCGACACAAAACAACTGGTGCCGCGGAAGTTCAGAATCAAATCCTGCAACCACAGCAGGCCTTCGAGGTCGAGATGGTTGGTGGGCTCGTCGAGCAACAGCAGGTCTGGCTCGGCGGCCAAAGCCGCCACGATCGCCAAGCGCTTGCGCCAGCCACCCGACAGACGGTCAACCAGATGATCTGGGTCGGTAAAGCCCGCGCGGTTCATGCCGCGCTCAGCCGCGGCTGCGATCAGATGCTCGGCCTCAAGCGGGGCCGCCGCGCTGCGCAGCACCTCGAGCACCGTCACGCCGTCGGCAAACTGTTCTTCCTGACGCACATAGCCAATCCGCACATCGGCGCGCTGACTGCGACGGCCGCTGTCGGGCTGGTCATCGCCGACAAGAATTCGCAGCAAGGTAGACTTGCCGCTCCCGTTAGGGCCGATCACCGCGAGACGCTCACCCTGGCGCAACTCGCAGTCGAGACCCTCGAACACCGGCTCAACACCGTGATGACGACTGATCCCCTGACACGAGACGAGGACGCTCATCGCCGCAACCTTAGCGCCACCATCTGCAAAACACCGCTACACAGACGCATCAATAAATATCCAGCAGCTTGTGGTCGGGGTTATTCTTGGCCGCATAATCTTTTTCCCAACGGTTACCAAACAACAACAGCGGGCGGTCGTCGGCATCTTGCACCAAGCGCGCGGTGGTTGGCTTGTCGAAGGTTTCATAGTCACCCTCAAGCCAGGCACTGCAGCTATAGGGCAACATGTCGACCATGGTCTTCACGCCGTACTCGTCTTCCATACGATACTGTAATACCTCAAACTGAAGCCGGCCAACTGCCGCCACAATCGGCTCGCCCTGCGGGTTGCGCCAATCGTACAGCAACTGCACGGCACCCTCGGCGCCCAACTGGGCGATGCCCTTCTGAAAGCCCTTCTGCTTGCCCAGGTCAGATGGGCGAACCCGCGCAAACAACTCAGGCTGGAACCGCGGCAAGGGCTCAAACTGATAGTCACCTTTCTCGAGGATGGTGTCACCGATCGCAAATTGGCCCTTGCTGATGATACCAATAATATCGCCCGGATAGGCTTCCACCACGGTGCTGCGTTCGTTCACCACCAGTGAATGCGGGCTCGGCATCGCAAACTTTTTGCCACTGCGCTGATGCTTCACTGAGAGCTCTTTGCGGTACACGCCGGAATTGACCCGCAGGAAAGCCACGCAGTCACGATGCTTGGGGTTCATGTTGGCTTGGAGCTTGAACACGAAGGCGGCAAATTTGGTTTCGTCGGGCTCAACGATGATGTCTTCGCCCTTGGAAGTGGTGGCCTTGCGCTCGCTCGGACACGGCGCCACCTTGATCAGCGAGTCGAATAGGGGCTCAACGCCGAAATTAGTGAAGGCCGAACCGAAGAACACCGGGCTCACTTCACCAGCCAGATAGGCCTCACGAGTGTAGGGGTTGCCGGCCTCTTTGAGCAGTTCCAGCTCATCGTGCAGTTGCGCCGCCAAGCTTTCACCAATTCGCGGATGCGCGGCGGCATCAGCCATGCCGATATGCTCAACCTCGGGGCGCGCGGCGCCGGCCGCGGCGGTTTTGGTGTACAGTTCGATGATGTTGGTGTCGCGGTCGATAACGCCGCAGAATTCACGGCCAGAGCCCACCGGCCAGTTGCGGGCCGAGGCCTGAATGCCAAGCACCTCTTCGACTTCGGCCATCAGGTCGAGCGGGTCGCGGGTTGGCAGGTCAAATTTGTTGACGAAGGTCATGACCGGAATGCGGCGAATACGGCACGCTTCAAACAGCTTGCGGGTCTGGTCTTCCACGCCCTTGGCGGCGTCGATCACCATGATCACGCTGTCGGCCGCGGTGAGGGTGCGGTAGGTGTCTTCCGAGAAATCTTGGTGCCCGGGGGTGTCGAGCACGTTGACGATCACGTCTTTGTAGGGGAATTGCATCGCCGAGGCGGTGATCGAGATACCGCGCTCCTGCTCCATGCCCATCCAGTCAGAACTCGCAGCGTTACCCTTGCGGGCACCAACCATGCCGGCGGTGCGCAACATGCCGGAGTACAGCAGCAGCTTCTCGGTGAGGGTCGTTTTGCCGGCGTCAGGATGCGAAATGATCGCAAAGGTACGACGACGCGCGATCTCGTTGCGGAGGTGGCCCTGGCTCGGCTGGTCGGAATCGCTCACAAACTGCTCCTGGATCGGGAGCGCAGGCTAAGACGCGCGAGCGCGGGACAAGGGCCGGTGCGCTAACCACCCCCCGCCTGGCACCGCAAAGGCACCAAGCGGAGGATAGAATGTGCCTAACTGAACTCTAACTGAACTGGAGCGGGTCGGCGCCTAGAGTGCCAACATACTCATCGAGGGTCTGCTTGCGCTCAACCATCGACAAGATCTTGCGGGCCTCGTCGAGGCGCTCACTAATCCCCAGGATCTCAGCTTGGCTGCCATAGGCCGGCAGCTTGAGGAAGCGTTCAAGATAGGCGATGGTGCGCTTCCAGTGCGCCACGGCGCGCTGCTGTTTGCACTCCAAGCGCTCCTGGTACCAGCTGGCCTTCAGCAGGTAGTCGCGCGTGAACATCTGGCGGAACTCAGGACTGCTGATGGTCATGCCCTCGTACGAGCCGCTCGCCATGATATGGAGCAAGGCCTTGATTGGCGGCACCGCGCCCGACACCGTGCCATCGTCGAGGTAGGCCTGGGCCACGCGACGTTGGGATGCTACGATGTTGCGCACGCCTTCGGCAAAGCTGGCGGGGTCTTGCTTCTCAGGGTGCAACATCTCTTCGGAGAACACCGCGAGCGGGTTATCGAAGATGCGGCCCATGTAGCCGCGAACGAACGAGTCGGTAATGCGATAACCAAGTCGGCTCGCAAGAATCGTTTCACCCTCGAATTCATAGTCTTCGAGCGGCTCAAGATAGCCCTCAGTGATCAAGAACTTCGGATCACGCTCCTCGGGCAACATGCGTGACCACAGCTCTGGCACCAAGAGCGAGACGTCGTGATCGACGCGCACCTTGGGGCCAACGTAGCCGGCAGCCGAGGTGAAGCCGCCACCATCAGTCAGAATGGCCGACACCAGAGCGTTGTTCAGGTCGGCCGTGGTCGGCAGACAATTGAACGGCCCCTTGGTCATGGCGCCTTCACTACCAAAGCCGGTGGTTGACGGCGATTTGCCGGTCACCGAACAGATGAAGTCCATGAACAGCTCAGGCAGTTCTTGGTAATGCAGCGGGTTGTACACCGCCAATGCAGGCACCCCGATCGCCGGGTCGGCCGGACTATTCCGGCGCCCAGGCAAGGTGGCGTCAACCGTAACCGGCAACTTGCGGTCTATCGGCACCTGACGGAACAGGCGCATACCGAGGTCGGCCAGATAGCGATCACGCGGCTTCACCAAGTCAGGCCGTTCTTGCAGATAGCGCGGATTTTTGGTGGGCACACCATCAACGATGCGCGGATGGGCCGAACTGACCACGAAGCGCCGTGTATCGAGACTGGCGCGACGAATCAGACGCTGCATCGGCGCAGAGTACTGGCTGAACGACACCACATCGTCTACCAACTCGCGCGCGTCACGACCCGTGAGCGGCTCGAAGTTGGAGATGAAATTACTGCGACCAGCGAGATCGGCTTCGGCCTGCTCATCGTACCCGCGCACGATGGCGTCATCGGGCCGCTGGAACAAACGGAACTCGCAGTTCTGCACAATTTTGACGCTGCGCGCACCGGGTACCGGGCGTGCATCTGGCACCAATTCGGCGGGCATGGTGATGCTGGCGCTGATGTCGTCTTCCATCTGCACCTTGTCGGCCGGCACAAAATCTTGGCGCAGCTTATAGGTGCGCCAATGCCCTGCCTCAGCGTGGCCAACGCGCAGATAACTCGCGACAATTTTGCGGCCGTCGTACTTGAACTCGTGGCCGCGATAGCCGTTCACAATATCGACACCGAAGTGGTGCTGCCAATCGCTACCCCACTCGGGCTTGTAGAAGCGCTTGATGATGAAGATCAAAGGTGGAATAGTTTTCGGCAGCGACTCGAGCCACGCGTTGTACTCATCGGTAAAATCAGCACCCGGGGTGAACATCTTGATCACCGAACCGAGGGTGCGCTCGGGCGACAAGATCGGCCGCGATGGGCGATCAGGCCGGAACTCGGGCTTGAGACGGTCGCCGTAATCCTTGTTCAACAAGGCCTCAACCAAGGCCAGGTCTTTCACTACATCATTGATGTAGAGCGAACCGTAGATCACCGCGTCGCTCAATGACTTGGATATCTCGGACTTGCCGCCACCCGACACCGTGCACGGCTTGTGGCAGAAGGTGCCTTCCGGCATGGTGCCCACCAAGCGCCAGGTCGGCGCGCCTGGATGCTTCTCCAGGCGAACCTTGTAGCCCGAGGGTAAAATATACACATTGGTCGGCAACATCTTGATGCGCTGCTCACCGCCCGACCAGCTGACGCTCAGATCAGCCTGATCGAACACGGCATCCTGCGGCACGTAGTGAATGCTGGTGAAGCGCTTGTCGATGCCGTGGCCCTCGGGCCGCCAGTCAACCGACTTGCCAAGCAACTCTTTGACCCGCTCGATGCTGTGGTCATCACTCGGCACCCGCGAGTCAGACGTGAACACGTCACCCAGGTGGTAACTTGGGAAGGCCAACGCGCCGCCGGCGTGCTCCTCTTCGGCCAAGCCCCACATATTGGCACTAAAGCCGATCTGGGTTTTGACCTCTTTCTTGCAGTAGCCAAAATAGTTGTCAGCGATGATGGTTACCACCACGCCCTCACGCGTACGTAGGCAGGCCTTGAAGGCACCGCCATCGTTATACGGCTCGTTGGCATCGCGATAGCACATGCCCTGGGCTTTTTGCCGCTCGGTAGCGTCTTCAACATGCGGCAGGCCGAGCTCGCCCTTGGTCATGCCCACCAGATGGGGCGCCAAGATCACGCAGCCGCTGTGGCCAGTCCAATGCAGAGCGTCAAGGCCAGCGTCATTGCTCGGCAGGAAGGGGTCACCAGCGTTGCCGAAAATACTTTCAACAAAGTCGAGATTTGAGGCCAAATTGCCGGGCGCGAAGAAGCGGGTTTCAAGGCGCTTCTCTTCCATCTTGCCGGGCACCTCAGGTACCACCAAGGGCCGCAGCAACAGCGACAGCCACACCTTGGCGGGGTCGGCGCCTTTGGCGGTGTAGGGCAGGCCCATCAGATCGGCCGGCGGCTGCAGGGCGTAATGCAACAGGCAGGCAAAGGTGCGCTTGGGGATAGCGATCTTGTCGGCCGGAACCGGGAACTCGCAATCGCACACATGGAACACACCCTTGGTGGTTCGACGGTCGCTCCTGGGATTGTGGAGCACACCGTTAGCCACCCGGTAGCTCTCGATGATATCCGACTTGAAGTGATCTTGCCCGGCCGGCAGCGAGCACTCGCGCGCGAGACCGTAGCGATCAAGAATCAAGGTGGTGCGCGGCAGGCGCAGGTCGAGGCCGTCGGCGTGCTCACCGAGTTTCTGATTGATTGCCTCCTGGAGACGGTTGTCAGCCGGGCACAACTGCTCGTTGAGACGCCGGCTCTTCTCCTGGTAATCAGCCAGCAGGTCGCCAACCACATCCATGAACCGACCATCGTGGTCGGCCATTTCAGGCAGTTGGAGGCCCATCGCCGCCAACTTCAGGTGCAGGTAGCCGCGCAGACGCTGCACTTCATCGTCTACAATTCCGCCGGGAACGCCGGCTGTCCGCTTCGGGTCCATGTGCTCTCCTCGCCGCCGCAGCGGCCGGCACACAGGTTTAGGGTCGCGCCAACAATGGAAGCCAGTTTATCCAGCGAATCCCCTAAGCGGCTGCAAGTCAAATATTTACAGAGACTTAATTGGACTTAAGGCCGCGCCACGGGCTCGGATTTGGCCCGCTCACGGTTTGCCTTCGCAACAGTTGGCGCATCGGGCCGACCACGACCCAAGAAGCCTGCCCCGAATACCAAGGCCACCACAATACTCGCGATCACGCCATCAATGTGGACCAGCGGCCGCAGATGCAGCTGCCACACCGCCATCGCACGCTCGTACTCACGCTCGGTGCGCTCATGAATGGCGCTGCGCAAGGCGTCATCGCTGAGGCCTGGCTCGGCCAGCGCCAATTCGGCGGTAATCCCGCTGGCCAGAACACTGCGCTCGGGTGCCGTAGGCGCCTGCGGACTCAGGCTGAGGTGCTCGCCCCAATGCCAGCCACCAGGGGCACTATCGCGCGCCTCTTCGGTATAAGCCGCCGCGCTGACGTAGCTGCCGAGCACCGGGTACGGCTCGCGGGCCAGATCTGCCGGCAAGGTGGCTACCAGCTTGAAGCCGATCAGCGCCACCGCCACGAAGGCCGCCCGCTCCAGACGCGGAAAGCGCCCAAGCAGCACAATGAAGCCCTGGGCCGCAAAGCGCATCGCGAGAATGCCCAGTAAACCGCCGGCAATCAGCACCCACAGCTTGTCAGACAGGGCCACCGCGGCAGCGATTGAATCAACCGAGAACACCATGTCGGTGAGCTCAACGGCCACCACGGTACTCCAGAAGGCCGTGAGATACGGCAGCTTGCGCACCTTGAGGCCGCCACCCTCAGGGCCTTCGTCGGCCTTGGATAAAGCCCGTAGGCCGATCCAGCACAGGTAGGCGCCGCCCGCCACTTTGATCCACCAGATCTTCATGACCCAGGTGGCCGCCAATAGGGCCAAAATCCGAAATCCATAGGCGCCGATGATGCCATAGCGCAGCGCACGACCCTGCTGCTCCTTCGGCAGATTGCGCACCAGCGCAGCGAGCACCACGGCGTTATCGCACGACAGCATGCCCTCGAGCACCACCAGCATGGCCACGATCAGCAGATCACCGCTTTCGAATCCGCCCAACACGCATCGCCCTCACTGGGAGTTGCACGCGGCGGCCAGCAAACTGACCACACACGAGCCCACCAGTGTACACGCAGGCACGGTCACATACGGCGCTGCGCTGCTTGTGCCTGGGTCAGATATGGCGCAAGCTTGCCTGGCCATGGATCGACTCCCCCACGCTATCGAGCTCGTAACCCGCGACTGCACCGGCGCCGCCCTGGCGGAGATCCTTCAGGTCAGCCGTCGCAGCGCTGATCGACGCCTGTATGCGGTGCGCCAACTCGGCCACTGCGACGGCTGGAGCGCCGCCGATCTGGCCCACCTAGCGCTGTGGGAGCATCGCCACCTCGGCTCAGCCCACCTGCGTGAAGCCATGGAC
>JAQIBG010000015.1 GCA_027859175.1 Planctomycetota bacterium | reverse complement strand
CGATGCCACCCCCGAGACGCCCCCGGTTGACCCCAGCCTGACCCCGGTGGCCTTTGGCGCCGACACCGTGTATCGCCTGCGCGACCTCGATGCCCTGATGATGGTGACCACCCGGCACCTCCAGCGGCAACCCGACGAGCAGGAAGAACAGGCCCTGCGCGATCTCCTTGCTGACATCCTGGTCGCCCGCGAGGGCGTGGTGGCCCTGCTCAACAAACTGCCGCCTGGCCTTGATGAGAGCGCCCGCGAAGCGCTGATTCTCGACCTGCTGGCCTACCGGCCGGCCACGCTTCCGGCCGTAACCCGCCTACCTGAAAACCACAACCAAGCCGCCCCGAGCAGCCAGGCAGCGCCCCAGGCCGGGGCTGCCACACCTGTCATACCGGCCGGCGCCGAAGCGCTGCTTAAACCAGTTGAGCAAGCTGAGCCAACTACGCCAACTGCGCCTGACGCCCAGGCCGATGCACCCAAACCCGAGCCGGCCGCACCCGCCACGCACGCTGACGCTGCACCGGAGGCCGACGCCGCCAGCCCCACCGGGCCAGCCCACAGCACCGTGATCCCCAGCATCCGCCTGTCACGACGCGACGCCGATGGCGGCACCCTGAGTGCTCAGGTCCAGATCGTGCTGCATGACACCACGCGCGAAGCCGGCGCTTGGAGCGACCAACTCCCGCTATTCCAAGACGCCCTGATCAACCATCTGCACGCGATTCCGGCCGCCACCCTGCGCCGGGGCGACCTGCCCACCCTGCGCACCGGCTTTGCAGCAGTGATTCGCAAGGCCGTGCCCGCATTCACTGGCGATATCCTGATTACCGAGTTTGTGCTCTACTGACCCACTGGTTGCCAAAGCATCCTTGCCCAGATGCCACGGGCCGCTTCAATGCCCGCCCCCATGAAGCCTACGGTCCTCGTCCTCCGCGCTGCCGGCACCAATTGCGAAGCTGAAACAGCTTACGCATTCGAGTTGGTTGGCGCCAAAACCATCACCCTGCATGTCAACGCCCTGCGCGAACGACCGGCGATCCTCCAAGAAGTCCAATTCTTGGCGATTCCCGGTGGCTTCAGTTACGGTGACGACGTGGCCTCTGGCCGCATCTTCGCCAATGAGCTAATGAGTGCCCTACGCAACGAACTGCTCGGTTTTATTGACCGCGGCGGCTACGCGATCGGCATCTGCAACGGCTTCCAGGTGCTGGTGAAAAGCGGCCTCCTGCCGCGCCTCAATGGCGAACCCACGCAGCAGGTCAGCTTGGCACACAACACCTCTGGCCTCTACACCGACCGCTGGGTCCGCCTGACGGGCAACCCCGAGCGCTGCGCCTGGATCGGTGACGATCAGGAAGTCGAACTGCCGGTGGCCCACGCCGAAGGGCGCTTCACTGCCCCAGCCGACACCATCAGTGCGCTCGAACAGGCTGGCCAAGTTGCCCTGCGGTATACCGCTGAAGACAACTTCAACGGCTCCGATGGCGCGATCGCCGGCATCTGCGACCCCACCGGTCGCGTGTTTGGCCTGATGCCACACCCCGAGCGCTTCCTGCGATGGGAAAACCATCCCAACTGGACCCGCCTCGAGCGGCGTCGCGAAGGTGATGGGGTGCGCATGTTCCGCGCCGCGATGCAGCACGCCAAAGAGAGCTGAAGCCCGCCCAACCGGGGTCAAAAAGCTGTCAAGCCTGTTGCCTAGCAACACAGCCGCCGCGGCGATTAGTAGCGCCGCAGGACACCTTGCTCATTGCTTTACCAGCTAGCTGATGGCAAATTAAGCATTCCGCTCAATTATTGATCACCTGGTAGCCCCATGCCCGATACTGCAGACGCCTGCTCTATTCTTGACCTCCTCGATGCCATCACCGAGGTGCGGGTCAAAAACCCCGAGCTACGGACCGCCGTGCTGGCGGCATTGCGACTCGCTTCGGCCAATGGCCATGCCCGCTCAGGCCGCCTGTACTCGCTGCGCTTTGACGGCGAGATCTCGGCGATCATCGCCCACGGCGACAGCAGCCTGACCGAAGAACAAGACCGCGACCTCGTGATCAAGGCTTTTGAGAGCCGCGAAACGATCTCGTTCCAAGACGTCACCGCCCACCCCCTGGGCAAAGACCGCCGCATCTACGGCGTGTTACTGCTGGAGGCCTCGCCCGAGGAGTCTGGCACCTTCATCGCCGACCTGTTTTTGCAGTGGCACGCGGTCGCTGAATTCATCAACACCCAGAAAGCCGAACTGATCGACGAAAACTTCGCCCTGCGCGAAGAGATCAAGATGCAGTTCAGTGATCGCAACATCATTGGCCAGTCGGGCGTGTTCCGGCATGTGATCGAATCGGCCCGCCGGGTCGCGTCGTCTTCCGCTACGGTGCTGGTTCAAGGCGAAACCGGCACTGGCAAAGAGCTGATCGCCCGCCTTATCCACGAACACAGCCCACGCGCCAACGAGGCCTTTATCACGGTTAACTGCGGCGCGCTCACCGAAACCCTGCTCGAAACCGAATTGTTCGGCCACGTCAAGGGCGCCTTCACCGGCGCCGTATCCGACCACAAGGGCCGCTTCGAGGCCGCCACCGGTGGCACCATCTTCCTCGACGAGATCGGCGAGATCTCCCCGGCGATGCAGGTGCGCTTGCTGCGCGTGCTGCAAGAGATGGAGATCGTTCGCGTTGGCGACACCAAAACCCGCAAGCTCGACGTGCGCGTGGTAGCGGCCACCAACCGCAACCTCGAAGAAGAAGTCCGCGAAGGCCGTTTCCGCGCCGACCTGTTCTACCGCCTCAACGTGGTCCACCTCAACGTGCCGCCGTTGCGGCAACGGCCCGAAGACATCCCGCCTTTGGTTGAGCACTTCCTCTCGGTCTACTGCCAGCGCAACTGCAAGTACATCGAGTCGGTCACCAAAGACGTACTCGACATCATGAAGCGCTACGCCTGGCCCGGCAACGTGCGCGAACTGGAAAACTGCATCGAAAAGATGGTGGTGATGGCACCCGGCAAGGAGGTCACGCCCGACCTGCTACCGCTCGCCGTGGTTGCCTACGGCGCCGCCTCGTCACCGATTGCCGATTCGGCCGACGAAGCCAGCGCCAACGAGACCTTCGAGGTCATGCTCAAGCGCCAGATGCAGGCCGAAACCGCCGGCGCGGTCGATCGCGGCGCCGGTGACCTGTACGACGTGGTCCGCTCCAAATGGGAGCGCTACCTGTTCGAAGCCGTGCTCGACACCACCAGCAACAACAAATCGAAGGCCGCCCGCCTCCTCGGCATCACCCGCAACACCCTCAACGCCCGCCTCGGCGACCTCTGCACCATCAAACGCGAATGGACGGTTGAGTAAGCACTTCCGTTGAGGGGCACCGTTGGCGAGTCGGGTTTTACGCCAGGACGCCAGGGATTGAGGTTTTTGCTGGCCGTAGGGCCCAAGTCCTCACCAACTACGCAAAGCATTGCGATCAGAAATAGTCTCGGTTTTCAATCGAATCTCACGCAAACCACCCCGTCACCAACCCTCTCCCCTGGCGTCCTGGCGCCCTGGCGTAAACTCGCCTTGCACCAAAAGGCCGCCCAAGCTTTAAGCGCGGTACCAGAGGCGGAAGAATTGGTGCCAGGTGGAGGCGAGGTCGCCGTTGGTGAGGAGGCTGGGGTCGGCGGTGCCATTTTCGTGGGGACGGTGGATATTCGGCAGCACCACGGTTTCGATTGAGATGACCTCAGCCCCGTTTTTCGCCACCCAGGCATTGAGGTCGGCCAACACGGTGTCGAGGTCTTCCATCCGGGCGCCTTTGAACAAGCCAGGGGCCTCAAGTTGCCGCGGTTCGAAGTCGAGAAAGCAGATCATGGTATCATCCCTTCAAGTCAGGCCGACGCGCGGCGGTGCGCAACTCGCGCTGCTCGCGGCGCCAGGCCTCGATTTTGGCGTGATCGCCAGACAGCAGCACATCGGGCACGCGCATGCCGTTGAACTCAACCGGTCGCGTATAGCAGGGATGGTCGAGCTGGGCTTCGTCGCCCGAAAAGCTGTCGCTAACCGCGCTCTCGTCGTGTCCCAAGGCTCCCGGCAACAGACGCGTCACAGCATCGGTGAGCACCAAGGCCGCAAGCTCGCCACCCGAGAGCACGAAGTCGCCAATCGAGAACTCTTCGGGTCGGTAGATCTCGTTGATGCGTTCATCAACGCCTTCGTAGTGACCGCAGATAACGGCGAGGTGCTGTTCCTGCGCAAGTTCGCTGGCCCAGGCCTGATCAAGCGGGCGCCCCTGCGGGCTGGTCATCAACAGGCGCATGCGCGACGAGCGCGACTGCAAGGCCTCGATGCACGAGGCAATCGGCGGCGCTGCCAGCACCATGCCCGGCCCGCCGCCGTAGGGCCTGTCGTCAACCACGCGATGGCGGCCACCGGCCCATTGGCGCGGATCTACCGGCGCCGCCTCCAGCAGGCCGCGACGCCGCGCACGACCCACGATGCTGGCATCCAAATAGCCACGCACCGCTTCCGGAAACAAGGTAATGATGTCGATCCGCATCGGCGCCAAGCCTAACCAAGACCTCGCGGCCTAGCAATGATGGGCCTGGGAATCAGGCCCAGGCGTCGAGGTAACCGCGCATGGTCTGCCATTCGGCGCGCGGAATCTGGGCCCCAACGATTTGCACCACCGCCGCACCAGCCATGGCACCGAGTTGGCCGCAACGCTCCATCGGCAGGCCACGCAGGTAGCCAGCCAAGAAACCGGCCGCCCAATTGTCGCCAGCACCAGTGGTATCAACGGCTTCAACCATCTCGGTGCCCACGTGATGGTTCTCGCCGTCGGCTGCAATCCAAGCACCCTCGGCGCCCAGCTTGACCACGGCCACCTTGCAGCGCGCCGACAGGTCTTCCAAGGCAGCGTGGGTATCACCACGCCAAGCCCGCGCCTCATCTTCATTGGCGAACACCAGGTCAACGTGGTCGTCGAGCAATTGCTCGATCACGTCCTTATTAGCATTCACCACCTCAAACGAGGCCAGATCGAGCGCCAATTCGCAGCCGGCAGCCTTCGCGGCCTTGGCCACGGCCCAGGTCAGATCGTGATTGAACAGGGTGTAGCCTTCGAGCATCACCACCCGCGCGCCAGCGAACATCTCGGGCGTCACCGCAGCGGGGTCGAGCACCGCCGCCGCGCCCAAGAAGGTGCGCATGGTGCGCTCGGCGTCGGGCGTGATCAGGCTCAACACCCGGCCAGTAGCCTGTTCAGGATGCTCAACGAGGCGGGTTTCGCAGCCCTGGGTTTCGAGCGCCTTTTTGTAGTAAGTCGCGTATTCGTCTTGGCCACAGCTGCCGATGAAAGCAGCGCCGATACCGAGGGCAGCACAGCCAACGGTGGTGTTCGAGGCCGCGCCACCGGCGCTCATCGCCGGCGCCACGCCCGCAGCGTTGATCAAGTCTTCAATCTCAGGCAGGTCGACCGGCACCATGCCGCCCTTGTCGCCCGCAACCTTGGTCGCCAGAAAGTCGTCACTGACCTCTAGCACCAGATCTACCAGGGGCGAGCCCACACCGATCAGTTCCACCTGCACGTCGTCCATGTTTGTACTCCAGAATGAGCGCAAGGTGTAGGTCCCCGGCTCCCTGGCTCAAGGGCCAGGGAGTTCAGCCGAACACAAGGCAACTTGCTTCAGCGCGCGGCTTCATCGAGCCGGCGCGCCAACTCCATCAACACCGCGTCGCACGAG
>JAQIBG010000002.1 GCA_027859175.1 Planctomycetota bacterium | reverse complement strand
ACGCCGATGCCTCGCGCCATACACGTCCGCAGCTTATTCCCCGCGCCGACCTTGAAGTCGAAGTCATCGTGCCGCGCGAGCAACGCCGCGCGCTGGAGCAACGCAACCAAGAGCTCAGTGAATTAGCCGCGGTTTCGAGTCATGACTTGCAAGCCCCCCTGCGCAGCATCGGCGTGCACCTCGACCTGCTTCGCAGCGAGCTCGGAACGCTGACACCATCGCAACATGAGCTGTTTGACCACGCCCAGCACGGCGTTGGCGCCATGCGTCGCCTCATTGAAGGCATCCTCGGATACATGCACACCGAGGAGCACCTACGCAAGCTCGACGCAATTGACCTCAACGAGTGCTTTGAGCAAGCCCGCAGCAATCTCAGCGCCGATCTCGGCACCAGCCAAGCGCAGGTGATCTGTGACAAGCTGCCAACGGTCATGGGCAATGGCCTACTACTCACCCAGTGTCTGCAGAACTTGGTTGGCAACGCGCTCAAACACGTGCCACGGCCCAAGGGCGTCATCACCATCAGCGCTGAGCATGATCACCAGCACGACGAGTGGGTCATTGCGGTAAGCGACAATGGTCCCGGCGTTCCAGACGAGCAACACGACGACCTGTTTCGGCTATTCAGCACCACCGACAGCAACGGGCACGGTATCGGCCTCGCTTTCTGCCGCCGCGTCATTGAGGCCTGTGGCGGCGAGATCTGGTATGACCCGCAACCACAGGGCGCGCGGTTCTGTTTCTCGCTTCCCGCGCACATGCCAGACAACGATTCCGGCCCGCAGTTACTGCGCGACACTAGCGCCCCAACAGGCTAGGCGGCCGGCTCAAGCGAGCGCCACCTATCAGCAGCTACGATGCGAGCTCCATGCGGCAATCACGCTGGCGGCCTGTCCACGGTCAAAGCAAGGATGCTATCGCCAGGACCGGCCCGCAAGATATCAGTCACCACCTCAAACCTGCCGTCGGCACCGATAACCATGGCCGGCCAAACGTCCGATCCATTTTCGCGGCGGTAGTCCTCAAGCGAGTAGGACTCGGTCAAGGCCGTGACCTTGCCGCTAGCGTTCGCGCCAAAGCGATGCTGCAGCTCAGCAAAGCTCAGCTTGCCACCACCAACCACACGGCCGCTAAGATGCTGCGCCAACTCGCTCGCACCACCCGTGCCCGCGAGCTGATAGACGTGTTCACGCCCAAAGTGCTCAGCATAGCGAATCGCAGCCAAAGCGTTGGCCTCGTCTGAAGCGGTCAGGGCCAGCATGCAGTCGATACCCGGAAAACCTTCGCCCTCATCTTCCAATGCATTTGACAGAACGTTGAAGGTTTCCGCCGGAAGGCCGTCAAGGCGCGCCGCGGCCACCTTACCACGATCGCTGTCAATCAACTGCACTGGATAGCCAGCGTCACGCACCGTCCGCGCTAGCGCGCGGGCCCAGCCATGGGCGCCGATAAACAATACGCCGCCGCGCGAGTCGGCGCGCAAGCCGAGCAAGCCCGCGAGCGGACGCGCCCCCAGCCCATAAACCAGAACCGTACCAACAATCACGGCATACAGCAGCGGCTCAACTAACTCTGCGCCCGGAACGCCAGCCGCCGACAGCTCAAGCGCAAACAGCGACGCAACAGCGGCAGCCACGATTCCGCGCGGAGCCATCCACGCCAATAGCGTCCGCTCGCGCCAATTCAACGTGGTACCGATTGTTGCCGACAGCACACACAGAGGGCGGATCAGCAATACCAGCAGAGCCAAGAACACGAACACACGCCAATCCAAAATGGCCACCTGTTCAGGCGTGAATCGCGCGGCCAGCACAATAAACAGCACCGAGATCAAGAAGGTCCGCAAGTGCTCGTTGAACACCGTCACATGGCGCACCGACACCGCCGACTGATTGGCCAGAGCGGCGCCGTACACCGTTACTGCGAGCAGACCCGATTCCGACTGCGCCGCGTTACTCAGCATGAACAACCCCAAGGTTATCGCCAAGGTCGCGACGCCATGGAGATGGTCTGGCAGCCAGCCACGCCGCATCATCGTTACCGTCACCCACGCACACAACAAACCGCCGGCGATTGCCACCACCGCCGCAACAAGCAGGCCCAACACCACCGAACCCCAGGCATCAAGTTTGCCGCGCGCCAAAACCACCTCTACCATCAACACAGCCAATACAGCACCAATCGGATCGTTGAGGATGCCTTCCCATTTGGCGATTGGGCCGGCCCGGCCCACCGGCTGAACCTGTTTCAACAGCGGGCCGATCACCGTGGGGCCAGTGACCACCAGAATCGCGCCAACCAACAGGGCCAATTCCAAGGATCCACCATATAAGGCCGCAAAGGCGCTAGCGCCGCCAAGCCATGCCACCGGAACACCAATCCACAGCAGTCGTTTAAGTGGTACCCCGCCACGCTTGAATTCGTTCAAACGCAGACTGAGGCCACCCTCAAATAAAATCACTGCAACAGCACACGACACCACCGCAAACAGAATCTCATCCGAAACCAAATTTGCAGGATCAATAACGCCAAGGCCGACCGGCCCAACCGCCAAACCCGTTGCCAGCAGCACTAAAATACTTGGCAAACGCCAGCGCCACGCAAGCCACTGGGCCAAACATCCAAGCAGCACAATGCCGATAATCACGGTGTCTTGATGCAGCGCAGACTCGCTGGGGGTGGCGTCCATAACTGGCATAGTCCGACTCGCGCCAGTTAACTACACCATCGTTTAGTCGCCACACAGCGCTGCTTAATTGCCAGCGCTTCGCAATTGCAGCCCGCAGCCCACGCCAAGCACATGCCGCCCGCTGGCACCATCCGTTCATTCACATCGGTGAATGCAATGCCCGACCTTGACATGATGGCGAGCGTCGCAGGAGGCAACTCCGGCGGCCTTGAGCAACCAACTGTCAGAAAGGGCAATATTATGACAACCGATAGCAGTACCATTGCGGGCCTTGACGAGCAACAGAGCATCCGCGTTACCAAGACATTGACCGGGGTCTTAGCCGATCACGTCGTGTTACGCATGAAACTCCAAAACGTACACTGGAACATCTTTGGCCCCCTGTTTCACAGCGTGCATACCATGACGGAACAGCGCTACCTTGCACTCACTCCGAGCATCGACGCCATCGCTGAACGCATCCGCGCGCTCGGCCACCCGGCCCCTGGTCGACTCGGCTACCTGCTGAAACAGAGCTGCCTCGACGAAGAGGGCGACGGCCAACTGCTCGACGATCTTCTCGACAGTTGCCAGCAGGTCGTTCAACAAACACGCGCCTGCTGTCAAACCGCCACCGCCCTCGGCGACGAGATTACCGCCGACATGCTGATTGGCATCATTGGCGATCACGATGAATTCATCTGGCAGTTGCGCAGCCTCACTGCCTAAGCAAGACCGCCAACTCCAGAGAAAACTACACAAGAAGGGATAATACCCATGACTATCCACGACACCGTTACCGACCAACAAGTCACCACCATGAACCGCTTCCTGCGCGGCGAGCGCGCTGCAGTAGAAACCTATAGCCGATCTATCGCACGCATGGATCAGGTTCCGCCAGAATTATTTGAGGCACGCCGACTACACATCGAGCGGGTTGACCTACTGAGCCGCCATGTCTGGAAGCTGGGCGCAGACCCCGACCTGGACAGTGGCTACTGGGGCTCCTTCGCCAATGTCATGACGACGATTGCCGCTGCAATTGGCGACGGATCGGCACTCATGGTGCTTGAACAAGGCGAAACAATGGGAACCGACGATTACCTCGACGGCCTCACTGACCTGCCAGAACCGTCTCGGGGCCTGCTTAAAGACGAAATCTTGCCGCGTCAGCACAAGAGTCAGGTCATCATCGGAACACTGCGAGAGCGCACGGCCCAGTAAGCCAACATGCGCCTGAGCGCCGAATGGCCCCCACAACCCCACGACCGCCGTCGCGGGGTTTCGTGTTCACCACGGTGAAGCCGCGTGCACGTCAGGCAATAATAGCCTGCATGGACATGACTACCAAAGGAGAGCAAGCACAAGCGCGACCCCACAGCAATCACCGGATCGCTAGCCTGATCGCACTCGGACTCGTGATTGCCGTCACCATCACCAGCTGGCTCCTGATCGACGACACCCTCGCCCTCTCGGCACTGCCCACCGATCGCTGGTGGTTTGTTATATCGGTGATTCCGATTTCGATCATCGCCTTGGCACTAGGGATGCCGGGATCACTGTTCTCGATTGGCTCAGGCGCCCTGTTCGGATTCACCTTAGGCACGCCAGTAGCCCTGGTGATCGCATTCTGTGCCGCCTGCCTTACCTTTGCCGCTGGACGCGGCCTGGCACGGTCGCAGCGATGCGAGCCAGACCTAGCGCCACGCCTGGGCTGGATTCGGCGCACGACCCACGCACTCGGTGCCAGCGATTGGCGAATGGTTGCGCTTTTGCGTCTGATGCCGGTATTGCCGTATGCATTGATTAATTTTGGACTGGGGCAATGTCGCCTGCGCTGGACGAGCTACTTGGCTGGGACTGCGCTCGGCCTCATTCCCGGCACCATGGTCCACACCTATCTTGGCAGTGTTGGCGGCCGCGTGATCGGTGATGGCACCGTACATCCACTGGAATGGGCCCTCCTCACGGCCGGCCTTCTCAGCGTTCCCGTCCTTGGGCTCGTGATTACACGCCGCGTTCAGCGCTGCGCCGATTCACCAATGTGAATCGGCGCCCCAACCTGGCGACAATACGCTTATGCGATGTACCATCATGAGCTGGAACGTGCAGCACAAGCGCGACGAAGGCAGCCACCCGAGGCGCCACCAATGGGTCGCCGATACCATCAGCGCCCACCAACCTGCGGTCTGTTGTCTCCAGGAGGTGGGCCTAGCCTTACGTGGCAACCTACCACAATTGCTGCCCCAATATCGCATCTATGGCGCCGACACCTGCGCCGAACGCGGTGCTGAGTCGGTTCCGGTTCTGGTCCATCACGATGCCGGCGCCGTGGTTGAGGCACGAACATTCTGGATCGGCTCGGATCCGAGCTCGCCCCTGCGTGCATGGGATGCCCGACACCCGCGCTGCGCTACCGCTGTGAAGATCGCCGGAATTACCTGGGATCTCTCGGTGGTTTCGTGCCACCTCGACCACCGCGGCCGCCGTGCACGCCTGCTTGGAGCCGGCCAGTTGGCGCAATGGGCCGTCGAGCATCGACCTGCCGTCATCGCCGGCGACCTGAACGCAGGACCCGGCAATCCCGCCTACCAGGCCCTCGTTGGCCCGCCCCCTCGCCTACAAGACACACGCCTCAGCGCCAACGCAGTCAGCGGACCCGCCGCAACTTGGACTTCAGGCCACGGCCTGCTGCGCCGTCGCCTTGACCACCTCTTGGTCGACCACCAGCTTATCGTACGTAACCACCGAACGCTCGATGGCCCACCCGGCCGCAAACCGATCAGCGATCATCGGCCGATTCTTGCTGAAGTCACCGGTCCCAATGAGTTACCATGACTTGGTTATTCATCAGCCTGGCACTGATGCATGTGCTGGCCGCGTGCATCGCGAGCATTCACCTGCTGACGCAAGACAAGCGACCCGCAGTCTTGATGAGCTGGATATTGTTTATCGGTGCTGTTCCCGCCGTAGCCGTCGCCGCCTATGCCTTTTTTGGCACCGATCGGCTGCTCCTGCGACGCCTACGCCGGCGCCAGGC
>JAQIBG010000490.1 GCA_027859175.1 Planctomycetota bacterium | reverse complement strand
ACCAAAACCGCGCATCGCCTACCCTCGCCCCATTTCAAACAAGTGTTTGCTTGGATTCTTTGGTGTCGACCGATTACATATGGCGTCAGGCCGCGGCTTACACCACCGTCCGCATATTGGCACCGTCGACGTAAACCGTCGTGCCAGAAATGTAAGCAGCCTGGCGCGAGGCCAAAAAGGCGCACGCAGCGCCAAACTCGGCTGGCTCACCAAGACGACCACTCGGCTGGGCCGCCAGCATATTGCGCCGCACCTGCTCTACCGAAATGCCCTGACGCTTGGCCACGGCGGCACCCAACTCGGCAATGCGCTCAGTGTCGACCATGCCGGGCGCCAAGCAGTTGACCGTAATACCCTCAGCAGCGAGTTCGCGTGCCAAGGTTTTGGCCCAGCCAACCACAGCGGCACGCACCGCATTCGACAGCATCAGATTGGGCAGCACCTCGCGAGTTGAACAACTGGTGACCGCAATGATCCGGCCACCATCGCCGTGCCGTCGTAGCGCCGGCAGGGCAGCCTTGACCAGACGGACCGGATTGAGCAAGAGCAGCTCATTGGCAGCCGCAAACGCGGCCTCATCAAGCTCGTCAAAGGTGCCGGGCGGCGGGCCGCCCGAGTTGGTCACCAGCACATCGATGCGGCCATAGGCCGCCTCAACCGCGGCAATGAAGTCGTGCACGGCGCTAGCGTCGGTCAGGTCTACCGGGCGCGCCACCACCTCGGCCCCCTGCTCGGCACGCAAGCGCTCAGCAGCCGCGGTGATCGCATCCTGACTCCTGCTGCAAATCGCCAGCCGGCACCCTTCGGCCGCCAAGGCCTGCGCGCTCGCAAAGCCGAGTCCGCGGCTGGCCGCCACCACAACGGCCACCTTGCCTTCAAGTCCGAGATCCATGGCTACTCCTCTGGTGCTGCCGCGTCTGACTCCGGCGCCGGTTCGGCAACTGGCTTAAGCCGGCTCGGCGGGCCATCGGGCAACAGACGATCAAGATAATCCTCTTGGGCCACCTGACTCAAGGTGACCTTGCGATTCAACACGCTCAAGCTGTTGGTTTCCGGGTCCCACCACAGCGCGCTACCGGCGTCGACATCGTGGTGGACCGTGGCTTCTGAATCCTCAGGCGCCAACACGAAGCCATGCTCGCTGGCCTTCTGAATACGTAACGCCTCTGGCACGCGCAGGTCGACCGCACTCTCGGTGCCGTCCGGCACCGGAATCAGCATCACCATGCCCAGTCGCGGCATCTCGCGCGGGCCCAAGGCCACCACGCGCTCCCACACCGTCTGGCCATCGACCTCAACCACGCGACTACGGTCATCGCGAAATTGGCTAAAGAGAACCTGCCGCAGCAGGGCCACCCGCATCGGCGCAAACAACACCGCTGCAGTCACGCACAATCCCAAAACGGCCCGAAACACCCGGCCTGGAGGCGCGGTAGGATGTTCGCGCAGCAGGAGCACCACCCGCCAGCCAACCAACACCGCCCAGCCAGCGAAGAACACCGCCAACACCATCAACACGATGAACTCGGCGCCGTCGGTCGCCATGCCGCCAATCGAACTCAGACCCCAGCGGCGCACCGCCACACCACTGCCAATCAGCACCACTAAGTTGAACAGCTCGATCAGACACAGCACCAGAATCCAGCGCATCGACCACGGCCCGCCCTGGCGCATATCGCGCGCCAACAGGAGGATGATGATCGCTTCCAGATCGAGCCCGAGGCCCAAAGGCAACTCCAGGATCAACGCGGTGCCCAAGCGGGTCACAAACAACAGCAGGGCGAAGGCGCGCAACTGCTGCGCCACCACCTGACAACGACTCTGATAAGCCTGAATCTCCGGCGACATGCCGGCAGGGTGCTTGCTACTGCGGTGACGCAAGCCTCGGCCTGCCTGTGCCGCACCAAGGGACAGGCCTTGGCTCAGCCGCGCCAGCTGCATCATGCCCGCCATGCGGACGCTGCTCCTGTTTCTGTGCGCCCTGGGCTTAATGGCCGCGGAGGTCAGTACCATCCAAGCCGACAATCTGCCCTGGAATGCGGCCGCAGACAGCAACGACCTGGAGCCCATCATCGGGCTGGCCGGCGATGCCGAGCGCTACACCACCAACCTCGTCCCCCTGCATAGCCCGCCGGAAGCGGCACCGAGCGCGGATTCCATCCCCTGGGCCAGCCATGACGCGCTCTTGGTCAGCTGCGGCAGCAACCCCCCCGGCTTCATCGCCATGGCCGCCACCGCGATCAACACCGAGGGCGACA
>JAQIBG010000470.1 GCA_027859175.1 Planctomycetota bacterium | reverse complement strand
GAGCCCTTCGGCATCGCTGCCGCGACGACGCAGTTCTGCGGCCAGGGCGTCACGGGTTACCTCAGATGGCACCGCATTGGCAGTGAGTTCGGGCGAGGCGGCCGGCTCGCGCTTCTCGCGGTAGGCCTTGGCCTCGGCCATGAGGCTGCCGAGTTCTTCGTCGGAGACCGCGTCTTCGGCAGCCACGGCCATTTCGGCTTCAGAGGCTGTGTCGGCCATTGCGAGCACATCACCATCGGTGGCCTTGGCCATGCTGGGGCCGCGGGCGGCGCTGGCTTGGGCCGGCATGGCAGCGGTTGGCATAGCTGCGGCGCGACTCGGCCCAGGCGGTGTAGCGGCACCGGCTGAGGGGCTGTCGGCCATGGCCAGAGCTGAGGTCTCGGCGCTGCGCTGGCGGCCCTGAGAGCGGCTGTCGGCCTCGCTGTTGGCCTCACTGTTGGGCACGGTGGCGTCGGCCAGGAGCATGTCGTCGCTAACCTGGTCGAGGGCTATGACGGGCTCGTTGGCGGTTTCACCGGTGGCGAGCCCAAAGGGTTGGGCGGCAGGCGCGGGGCGCTCGCTGCTTTGCGCCAACTGGGGGCCCGTGTCGCTGGGCGGGAGCGGCTTTTGCAGCAGCGGGATGATGGCAAACACGAGGGCGGCGGCGAGCAGAACAGGGCCGGCGATCAGCCACCACGGCGTGCGTGGGTGGATGACGGTGACCTGTTCGAGGTCGGCGGTGTCGCTACGCGCGCGCTCGCTGCTTGGCTTGTCAGTGGCGCCAAGCGTGGCGGCTAGGATCTGAGCCCGCAGGCCGTCGGGCAGGCCGGGCTTGGGCAGCGCGGCAACGGCGGCGCGGCGGGCCTCGGCTTGACTCAGGGCGGCGCTGGCCGCTTCACCGTGCTCGGTGCAGACCGTGTTCCAGGCATCGTCACTGAGCTCGCCATCAAGGCGGGCTTCGGCCAAGTCGTGCAGGTCAGCGCTGCTCATAGCGCACCTCCGGCGACCAGGTCTTCGAGCTGCTCACGCAGGGCCGCGCGGGCTCGGTTGAGCCGGCTTTTGACGGTTCCCACGGCCAGGTCGAGCTGGTCGGCAATGGTGGCGTAGTCGAGGTCGTCAAAATCGCGCAGAATGATGATCTCGCGTTGCTCGGTGGGAAGTCGGTGCAGGGCGGCTTGCACGTGGAGCTGCAATTCAGTGCGCTCGATGCTGTGGTGCGGCCCGCTGCCCTGTTTGTTGGCGTCACCTTGGGCTTCGAGGCCGGGGCGGTCCATGCTTTTGGGGCGTTTTTTGGCCAAGAGGTCAATCGCTCGATTGCGCGCCAGGCGATACAGCCAGGTGTAGAAGCTCGACTCGCCGGCAAAGCGATCAAGGCGCTCAAAGGCACGCACGAAGGCTTCCTGCACAAATTCTGCCGCCAGCTCACCGTCGCCGGCGGCCATGTGGAGGAGGGTATGGTACAGTCGTTCGCCATAACGGTCGACCAGCTCAGCATATGCCGAGGCGTCACCAGCCCGAACCGCGTCCACCAGGGCGCGATCATCAGCCGGCTCCGAGCCAGTCTGACCTTTAGACGGGTCACTGGGGCTATCGGTTCCCGCTTTAGGCATGCGTGTTTGCCCGGGGCAGGGTTCCTGGTGCGCGCCGGTGGCGCGTTGTGTGCGTGGTCTGTAGGCTAGTTCGACGCGTCAGGTGTCCGAGGCTACCGTACACGGGAGACTGCCGGCACCCAACGCGCGCAGCGCGCACCAGGAACCAGGAACCAGGAACCAGGAACCCGACCTTACACAAACGCTCAGCCATGACCCAACCGACTACCGGCTTAAAGCTCTGGCCGCCACTCGAAGCCGATGCCGATGGTGAACTCGCTGTTGTTCGGCGCGGCGTCGCGGTCGGCGTCTTGCAGCCAGTAGCTGAGTTCGCCGCGCATGGTGGCGTAGCAGTCTTCCCAGGGCAGGGGCATGGTGGCCACGGCGCCAAGGCGCAGTGCGGCCAGACCTGAGTCGTCGCCACCAGAGGTGAAGCGATGGTAGTCACTATCGCCGCCGGTAACCAACTGCCAGGCTTGCAGGTCGAGCGGGGCCATCTGCAAGAGCTGGCGCATGCCGAAGTCGGCATACCAGCCGTGTTCGTCCATCGCGTCGTAGTTGACGCTGCCGCCCAACTCGAGGCCTTCAACTGGCAGCAGGTACCAGCCCTCAACGCCCAGCCATAGCGGTTCGTCGATGTAGTCGTCCCACTCGGGGAAGTATTGGTAGCGGATGTTGGGCAGGATTTGGGCAATGCCCTCGATCTCGAACAGGTAGTCGGCCCGCAGGCGAGTTTCGACGAAGTCGAAGCTGTCGAGATTGCGGGCGCGATCGCTCTCCAGTGCGGTGTAGACGTCGATTTGAGCGCCAAAGTCGAAGTAGCGAATGCGACCCGAGTTGTGCCAGGTGGTGGCGTCGGTGCGTAGGGCGCCCTCGTACACGTAGTTGCTGAGGAACTCCGAATCGACCACCGCTTCGGTGGGCCCCATACGTAATTCAGGCTCAACTGCGGCTAGGCTCGCGCCCGCCAACAGGCAGCTTAAGGAGATCGTGCGAATCATGCTCATCTATGCGTCCTCGTCTTTGGCGGATCTGCTGAGGAGTTCCTCGATCGCCTGGGTCACGTCCTTACCACTCCACAGCACCGATGCCACCTGGGAGGCGATCGGAAGCTCAACGCCGTGATGGCGACCTAGCGCCACCGCAGCCCGGCAGGTCCACGCGCCTTCGGCGACCATGCCGGTTTCGGCCATGTGGCTATCTGCTGTGGCGCCGCGCGCGACTGCTAAGCCGAGCGCGCGATTACGCCCATAAGGGCTATAGCAGGTGGCGAGCAAGTCGCCGGTGCCGGCAAGCCCGGCAAAGGTAGCATCATTGGCGCCGAGCGCGCGGCCGAGGCGGCGCATTTCAGCGACACCGCGGGTTACGAGGGCTGCCTTGGCATTGTCGCCCAGGCACAGTCCATCGCAGATACCTGCGGCCACAGCGACCACGTTTTTAAGGGCTCCGCCGAGTTCTACGCCAACCAGATCTTCGGAGGTGTAGAGGCGCAGATTGCGGCCATGGATCTGGTCAACCACCTCGTGGCGCAGGGCTTCTGGACCGGCCATCACCAGGGCGGCGGGCAGGCCACCCAGAATCTCTTCGGCGTGGCTGGGGCCCGACAGGCAGCCATAGGGGCGCTGACCCAAAACCTTGCCCAGGAGTTCGGTGACGCGGTGATAGCTGTCTTGCTCCAGGCCCTTAGCCAAGGACACCACTGGCACGCCGGCCGGCAGGGCGGCAGCGAGGCTGGTGGCAATGGCCGTAGAGAACTGCGTGGGCACCGCCCACAGTACCAGTTCGACCTCGGCCAAGTCGGCAAGCTCATGGCTGATGCATAAGTCGCTCGGTAACTGGTGTTCAGCAATTTGCGGATGGCGGCGCTCGGTACGGAGGCGCTCAACCTTGCTGGGGTCACGACCCCAAAGGACCACCGTGTTGGTGGGCAATGCGTGGGCCTGCACTGCCATGGCAGTGCCCCAGGTTCCGGTTCCGATGACGGCTATACGAGCCATGCCCGGCATGCTGGCCCGGGGGCTGCGGGCGCAATGGTTCTGTCGGTTTTTGGGGGGGTCCTTGGTCCTGGTACGCGCCTAGCGGCGCTTGGGTCGTAGGGACAGCCGCCCAGTGCGACGCATATGCGCCTCACTGGGCGGGGTATAGGTGCGGCAGCCCCGCGTCTAAGCCTGCTTGCAGGCGTTCCAGGACCCAGGACCCAGGACCCAGAACTCGATCGTCAATTCGAGCCTGATTCCAACAACACTCAGTTCTGGGCCTGCTTGCCTTCATCCGAGGTAACCCAGCCAATCAGGCCGGCTGAGTAATGCTTGATGTTGGTATAGCCGAGTTCTTTGGCTGCCTTGGCGCCGTCTTTCCAAGCTTTGCACTTGGGGCCGCCGCAATAGGCCACGATCAGGGTGTCTTTGTCAGCCGGCAGATTTTCGGCTAGCGAGGCCTTCACGACCTCAAAGTCGAGAGCACCAGGGATGTGGGCCTTGGCGTAGCTCTCGCTGCCGTTGACATCGAGCAGGACCACCGACTTGGCATTGATCGCGGCAACCAGGTCGGCGTGGCTAATGTCGCCTTCGCCAGCCGAAAGGCCGATCACAGCAGTCAGAACGAGAAGGGTTAACGTGCGCATGGGGTATCTCCATATGGCGGGTGCGATGGAGGTACGGGCTGGTGCGTTCGTTGTTTGTTGGTTCCTGGTGCGCGCCAGGAGCCGGGCTGTCAGCCCTCGGCGTCGTCCGGCTTCTCGACGGCTTCGTCGGCGCTTTCCTCGGCGCGCTCGTCAGCCCTGGCCCGGGCTTCGTCGTCGCGGACGCGTTCTTCGCGTACGGCCTCAAGGGCGCGCTCGAGCTCTTGGCGTTGCTCTTCGTTGTCGTCGAGCTGGAACCGGAGGATCGGCAGGCGGCGGCGGCGCACGTGCTTGGCGTAGCCGCGCTGAATGTAGGGCGTGGCCGATTCAAGGGCCTCGCCTGCCAAACGCTGCTTCGACTGGTTGCCGAACACCGTGTAGTAGGCGGTGACCTGTGAGTTGTCGCCCGAGAGTTCGCACCGCGTGACGGTCACGAAGCCGATACGCGGGTCGCGTAGCTGCTGGGTGACCATCGTGGCGATCTCGCGCTTCAACAGCGACTCGAGGCGCGCATTACGACGCTTACTAAACTCGTCGCGATCGCCGTGAGCGTTGATGAATTCAGCCATGGCTACCGGTGCTCGTCTCAGCTAAGAGTACGAGCAACCTGCACCTTGGTGAAGAACTCGAAGATGTCGGTGGGCTGAATGTCGTTGAACTTTTCGACAGTCAGGCCGCATTCGAAGCCAGTTTTGACTTCTTTGACGTCTTCCTTGAAGCGCCGCAGGGTGTTGACCTTGCCGGTGTGAATGATGACGCCGTCGCGGGTGACGCGGAGACCGCAGCCACGGGTGACGATGCCGTCGGACACTTGCAGACCAGCAATGACGCCCCACTTGGAGCTCTTGAAGGTTTGCAGGATTTCGGCATGGCCGATGACCTTCTCGACTTCGTCGGGGGCCAGCAGGCCTTCGAGTCCGCGCCGCACGTCATCCAACAGTTCGTAGATGATGGTGTAGCTTTGGATCGAGATGTTGCGGTCTTCGGCTTGGCGACGCGCCTTGCCATCGGCCGTAACGTGGAAGCCAATGATCACCGCCTTGGACGCTTCGGCCAAGGTCACGTCGCCGGTGCTGATCGCACCCACGCCGCTGTGAATCATGTTGACCTTCACTTCCTCGTTTTCGAGGTCGGCGATGGTCTTGCGCAGCACTTCCAGCGAACCCGCGGCGTCGGCCTTGACGATCAGGCGCAATTCCGACTTCTTGGACTCGGCGATGTCTTTGAACAAGGTCGCGAGGCTGGTGGTGGCGTTGCGCGAGGCGAGTTCCTTCTCGCGCTCGGTGTGCGCGCGCTGATCGGCAGCGCTCGCAGCGAGCTTGAGGTTCTCGACCACGTGGAAGCGGCCACCGGCGGTGGGCATTTCGCTCAGGCCCATGATCTCGGCTGCGTGGCTGGGGCCGGCACAGTCGACCGGTTCGCCCTTCCAGTTGACCAAGTTACGGACGCGGCCGTAGCCGCTACCGGCCAGAACCACGTCGCCAGCGAACAGGGTGCCGCGTTCCACCAGCAGGGTGGTGGTAACGCCGCGGCCTTCGTGGAGGTTGGCTTCGATGACCACACCCGAGGCCTTGGCCGCATGGTTGGCGGTCAGTTCAAGGATTTCGGATTCGAGGGTCAGGCGATCAAGCAGGTCTTCGATGCCTTCGCCGGTGGTGGCACTGGTGCGAACCACACCAACGTCGCCACCCCAATCTTCGGCCAGCAGGCCTTGATCGGCGAGTTCACGCAGGACCTTGTCAGGATCGGCGCCTTCCTTGTCGATCTTGTTCATCGCAACCACGATGGCCACTTCGGCGGCCTTGGCGTGGTTGATGGCTTCAATCGTTTGCGGCATGACGCCGTCGTCAGCGGCCACCACGATCACGGCAACGTCGGTCACCTGAGCGCCACGAGCACGCATCGCAGTGAAGGCTTCGTGACCGGGGGTGTCGATGAAGGTGACTTCCAGACCCTGGGAGGTGTGGACGGTGTAGGCACCGATGTGCTGCGTGATGCCACCAGCTTCGTCGGCGGTGATCTCGGTGGAGCGAATCGCGTCCAGCAGCGAGGTCTTACCATGGTCGACGTGACCGAGGATGGTCACAATCGGCGGACGCGGTGCCATCACGGCATCGTCGTCATCTTCTTCGTGCAGGGCTTCGACTTCGTCTTCGACGTCGGCCGATTCTTTGATCGTGACCACCTTCTCGAACTCGCTCGCGAGCAGTTCGATTTGGTCTTTATCCATGGTCGAGTTGATGTTGGCCATGACGCCAGCCATAAACAGCTTGGCGATAACCACGTTGGCCTTGAGGCCAGACGCTTCCGAGAAGTCACGCACGGTGCAAGGCAGCGACACGTCAAACTCGGTCTTGCCGGACAGATCCTCTTCCTCGGTCGACAAGGGGCGACGACGACGGCCGCCGCGCAGGTTGCCTTCCTTATCGTCCCGATCGACCACGGCCGCACCGCGACCACGACCACGGCCAGGGCCGCCACGGCCAGGGCCGCCGCGTCCGGGGCCACCAGGACCACCACCAGGACCACCGGGGCCGCCAGGACCACCAGGGCCGCTAGCAGGACCGTTGCGACGGTCGATGGTTTTGAAGCCACGACGGCCGCGGTCGGCGGTCTTAGCCTCCTTGACCCGCTGCTGCATGGCGAGGTTCTTGCGGATGTTTTCCTGGATGATCTTACGACGATCATCGTCGGACAGTTCTTTGTCACCACCACTGGTGCCGGTGAGCGTACCCACCTTGGCGTCGACCGATTCCAGTTCCTTGACGTTCTTGTCTTTGGTGGAGTGGTCGGCCTTTTCGGCGGTGGCCTTGGCTAAGCTCGCCAGCTTGCTGCCGAGCTTAGACTTCGGCTTGGCCGGCTCTTCGGGCTTGGGCTCTTCAGCAACTGGTTCGGGCTCTTCGGCGGCTGGTTCAGGCTCAGCCTTGGGCTCTTCGGCGACCGGCTCTTCAGCGGCGGGCTCGGGCTCGGCTGGTGTTTCCGGCTCGGCCTCAGCCTGAGCGGCGGCAGCTGCTTCAGCTTCAGCCTGCGCGGCAGCTGCCGCTTCAGCCTTGGCTTGCTTGGCGGCGTCGGCCTCTTCGGCCTTCTCTTCTTGCGCTTGGGCCAAGCCGTCGGCGATCTTGCGCGCGTCTTCGGCGCGACGGGCGATCTCTTCTTCGGCGATGCTGCGGGCTTCTTCCTCAAGCTGGCGACGGGTTTCCTCGTCGGCCTCGCGTTTGGCTTCTTCCTGCGCGACCTCTTGGGCCTTCACCGCTTCTTCGGCTTGGCGGGCGGCGAGGGCCTCGGCGTGCTTGCGGCGCTCTTGCTCAATCTCGGCGTTGCGCTTGGCCTGCTCGGCGTCGCGCTTCTCCTCTTCCTTGCGCTTGCGAGTAGCGGCAGCCTTCTTGGCTGCTTGCGAGCGCTTGTGCCGGAGGACGAATTCTTCGTCGATGATGGGCGCAAATGCCTCACCGTCGACGGTCTCAAGACCGTCGCAGGCAAGGATGCGGCGCACCTGCTCGTCTTCGAGCGGTGTGTCCATGTTGTTTGGCAGGGGAATCGACAAGTCCTCTTCACAGACCTCCTTAAGGAGGTCCTGGTCGAGGTTGTGTTCTTTAGCCAGCTCGATGAGCTTCATACGCTTTGCCCGATCCTTTTGAGCGCCGTTCCGGCCTCACATAGCCGGGGGGTGGCCCCGTTCAACAGCGTGCACACCCCGAAGGGCGCACGAATATGCCAACCCAACCCGGCGCGGCAAGGCGCAGGCGAGCCAAGGCTCATGGATTGACAATGGGTTGGCATGGCGGTCAGTCCTGACCGCCTTCCAGAGAAGCTTCGACGGCGGCCTGCTGGGCTTCTTCCAGCGCTCGCGCCTCGGCTTCTGCAGCAGCAGCAGCTTCTTCCACCCGACGGCGGATCAGCTCGTTCTTTTCGTCGCGCTGCTCGTCGTCGAGCAGCGAGTCGGCCTTGTCGATCAGGGCTTGCGCCTTGTCTGGAGTCATCTGGAACTCCTCAAAGGAGTCGCACAAGATCTCAGCCGTTTGGGCTGCGATGACCCAGGGCGCGTCGAGATGCTCGTCGAGCAGCACTTCGCGCAAAAAGTCTTCGATCAGACCGGCGTCAACCAGCGGCTGCAGGGCCTGGGCCCCGGCCATGCGGTTCTCGCGGGCCTGCTCTTCGGAGCACACGTCGATCTTGTAGCGGGTCAAACGGGCCGAAAGGCGCACGTTCTGTCCGGCCTTACCGATCGCCAGCGGCAGCTGGTCTTGGCTCACCACCACCTTGGCGCGGTCGCGGAAGGTATCGTAGGACACCTTGAGAATCGCGGCCGGCTTGAGGCTGTTGATGATGAACTGGGCCGGTTCTTCGGCCCACGGGATGATGTCGATCTTCTCACCGCCGAGTTCGTCGGCGATCTTGGTGATGCGGCTGCCGCGCATACCCACGCACGAGCCCACTGGGTCGATGCGCGGATCGGTAGACGACACCGCAATCTTGGTGCGGCGGCCTGGCTCGCGCACGATGCCCTTGATCTCGATGTTGCCGTCGGCGATCTCGGGAATCTCTTGCTGGAACAGCTCACGCACAAAGTTGACGTGGGTGCGCGACAGCACCAGGCGGACGCGTTGGCCCTTCTTAGCCACGTTTAGCAGATAGGCGCGCATCACGGCGCCAGGGCGGTAGATCTCGCCGGGAATCTGCTCTTCACGAGGCAGAATCGATTCGGCGCGGCCCAACTGCACAATCACGGTGCCGCGTTCAACGCGCATGACGGTGCCGGAGATGATGGTGTGGATGCGGCTCTCGAACTCGTCGAACAAGAGGTCGCGTTCGCCTTCACGCAGGCGCTGCATGATGACTTGCTTGGCGACATTAGCGACGATGCGACCGAGGTTGGTCAGCTCGACGGGTTCTTCGTCTTCGAAGGCCCGGATCTCACCGGTCTCGCGATCGATGGTCAGCGTGAATTCGCCGGTCTGATCGAAGCGCTTGTTAGCAGCTTGCATCAGCGCCTTCTCGATGTCGTCGATGATCGTCTCTTTGTCTAAACCGCGCTCGCGGCTGATGGAGTCGACCAGGCGCAGGAACTCACTGGGGTCCATGGATCGTGTCCTGTAGGGGTTCGCAGAAGGGCGCAAAAAAAGCGTGGACCTTCGGGTCCACGCTCCGAGCTGAGCTCAAAGAGGAGCGGGATTCTAACGACCCTTTTTCAATGGCAAGACCGCAGACGGGTTTTGGCGCACCGCTCGTTAATGCGCCGATTTACGGCGCCCGCCACAGCTTAAAGGCGCGATGGCGGGTAAAATCTGCCATTGGCAGATCGAGCGGGCCACCGGCGTGGGCCAGCGTATCGCGGCTAAGAACCGCTCCGGTGTCGCAGTCCCACCACTCGAGAATCATCGTGCCGGGGCCAACATTATCGCCGATATGCACGCTGCCGCCGGTGATGGTGGGTTCGCGCACGCCATCGTAACCCCAGTTGGGGTCGAGCACATAGCCCAAGATGCGGCCGGGGCGGGTCCACGCTCGGCACCATAGGGGCAGGCCCTGGGTGGTGGCGGTGAGGTCTACCGCGCGCGCCTTAGACTGTGGCCGCGAACGCAGGTCTTCGCCCGCGATGAAGGTTTTGACCGCATGGAAGGGTTCGTAGCGAGCGTCTTGGTCAACCCACTCGAGCCACCACAGCATCGGGCTGCCGGCATAGCCACTGACCAGGGCGGCCCAGGGGCCGTGGTGATGCTCGGCCAGGAGTTGCGGTTCGGGACAGGCGTCCCAGTTGCCGCCATATTCAGTGACCATGATCGGTTTGTTAAATTGGCCCAGGCCGTGCCAGCGGTGGTGGATGCCTTCCCAGGTCAGGTCGGCAAAGAGCGTGCCGCGCTGGTCATCACGACGCCCGTGGTAGGCGTCGATGCAGATGTAGTCCATGCCGCCCTGGGCCACGATGGCGCGGTCGGGGGTGCGGTAATTACCCGACCAGTGGCTGCTGACCGGGTGATTGTAGGGGTCGAGGGCCTCCCACCGGGCCGCCGCCTGAACGTGCCAGTCGCGCAGATCTTGCTTGGAGCCGTTGGTGAGGTTCATCTCGGTCCACAGCTTCCAGCCGAGGATCGCCGGGTGGTCGGCGTAGCGGGCGGTAATATAGCGGCGCAGTTGGTCTTGGCCGGCCAGGGCGTCGGGGTCGGTGAAGAAATCACCGGCTCGGTTAATCGTGCCGCCTTCACTACTATCGTGCAGCGAGCGGTTGTAGGGGTTGTTGTTCCACTCAGCGTCGGTTTTTGATGAGGCCTGACCGTGATTGTGGATGACCAAGTTGATGCGGATGCCGCGTTCCCAGGCAGCGTCGAGGAGGCGGTCGAGCCGCTCGGCATTCGCTTGGCTGTAACGCCCCACGCCACCGAAGCCGGGCCAGTCGTTGCGCCATTCCAGGGCTAGGTTCCAGCTCGACATCCAGATCTCGGCCGCGGTCAGGCCGCCGGCGGCCCAGCGATCAAGGTAGGCCTCGTAGGCGAACCAAGGGCGGTTGGGTGATAGGCGCGAGCCCACCCGCTCAGCGCCGCGCGGGTCATTGATCGAGCGCGCGTTGATGCCAATCGGCCACACGAAGGCATCCGAGCCAGTGCTGAAGAAGCGGGGGTCGTGCTCGTCCACGCGGGCGAACTCGTCCCACGGTTCGCCGCTGACCACCAGTTCGCCCACTATCGTACTGCGGGTGCGGCTGTGCCAACGCGGCTCGAGGCGGATCTGGTAGCGGCCGGGTTGGCCCGGGCGGAAGCGCACCGCGAAACGGGCCGGGCCGGCCGGGCTGAAGGCTTCGCCCGAGCCGAGGTCGTGAATGGCAATCGGCTCGTAGTAAAAGCCGCGGCGCTGAATCGGCGTGCCTTCAGCGGGTATCAGGCTCGCGGTGAGGGCGAAGCTGTCGTTGGCGAACGGGTCGGCCGGGAACGGGTCGGGTCGTACCGAAAGCGCTATCCGCTGGCCGGTGGTGCAGTGCCAGGCGCCGTCGCGCCAGGTGGCGCCGGTGATGGCAAAGTCGGTCAACTGGCCGGTCTCACCCTCCAGGTCATCGGTATCGCGGCTGCTATGGTCGGTGCGGAGTTGGGTGATGGTGACCGTGCTGGTGCTGGCGCTAGCGCTCCAGAAGAACAGGCCCGCGCGATGGACCGAATTGGCCTGGTAGGCGTCCCAGGCCCCGCGATGCGGTTCGCCAATCGGGGTGGTTTGGTCGAAATCGAAACGGATGGCATGCATCCCAGGCGTGAGCGTGGCTTGGTGCAGGCTTTGGTGCCAGCGGCCATCGTCGTCGGTCACAAAGGCGCCGACGCCCAGATCGGCCGGTGCGTCACCGGGCACCACCAGGGCGGCGTGGATGCTGGTGATCGGGTCGCGGCTGAGTTCGTCGGCGCGAACAATGGTGGTGAGTGGGCTGGCCAAGGTCACGCTGCGCGGCGCAGGCCTGGTGTCGGTGCCGGCGCTATCCGCCGCGGTAAGCGCGGTCAGGCCGAGCAGGCTAATGAGCAAAAGAAGGGCAGTGCGCGGCATGAAGACGGGGCAGGGTAAGTAGTGGGCAGGGCTGTGAAGCGGCAGCTGGCATCGGCCGAGGTGTGCACGGGAGACGCCGGGCTCGCCCGCTGCTTGCGCCCCGTGTCGGCTTTGAAGGATGGTGGCATGGCCGGCAGTTCCCGTTCCAAGCCCAAGTCAGGTAGTGCGAAAACCAAGCGCAGTGCCTGGGACCACATCAAGCGGACGCTGTCGCACCGCAGCCTCATCACGGCCGAGGCCTTGTTGCTGGTTGGTGTCGCCGACCGGCTCGGTCGCCTCTGGATCATGCACGAGCCCCATCTGCCGGCCTACGCCAAGGTGCTCCTGATGATGGCACTCACGATCGGTATCTTTGGTGGCTTGATTCTCATTCTGCAGCGCATGACCACGGCCAGCCTGTCGAAAACTCACGAGGTGGTGCGGGCTCTGCCCTTACCGACGCCGATGGTCGTGGTGCACGCGGCCGCATTCGCTGGCTTGTTCTTTCTCTATGCCTGGGCGCTCGGCTTGCTTGAGAAGCTGCTGTGAATCTGTTCTCCGGCGCGGTGCGCTTGGTGCTGGGCGTGATCTTGGCGCTGGTGGCCTTGCCGGCGTGTTTTCATGTGCTGGTTACCGTGGTGCAGGGCCTATATGGCTCACCCGGGCATCCCTGGGCCTTGATCGCGGGCGTGGCGAGCGCAGCTGCCTTGGTGTGGTGGCGCAAGCCGAACTGGCTGATCCACACCTTGATTCATGAGGCTTGCCACGCGATCGTGGCGGCCTTGTTTGGGGTCAAGGTCAAGGCCTTCCAGGCCACCGACGGCCAGGGTGGCGCGGTGATTCATGCCAAGGTTGACCCGGTGCGAACCACCATCATCGCGCTCGCGCCGTATACGGTGCCTTTGCTGTTGGGGCCGGTGCTGATCGGCCGCGCCCTGGTGACCGCACCGAGCACGGCGGCTGTGGTCTTGACCTTTTTATGTGGCTTTCTCGCCGTCCACCATCTGCACGGTCTCTACCACAACGTCCGCATCAATTTCTGGGGCAAGCAGGCCGACCTGACCCGCGCCGGCAAGGTGTTGAGCTTGGTGGTGATCGTCGGTGTCCATGCTTTGCTGGCTGCCGCATGGCTTGAGGTGTTGTGGGAAGGGTAACGTTGCTTTGGCGGTGCGTGATCAGGGGTGTCAGTTATTTCCTGCGCGCCACAGCTTGAACGCGATGTGGCGTTGGAAGCTGGGGGCGGTGAGGGTGAGTTCGCCGCCGGGATGCTTGAGGTCTAGGTGCTTAAGGACCGTACCGGTGTCGGCGTCCCACCATTCGAGGGCCATTGGTCCGGCGCGCACATCGGAGCCGATGCGAATCGTGGCGGCGCTGTGCTCCTCGGCGATCAGGCCTTCGTAGCCCCACACAGGATCGAGCAGGTAGCCTAGAATCCGGCCGGGTCGGTTCCATGCTCGGCACCACAGCTCGGTGGCGCCGGTGGCGCTTAGCTCAACTCCGCCACTCGGCGCATCGGGGTGGCTGCGCATGTCTTCACCGGCAATGAAGCGCGATATCGCCGTATAGGGCGCGTAGTGCTCGCCTTGATCAACCCATTCAATCCACCACAGCATCGGGCCAACGGCGTAGCCGGCCATGAGTGCCGCCCAGGGGCCGGCGTGGTGTTCGGCAATGAGTTGGGGCTCGGGGCAGGCCTGGGACGAACCGCCGTATTCGGTAATGACCACCGGCTTGCTGTAGGTGGATAAATTATCGTTCACGTGGTGGAGACCGTGCCAGAATAGGTCGGGCAGGAGGATGCCCGGACGGTTGGCGCGGCGGCCGTGGTAGGCGTCTATGCACACGTAGTCGATGCCGTTTTGCGCCACGATCTGGCGGTCGGGGGTGCGGTAGTTGCCCGACCAGTGACTGGTAACGGGGTGGCCGTAGGCATCGAGGGCATGCCAGCGTTGGGTAGCTTGCTCATGCCATGTGCGTAGATCTTCCTTCCTGCCGGCGGTCAAATTCATTTCAGTCCATAATTTCCAGCCGAGGATCGCCGGGTGATCGGCGTAGCGCGCAACGAGGTAGCGGCGCAGTTGCTCCTGGCCCGCAAGTGCCTCCGGACTGGTGAAAAAATCTTGGGCTTGGGCCACCGGGCCGGGCGTGCCAGCGCGGATCTCTGCGTTGTAGGGATTGTCGCGCCACTCGGCGTCGGTCTTACCGGAGGCTTGGCCGTGGTTGTTGATCACCAAGTTGATGCGGATGCCGCGCGCGTAGGCGGCGTCGAGCAGGCGGTCGAGGCGCTCGGCATTGATCTGCGAGTAGCGACCCAGGCCGGGGAAGTCGGGCCAATCGTCACGCCATTCGAGCGCGAGATTCCAACTCGACATCCACACCTCGGCCGCACCGAGGCCGGCGGCTTGCCAGCGGTCGAGATAGGCTTCATAGGCATGCCAGCGACGATCAGGGGACAGCCGTGAAGCGGTGCGCTGAGCGCCGCGCAGATCCCATACCGAGCGCGCGTTGATCGCCGTGGCCCAGTAGAACTGGCTGGTTTCTGTGGCCACGCCGGTGGCGAAGAAGCGCGGGTCATTGGGGTCAACGCGCACGAAGTCATCCCAGGCCGCGCCGCTCACGTCCAGGTCGGGCAGGGCGGTGCTGATGCTGTGGTCGGCACCCCAACGGGCTTCGAGTTGGAGTTGGTAGCGGCCAGGGAATTGCGGCCGCCAGCGAACACTGAAACCGGCCGCGCTCTCGGCGATGCCTTGCTCGTAATCGCCGCGATCGATGAGGGTGACCGCTTGATGGTAAAACCCAGGGATGCGTAGGTCGGTGTTGGGGCCGGAAATGACCAGGTCGAGCGCGAAGCGTTCTGGCTTGAAAGGGTCGACCGGGAATGGGTCTGGGCGCACGCTGAGTTGGTAGCGCTGGCCGGTGGCGATGTGGAGCAGGTCGTTGCTGAGGGTGGCGCCGTGGTGACGCAGATCGAATAGGCCGGGCTTCGCGGCGCTTGGGGCTGAACTAGTGTCGGCAATCGCCTCGAGTTGATGAATGGTGATCGCGGCCGTGCTGGTGCTGGCGCTCCAGAGCACCAGGCCGGCACGATGGGTGCGGGTGGTGCGGTAACTGCTCCAGCGGCCGCTGTGGCCGGCGCCGTGCAGGTTCGCTGTGGAGTTGGTTGCGAATCGCAATTCATGACGCCCGGGGCTCAGCACCTGCGGATGGAGGCTTTGATACCACTCGCCATCGTCGTCGGTCACGAAAGCGCCGATGCCGAGATCGGCTGGTGCATCGTCCGGCACGGTAAGCACGACGTGCAGGGCGGCGATGCGTTCGGGTAACTCGTGCTCAACGGCGACCACCGTAGTCAGCGGCGCTTGCAGCGCGACGCTACGCTCCGCTGCACCCAGCGGGGTCAGCCAAATAATGATCACAAGAACCAGCAAACAGTGCATCGCAGTCGCGCAGTATGGCCACCCCCGGCCGCACGGACCAGCGACAATATGCCAGCAACGACGCCCAGCGTTTGGCGCCGCCTGTGCTTACTCCGTGCCGAGGACGGCTTCGATGGCTTCGGCTACGGTGCGGGCTTTGATGCGGCCGCGGCCTTCGCCGGCGCCGGGGCCAAGGAGACGTTTGAAGCCGAGGCGGCGTGCTTCGGCGGCGCGCAGTTCGTAGCGGCTGGCGGGGCGGAGTTCGCCGCCGAGGCCGATCTCGCCGAGGGCGACCATGTCGGTGGGGAGGGCGAGGTCACGCCAAGCTGAAGCTATGGCGAGGGCGATGCCGATGTCGGCCGAGGGCTCGGTAATCCGGGCGCCGGCGGTGACGTTGACAAACACGTCACAGTTGCCGAGCGGCATGCGCAGTCGACGCGACAGCACCGCCACCACCATCGCTACACGGTTGGGATCGCAGCCGGCCACGCGGCGTTGCGGCTGCGGATAGTCGGTTGGGTTGACCAAGGCCTGGACTTCGACCAGGAGGCAGCGATTGCCCTCGAGCGCGGGCACCACGCAGCTGCCCGGCACCGAGGCTTCGCGCCCGGCGATGAACAGGCCGCCGGGGTCTTGGACTTCTTCCAGGCCCTGCTGGCCCATGGTGAACAGGCCGATTTCCTGGGTGGCGCCGTAGCGGTTTTTGATCGCGCGGAGACTGCGCAGGTCTTGATAGCGGTCGCCCTCGAAAGACAGCACGGTGTCAACGAGGTGTTCGAGCAGGCGCGGTCCGGCGAGTTCGCCGCCCTTGGTCACGTGGCCGACCATCACCAGGGTGGTGCCACTGCGTTTGGCGGCTTCCACGAAGGCGGTGGCGCAGGCGCGCACTTGGCTGATCGAGCCGGCGATGCCGTCGACGCTGCCGAGGGCGGTGAGTTGGATCGAGTCGACGATGACGAGGCGGTGGTCGCCCGAGGCGATGGCCCCGGTGATGGCTTCGCCGTCACTGGTGGCGGCCAGGCGCATGCGGGTGCCGTCTACCCCGAGGCGCTTGCAGCGCGCACGTACTTGGGCGGTGGCCTCTTCGGCGGTGATATAGAGGACGGCTTCGGTGCGAGCCAGGGAGCCGCCGATTTGTGCCAGCAGCGTGCTTTTGCCGATGCCGGGTTCGCCGCCGATCACAATCGCCGCGCCGGCCGGTAGGCCGCCGCCGAGGACGCGGTCGCATTCACCGAGTCCGCTCGGCATGCGATCAACCGGCGTGCTGTCGCTATCGCTGAGCGACTCCGTCTGCAGGCCGGCCGCAGCACGCTGCAGATCGCGTTTGGTTTCTACCAGTTCGGCTTCGCTGCGGGTCAGCTCTACCATCGTGTTCATGGCGCCGCAGCCGGTGCAGCGTCCGGCCCAGCGTGCGCTGGTCGCGCCGCAGCTGGTGCAACCGTAGGAACCTTTTTTCTTCGCCATGGCGGCAGCATGGCTGCCGTCGCGCAACTACAAGCCGATCGGCACCCGCGCGATGGCGCGTTCGAGCGCTGGCAGGTCGAGATCGCGTGGCCACACCGCGTAGGGCTTGCTGCTGCCGTGGTGGAGCAGCAATACTGAGGGAATCTCGGTGTGGCGTTGCAGGCGTCGTTGCTGCGCTGCGTCAGCGCTGAGAATTGCATCAACCGCTGGCGTGAAATCATCGAGCAGCTTGCCCAAGCCGGCCCAGTTGGCGCCGAGGGCGCTGTCATCAGCGCCGGGTGGCGTGCCGAGCATGGACTCAAGGAAGGGGCGGAGACGGCCGCTGGCTGCTGCCATCAAGCTTAACTTGGTGAGGCGTCGCACGCCGTCGGCATCTTGATAATAGGGTCTGATAACGAGGTGAACGCGGCCAGATGCGATGGCGGGTTCGAACATGCGCATCAGGTCGGGAAAGCTGTCGCGGCAATGCGGGCAATGCAGGCCGAGATACATCTCGGCTTGAATCGGGGCCTGCGGGTCGCCGTAGCGCCGGCCGAGGTCGATCTTGCTGAACATGCGCAGCTGCTCGGCATCCATGGCACCGGCTGGGCTTGGCGGGGCCGCGGCATCGCTAATCGGATGATAGGTGGCGTGCAGGGCCAGGGCGGCCAGGGCAATCACGGCTAGCCGGCTTGGTGCGCGCAGACTGCCGCCGGTGATCAGCGCCGGTATCATGCACAAAATCACGCTGTGCACGGCGAGGCAGCGCGGGCAGACGAGGCCCAGGCTGAGCGACAAGATCAGGTAATAGCAGGCGGCGCCAACGCAGGCCCAGGCCAGCACCTCGACGCCAGCTTGGATCCGGGTTTGGTGGGCCTGTGCGGCCACCACGATCGCAATCAGCGCGAGCACGCTGCCGGCCAGCACTTCAGCCGGGATGCCCAACACGCTGGCATAGGCGGCGGTGCCGTCGCAGGCCGAGCCGCATTCCCATACCACGTCAATCAGGGCGCTGAAGGCCACCAGAGCACCCAGGCCGGCTACGGCCGCTAGGCGAAGCGGGGTGCCGGCCTGCCCGGCCATGGTGCGACGCAGGTTGAGCGCCAGCGACAGGCCGATCGCGATCAGGCTGACGGCAATCGCCAGCCACATGCTCCAGCGCGCATTGACGGCGGCATGGATGCGCCACGCCACAATTGCGGCACCGGGTGCGGCTAGGGCCCAGGCGATTGGATTCATGCACCAATCCTCCCAGGTGGAAGGCTTGGTGCAATGCTTGTTCGCCTCGCACGCCGCGCCCGCAATGGCCACGGGGCGGCGCTGCGAGGACGGCGTTTAGCGCTTGGTATCGAGCAGGTGTTGGACGTCCAAGGCCTTGCGGAACCGCGCGAAGGACATGCTGCGCTCCGGCGTGACGCGAATCGTTTGGGCTTTGCCGGGCGCGAGGTGAACGAAGTTGTCGCTATAGGTGGCATCTACGCCGCAGCCGAGGAAGGCCCACAAGGCCGGGCGTTTGGCTTTGAGCCGCACATCGAAGCCAGCGCCAGCCGGTTTGATGCTGACGCCAATATCGGGCTCCTCGAGTTCGAGGTGCTTGGGCCGCGCGAAGGTCACCAGATTGCGGCTGCAGACGGTGCCGTCGACCACGGCTTCGAGCCAGATCAGCAGATTGCGCTCGCCGTGACGCTCAATCAGGCGCCCGCAGTCTATGCTGGTAACGGTGCGACTCTTCATCATGCCGACTTTGCCGAGCGTGGAGCCGGTCATCAGGCTCTTGCCGTTGGCGGTGGTGATGGTCCAGCGGCAGTCGGCGGTAACGCCGCCCTTGCGCTCGTTGGTCAGGTGCACGGCCACGCTGCCAGCGACCTTGTCTTCAACGCCCGAGATCAGGACTGGCGCAAAGAAATGTCGGGCCATGTACTGCAGCGCTTTCCAGCGCCCGAGGCTGTCGATACTGGCCCAGCTGGCGACCGGCCAGCAATCGTTGAGCTGCCAGTACAGAGTGCCCATGCCGCGCGGCATGCTGCGGCGCCAATGCTCACAGGCATATTTCATTGCCATGCCCTGGAGGATTTGGCTCAGCCACAGGGTTTGATTGAAGCCGCCCGGCATTTGGAACCAGTCGGTCATGTATTGCATGATCGCGCCGTTGCCGATTGGGCTGCGCTGGTGGTATTCCATGATGTAGCTGGTGACGTTGCGATCTTCCGGCTCGGTATAGGTCGCAACCGTGCGCGGCTCGGGGAAGCTCTGGAACCCGAACTCGGAATTGAAGCGATGCTCGCACGAGCGGTACCATTCGAAGGGTTTACGGCCGTGCCACACGTCCCACAGGTGGGCGTCGCCACAGGTGGCATTGCGGTGATTGGCGCGTTCGCCGTGGGGCGAATGCGGGCTTGACGGCCAGTAGGTGCAGGTCGGGTCTTCGGCGGCAACCACGTCGCCAAGTAATTTATCGAACAACTTTTCGTATTCGCGCCAGCTCATGTGGGTGTCGGTCCACTTGGGGGCAACCATCATCTGTTCGAGTTCGTTGTTGCCGCACCACAGCGCGATGCAGCTGTGATGTTGCAGGCGGCGAATCTGCTCGGTGGCCTCGGCTTTGACATTGGCCAGGAAGGCCTTGTCGAAGGTGGGGTACATCGCGCATGCGAACATGAAGTCTTGCCACACGCAGATGCCGAGTTCGTCGCACAGTTCGTAGAACACGTCTGGCTCGTAAATACCGCCGCCCCATACCCGCAGCATGTTCATGTTGGCGGCCACGGTGTCGGTGAGTCGTTGTCGATACATGTCTTCGGTGATGGTGGTGGTGAGCACGCGGTCGGGAATCCAGTTGGCGCCCTTGGCGAAGAAGGGCTGGCCGTTGCAAGCAAACTGGAAGGTTTCGCCCCACTTGTCGGGATGGCGATCGAGCTCGAGACGGCGCAGGCCGATGCGGCGTTGCCAGCGGCTGATCGGTTCGCCGTCGGCATTGCACAGTTCAACCATGATAGTGTAGAGCGGCTGATCGCCGAGGCCGGCCGGCCACCACAGCTTGGGCTTGCGCACGTTTAGCGCCACTTGGCCGGATTTGACCGCGCGCACCTGCTGGTGGTCAATCAGTGCAGTGCCATAAAAAATGCTGGTGCGCAGGGTGCTGCCCTTGGGCGGGCGGGCGTCGAGGTGGATCGCGGCGCCGCAGGTCACCAGGCCCGTGCCGTGCTCTTGGGTCAGGGTCACGTGATCAATGCGTGCGTGGCTTACGCCGCGCAGTTCGATGCTGCGCCAGATGCCGCAGGTATCGGTTTTGACGCCCCAGTCCCACCCGAAGCTGCACGGTTGTTTGCGCACGTAGCCGCCACCGCAGCGGCGGTGGCCGGCCTCGCGGTCGTTGCCGCCAGGGCCTTTGCTGACGCCGGATGCGCGCAATGGCCGTTCGGCCTGTTCGCGCGCCTGGTGATAGCGCAGGGCCGATGCAAAGCTGATGCGGATGCGGTTGCGCCCGCGTTTGAGCAGGCTTTTGATTGGAAAGGTCCAGCTGCGGAACTGGTTGTCGGTACGGCCGACCTCGGTGCCATTAATGCCGATGGTGGCCAGGGTGTCGAGACCGCCGCAATGCAGTTCGACCTCGTCTTCGGTCAGCAACTCGGCGTCGACGGTGAATTCCCGGTCAAAGCGCCAATCGCTCTCGCCAACCCAGAACTGGGCCTTCTCCTGGTCGCGGTAGTTCCAGTCAGGGATGGTGCCGGCGGCCAGCAAGTCTTGATGAATGGTGCCGGGGACGGTGGCCGGCACGCTGAGGCTGCTGCCAATGTGACGGGCGGTCCAGGTGCCGTTGAGCGAGAGTGTGCGCATGCTTGGTTTCCTTGCTGGCGTAGCCTAGTGGCTGGCGCTTCGGTGTCTTTCAGCCCCTTGTACTTTTTTGCACATATTTGATATTTGGATATGCCGCGTATCCTCGACAGCAGCCAGTTGATTCGTCCGGGCCATGCCCACGGCGGCAATCGGGTTGATCATCCAGGGACCTATCGCTTCGAGGCCCACAGCCATCGCGACTTTTGCGAGTGGACCTTGCTGCTGCGGGGGGAGCTGCGGCAGCGGATCAACGGCGTGATGCGCAGTTTTGCGGTCGGTGATCTGGTGTTCATCCGTGAGGGCGATGTGCATGAGTTGGTTGGGCAGTCGGCCGACTTCATCAACCTGACGGTGGCACCGAAAGTGCTGGTGGCGGTTGCGAGTGAATGCGAGGCCTCAGCCTGGCTGGCGCAGGCGATGCGTCTGCCGCAAGCGCCCTCGTTTCGGCTGTCGCCGGCGCGGCGTGAGCATCTGGCTTTTGTGTTTGAGCGCGCCTTGGCGCGGCGCTCGCGCCGTAGTGCTACGGTGTTGGCGCTGGCGAGTTGTTTTGATCTCGCGATTGAGCGCGATGGGGTGGAGGCCTTGCCGGCCTGGCTGCAACAAGGTTTAGCGGCCATCGACGACGCGCTGGAAGATGGCATCACAGTGGCCGACCTGCCGGCGATCTGTGGCCGTGACGCAGCCCACATCGCGCGGAGCTTCAGGCGCTATCTCGATTGCACGCCCTCAACCTGGCTCAATCGCTGCCGCGCACGGCGCGCGGCCGACCTTCTGGTGACGACCGAGCGTAGCCTCACCGACATTGCCTACGCCCTCGGCTTTTCATCGCAGAGCTATTTCACCCGCTGTTTTACCGGCGAGCACGCGATCGCGCCGCGCCGCTATCGCGAGCTCAATCGCAACGCCAGTGTCTAGCAGGCTCTTGAGAACGACCAGCCTGCTAGGCGTGGTGTTCGCGCCACGCGCGCGGGCTGAAGCCGGTGCGTTGCCTGAACGCGGTGGCGAACCAGGCGCTGGAGTTGAAGCCGCAGCGCAGCGCGATCTCGGTGACCGAGGCCTGATCGGCAGTGAGCAGGTTTTTGGCGGCTTCGATCCGCGGCCGTTCGGCCAGGGCCGGCTCGGGCGTGGTATAGGCGGCGGTGATGCCGGCAAGCAGCAGAGCGAGGCCGCCGCGCACCTGTAGGGCGCTGGTTGCGGTCTGAGTTTGCTGGGCTTTGAGGATGGTGTGGTAGTGGGTGGCTAGGCCGTCGGGCGCTCGGCAGCCGCGATGGGCGGCCGAGCGCAGGCGTTGGTCGATGGCGGCGGCTTGCTCGGGCGTGATCCCCAGGTCTTGGCTGCAATCGAAGCTGACCCAGAGCAATTCGCAGGGGTCCATAATGGCGTTGTCGCCGCCGTGGATCTCATCGGGCAGGGTCATGAACACGTGGCCTGCGCGGACCGTGAAGTGCCCGTCGCCAACCCACCAGCGCAGGGTGCCGCGTAAGATCAGGCATACTTCATACGCGCCAGCGTGGGCATGGGCGTCAAGCGAGCCAGGACTCGCGGCCACGAATTGCGACCAGCCGATGTGACGCAGGCCGGGGAGTGGCAATTCGTCACGATCGGCAAGGAAATCAATGCGCCCGCGTTGGCTCATGGCGCCAGTATCGCTGCATCATGCAGCACCTGAAGCGAAACCAGGGCCGGCGCGAGTGTCGCTTGGTGCATGGGTCGGGTATGTGTTTGGTGAATCAGCGCTATCGGAGCCGGATCCTTACTGTCGCGAACCAGAAACGCCGCACCCTGCCAGACATGAACCCCGACGAACTGTGGCGCATCGTGTACATCAGCCGCTTGGCTACTGATTTTGGTCCTGACGAAATTGAGGATCTGCTGGCGCATAGCCGGCGTCGCAATGCTGACGAGCGGGTGACCGGCTTGTTGGTGGCTATGGGTGGCTACTTCTTCCAGGTGCTCGAAGGGCCGCGTGCGGCGGTGCACGGCACCTTTGCGCGGATTTCGACCGACGTGCGGCATACCGACGTCACCACCCTGTGCGACGAGGCCTTGGCCGAACGCCTATTCGGCGATTGGGCGATGGCGTGTTTGGACGCCTCGGGCGAACACGAGAACTTGCCGGAGCGAATGGGTGAACTCGTGACGGCTTTCGCGGGCGAGGTGAAGCCGCACGCTTTGGTGTCGACCCTGCTGTTGGAGTTTCGTCAGCGCTTGCGTTAGGCCACGGCTCCTTGCGCAGTGAGGGTCTCTGCCCGCCTGACGAGCACTATCGTCAGGCGTTGACCGGCACCGCGCCAGCTGTGCGGTAGATCGCAATGGCGACCTCGGCCGGTACTTCGGCCAGAAGGTTGTGAATCGGTGTGAATACGTAGCCACCGTCTTGGGCCAAGTAGGCAACGACCTCGCGGATCTCATTGGTGATTTCAGCGATGTTGCCGCGCGGCACCGTGTGTTGGGTGTTAACGCCGCCGCCCCACAGGGCAATGCGGCCTCGGCACAGATCTTTCCACTCTTGGTAACCGCGGGTGCCGGCACACCATTGGACCGGATTGAGAACGTCGAATCCGGCCGCGATGATGTGCTCGATGATCTCGTAGATCGCGCCGCAGCTGTGGAGGAATATTTTCAGATCGGGCGCTAGGCTGTGAATGCAGTTATTGACCTGGCTTTGGTAGGGCAGGTACAAATCGCGATAGGTGGCCGGTGCGAGGAAGGTGGCGCTCTGGGTGCCGTGGTCGTCGGCGCTGGCCATCAAAACATCAATATACGGGGCGACGCGTGGAATCACCCGCTGCATGCGTTCCAGGGTAAGCTCGGTGATCACGGCGTGGATGTCTTTGACGGAGTCGGGATCAAGCGCGCAGCGCATACTCCAGGCGGCGATGCCGCCGTGGAAGCCAAAGCCATGGGTCGGCCCAGACAGCATGATCGCGCGATCGCTGTGCTGGCGCAGCCGTTGGCAGTATTGCTCGAGCGCATCGAGTTCGGCCTGCTCGGGCAATTGTGCGCGCAGGTTTGCGCGTAGGGCGTCGAGGTCCCATGGTTCGATCTCGGCGTTGAAGTCGAGTGGTTGCCCGCCGTGGGCGGTTTCAAACACATGCGAGGCGCTCGGCATGCGGCTGGCGTGTTCGCCGCTGCCCTGGTGGATGCAGCCGGCCTCGTCTACACGGAACGCGGCTGGATTGAGCACCTGGGCCGGGAGGCGGCCGTTGAAATCGTAGTCGTGCCAGGCGAACTCGTGCGCGAAGGGCGCGCACAGGCCATTGCCTTCCACACATAGCACGTCGCAATCCAGGGCGTCGAGCACGTCTTCCTCGGGCAGGGCCAGCATTTGGCTGGTATCGTGGATGAGTGGTCGGCGTGCTGGCAGATTGAGGGCAGTCCGGAGTTGTGGGTAGGCGAAACAACTGATGCCGGTGGAGCGCATGCCGCCGAGGTCTTTGGGGACTCGATCGGGTTGGCTGTGGTTGAGGGCGGCGAGAACGCGATCGCGGCGGCGCATGCTTGCTCCAGGCTAGGAGGATATCCGGATACGGCCATTTGCTTGGCCTCCGATCAGTATACGTCGATAAAACGACATGGATATGCCAAGCTTCAGTCATTGAATTGCTGGATTCGGACATCGTGCTAGGATTCCGAGGTGTCTGAAGACCGCCCACTCCCTGCTGTGTCATGCCTGCTGCCGGGTGGTGGGCGGGCGGTAAGTGGCGCGTATTGCGACTTTTCCCAGTTGTGGACCAACCATCCGCATCGGCACAGCGCCTTGCACGAGTTTTGTCTGGTTCTCAGCGGGCGCGGCCGCTTCTTTCATGACCGTGATGCGGTGGACCTGCGCGCCGGCAGTTTGTTCGTTAATGATATCGCGGTGGTGCACGAGATTCAGTCGCGCGCGTCGCGTGATCTACGCTTGGTGTTTGTTGGCTATCACCCAGGGCAACCCGATGCAGAGAGCGATGAGCCCGACGCCGTGAGTCTGGCTGCCTTCGCGAGCCAGCATGCCAATCATCTCCATGATCAGCTGCACTTGCAGGCTTACCTGCCCTTGTTGCATTTGGAGGCCGGCAGCGCGGCTTTGACGCGGTGGCGCAGGGCTCAGGCGCTGCGCGCCCTGGTGGTGGAATGTTGCAGCTTGCTCAGTGGCAGTCAGCCACCGGTGCCGCGCGGCGATGACACCGACGCTCTGGCGCGGGCTGATGCCTGTATCGCGGTGCGCTATGCCGGCAGCCTGAGTGTGGCCGAGGTGGCCGTGGCGGCTGGTCTTGGCGAGCGTCAGTTACGACGTGTGATGCGGGCGCGGCGTGGCTGTAGCGTGGTTGAGGCGATCACATCCGAGCGGATCAGGCGAGCGCGGAACCTGTTGTTGCGGGGCGAGCGAGTGGGGGCGGTGGCGGTGCAGGTGGGGATTCCATCGGCCTCACGTTTCTGCCATCTGTTTACTGCGGCCTGTGGCGCGTCGCCGCGCCGCTGGCAGCAGGCCCACACGGCGGGCGCAAGTCATACCGATTTTATCGCCGATCACTGATCGGCGATAAGCACCAGAATGCGTTCGGTGCGGCGGCCGCCGCTCCATTCGTCGATGATCCCGCCGATGCGGACGCCCTTCTCTTCGTGCAGTGGGATGATCACTTTGCGCGTGAAGATCTCGGCCGCCTCGGTCCACGACCCGGAGAAGGTCATGGTGGTGTCATCGCGGCTGTGCAGCCACAGGATCTGCCCGCCGGAGCGCAGCAAGGCGTTGTCGTCGCCAACCAGCTCCACTTCCATTGCGCCGACTTCGCCTTGCAGGCGTTCGAACAGGGTGGCGGTGCTGGCGGCCTCGGTCGGTTGCAGGGTGGCGGCGCGGTAGCGCCCGGCGGCAAGCTCGGCAGCGCCGAGTAGCAGTGGGCACAGGAGAATGAGCAGTCGCAGCATGCGCATAGCGTGGCCCACCTCGGCACTCAGGCCACGGCCAATCCGGTTGTGCGTGAAATCCAGGCTAGTCGAGCAGGTCGTCGGCAACCTTGTAGTGCGGGTCTTCCATCACGTTGATGTCGATGAAGGTGGCGGCGCGGCCGAGCAGGCGCTTGCAGTCGTCGCTGAGGTGGCGTAGGTGCAGCTTCTTGCCGGCCTTTTGGTAACGCTCGGTCAGGGCATTGATCGCTTCAATCGCGCTGTGGTCGAGCACCTTGGCTTCGGCGAAATCGATGATGACTTCATCGGGGTCTTTAGCGACGTCGAAGTGATCGCGGAAACTGGTGACTGAGGCGAAGAACAAGACGCCACGGAGGTGGTAGTCGCGCACGCCGTCTTCGCGGTCAACGTGCTCTGCGGTAATTGCCGAGGCCTGTTTCCAGGCAAAGGCCAGGGTGGCGAGGAGTACGCCAACGAGCACTGCGAGGGCCAAATTCTCGGTCGCGACTGTGATTACCGTGACCGATATGATCACCAGCGCGTCAACCAAGGGCACGCGGTGGAGGATGCGCAGGCTCGACCATTCGAAGGTGCCGATCACCACCATGAACATCACGCCAACGAGCGCGGCTACCGGGATCAATTCGATCAGGCCAGAACCAAACAGCACGAAGGCGAGGAGGAACAAGGCGGCGGCGATGCCGGAGGTGCGGCCACGACCACCCGACTGGATGTTGATCATGCTCTGACCGATCATGGCGCAGCCGCCCATCGCGCCGAATACGCCACAGGTGACATTGGCCAGGCCCTGGCCAACGCATTCGCGATTGCCGCGACCACGGGTTTCGGTCATTTCGTCGATCAGGCTCATCGTCATCAGCGATTCGATCAGGCCAACCGCCGCCAGGATGCATGCGAAGGGAAACACGAGCTTGAGGGTGTCGAGGGTCCAGAAGCCGGGCAGTGTAACGCCCGCGGCCTCGGCACTGGCTTGAACATCAGTACCAAAGCCAGGAATGGCAAAACTCGGGAAGCTGCCGCCAACCTTGGCAATGTCGCCGACACGCTGGGTGTCGAGGCCAAACGCAATCACGATCACGCTGATCGCAGCGATGCCAGCGAGCGGGGCCGGGATTGCCTTAGTCAACTTGGGAACAATGTAGATGGTGGCCATGGTGCCCACCACCAGGGCTAGCATCATGACCATATTCGAGGTGCTGAGCCATGTTTCGGTGGCAGGGTCTTTGAATTGGGTCAACTGGGCCATGAAAATAATAATCGCCAGGCCGTTGACGAAGCCGAACATGACCGAATGTGGCACAATGCGGATCAGTTTGCCGAGGCGTAGCACGCCAGCGAGCACCTGGATGCCGCCGGCAAGTAGTACGGCGAGGCAGATGTAGGCCAGGGTCACATCGTTAAGCCACGCACCGCCAGTGCCTTCGTCGAGCCCGAGGTGTTTGGGAATCGCAGCCCCAAGGCCCACTAAGACTACGGCCATGGCGCCAGTCGCGCCGCTGATCATGCCCGGCCGTCCGCCGGCAATGGCAGCCACGAGGCCGACGATGAAGGCGGCGTGCAAGCCCACCATGGGCGATACGCCGGCGACGAAGGCAAAGGCCACGGCCTCGGGAACCAAGGCCAAAGCCACGGTGAGACCAGCCAAAAGATCGTCTTTTAGATTCTCTGGGCGCTTAGCAAACAGGTGCTGGAACATATGCCGACTCCGATCGAGCGCGGGATGGTTCCGTTAAACCGGCCCATACAAGACCTGTTTTTAGCGACGAAGGGCTTCTGCTACCGTAGCGGGCAGCACCTGCGAGGGTGGTGGTCACTCTTATTCGGTAAAGTTTTCCGGGTTCATCCAGGTCAGGCGGGCATCGCGCCCACTGCTGGGAACCGTGCCGGTGCCAAACGGCAGGCTGGCCACGTGGCCGTCAAAAAAGGCAACATTGCAGCGGCCACCGTGACGCGGTTCACCCGGTGCGCTGCTGTCACGATCGCGGTAGATGGTGGGTTGGTCGAAGTCACCAGTGGTGTAAGGCGTGCTGGGGTTGACGCTGCCCACTGTGCCAATCACCACCCAGTCGCCCTCAGCGAGCCAGGCGCGCTGGCTTTGATGGGTGATCTGTTGGTGAAACCACAGTTGCCGGCCGGTGCCCTGAGCGCCCCAGTCGTACCAGGTGTGCTTGAGGTTGTTGGGCGCGCCGGGGACGTGGTTGATGGCGTAGCCGCCCGAGGTGTAGCCGGGGGCGTTGGCGTCGGCGCTGGGGCCGTGGGTATCGCTGCGACCTTGGAAAACCGGGCACTGCATGGCGTCCCACAATTGCGTACGCATGCGGTCCCACATGCCGCTTTTGCCCCAGTCGCCGTAGCCGCCCGCGGCGAGCGTTTTGACGGCATCGGTGTAGGGGGCGAGGTCGGAGAACCAGCGGTAGCCGTAAGTCTCGACGCCATGCCAGCCGCCTGAAGCTGGCACGTAGCGGCCATCATAATCCTCGGCGTAGCCGAGCATGGCAAAGGTGAACTGGCCTTGGCGCTTGATGCATTGAGCTTTTTGCGCCGCGCTTCGGGCCATACTGAGGGCTGGCAGCAGCAAGGCAGCGAGCACCGCAATGATGGAAATCACAACCAACAATTCGATAAGAGTCATGCCGTGTTTTGGCCTACACATGCAAACAAGTATAGTGGGCGCAGCATTCGGACGCCAGAGAAAAGCGATTTGGTAAAGTTTGGGAGCGTGCTGTTATCTGGGTCAGTTGGCGCCAGATCGCACGCGTATATGCCTATTCTGGGATGGGTTAGGCCTGCTCGGAGCCGTCCGGACCTGGTGCTGGTGGTGGTTCTGCCGCGGGATCCGCTACGGTCGGATCTGGTGGGGTGCCGCCGGGGAATAAATCGGAGTCGTGATAGAGCCACTGCAGGGCTTCGACGTGGTCGTTGAACAGCTGGATTTCAACCCCCAGCGGTTCTAACTCGCGACGAATCAGACCGGCGGTGTGGCGATCAGCCATCGGTGCCAGCAGGACCGCGTAGCGATTTTCGCCCAATTGTGGCACTTCCTTTTTGACCAGGTCGGCGAAGCGGTGAGCGTCATCGGGTGACAACTTGAGTTCGGCCCGGCGCAGATCGAGCAGGCGTTTGTGGGTTTTGCGGCAGGACTCGTCTTGCGAGATGCGAATGAGGATCTCAAACAACCCGCGAACGCGAATCGTGCCTTCGCCAAATACCACCACGATGTCCTTGTCTGGCATGCACTGGTATGAGAAGACTCGGCTCGACATGGGCGCAGCATAACAAGGGCGGCAATCAGCGGCAAGCTAAGGCATTAGGCACGATGTCCGGCTTACGTGGCTCGGCGCAGGCTGTTTGCAGGTGACGTGGCCCGTGCTTGGCGTGGTCGAGATCGGGCCTCGCCCGATTCAGTCGGCCATCTAGGCTGCCGCCATGAGTGACCAACATGGCGTGCTTGTTTTGGGCTTTGGTGGCGTCACCGACACCTGCTGCAAACGCAAGGCTGACTGCCCAGGACGGGTTGAATGTTTTGTGTCGAAGGTGCTCGATGACGACCCGCGCCAGGCGGCGCGCGTGGCCGAGGTGGCCGCGCATTACCACGCCTTAGGTGGGGTCAGCCCGTACAACCCGCTGACCTTTGCCCAGGCTGAGGCCCTTGAGGCCGAGTTGGCGCGGCGCGGGCGACCGATGCCGGTGCGTTGTGGTTTTCGCAACTGGGCGCCGTGGTACGCCGACGGTTTGCGCGCGCTTCATGAGGCGGGCTGCAGTCACTACCGTGCGGTGGTGATGAGCGTGCAGCAGACGCGCCGCAGTTGGGAAGATTATTTGGATCAGTGCGCTGAGGCGGCGCAGGACTTAGGTGATGCGGCGCCGCGGCGCGCCGGTGTGATTGAGCCCTACTTCGCCGGCGCTGGTTTCGTGGCGGCGTGCGCCGCTGAAATCAAGGTGGCAACGGTGGGCTGGGATGAGCAACGCTATGACCAGGCCACCTTGCTCCTGACCGCGCATGCGATTCCGGTGCTGGCTGAGCGCAGCAGCCCGTATCGGGCGCAGGTCGAACACAGCGCGGGTTTGATTGCGGCAGCGGCGGAGCATCCAGCGCATGAAGTTGGGTATCAGAGCGCGCCCGATCCATCACGGATTCCGTGGTCAACGCCCACGGTTAGTGAGCAGATCCGCGCGGCGGCGGCGGCTGGCGCACGCGATATTATTGTGCAGGCAGTCGGCTTCCTGGTTGACCACGTTGAGGTGGCCTACGACTTGGACATTGAGGCCCGTGCTCTGTGCGCAGAACTTGGCTGCGGTTATACCCGCGCGCGCTGCGTGCATGATCATCCAGCGTTTATCAGCGAGTTGGCCGACCGGGTGCTCGCGCTGGATTGAGCCGGCCGTGCTCATCCGGCTTAGCTATCGGTGTGGCTCGCGCGGCGGATCTGGCCTTGCAGGCTGCGTCGCTGGCTTTGAAAGCGCTGTTTGGAGCGCTCGAATGCCTTGCCTGTTTTCATGCTGTGGAGTCCGCTAAATACACCAAAAGCAACAAAGGCGAGGCCGAATAGTGGGAACGGCATCGGCGCCCCGGCGCCACCCGACATGGCGAAGAAAACCAATCCGCCAACGATGCCGACAATCATGGAAAACATGCCGCCGCCGACCGACGGCTCGCGTTCGCGACCGTGTTTACTGCGAATCATCGACTTATCGCGGTAACGATCCCAGTCGCGCTCGAGCGCTTCGATTTGGTTGTGCAGCTTGATGATCTCAAGGTCTTGCGCCATGTCGTCTTGGCGTTCGGCGATCGCTTCGATCTTTTCTTGGACTTCAGTCCAAGCGGCGCCGCCGCTCGACATAATTTTCAGCCGTGAGCCGCAGTGCTGGCAGCTCAGGTAATTGGCTGACTTCGGTGCCTCAAGGGGCGCGCCGCAGTGGTTACAGCTGAGACTGAGCAACTCCATGCTCATCAGCTTAGCCTCGTGCTAGCGCACAGGTGCAGCCGAGGGCTGTCAGCCACCGCGTGCATGCACGTGCTTGATCAAGGCGATCACGCGCTCCACATCGGTCTCTTTGAACACGCCGTGACCAAGGTTGAAGATGTAGCCCGGCCGGTTGCCGGCCGCGGCCAAAACCTGCTCGCTCATGGCCAGCAAGCGCTCTTCACCAGCCAGCAGGGCGGCGGGGTCGAGATTGCCTTGGATCGAGATGTGATCGGGCCCGCCGAGGGCGTCCCAGGTGGCGGCGAGATCGGTGGTGTGGTCAACGCCGAGCACATCGCAGCCTGACGCGGCGATGGCGCTGGTCAGGTGGGCGGTGTTGGTGCCGAAGCAGATCACGGGCGCGCCGTCGGGGATCTGGCTGACCAGGGCTTGTAGATGCGGCAGCACGAACTCGCGGTAATCGGCTTCGGTGAGCATGCCAACCCAGCTGTCGAAGATCTGCACGGCCTGGGCACCGGCTTCGATCTGGCGTCGTAGGTAGGGGCCGAGGGCGGCCACCAGCATCTCTTGCAGGCGATGGAACACGGCCGGCTGTTCGTACATGAACTTCCGGACCGTGGCCCATTGGCGCGAGCCCTGGCCTTCAATCGCGTAGGCGGCCACGGTGAACGGCGCGCCGCAGAAGCCGATCAGTGGGATGTGTGGGTCGAGGCCGTCGCGCGTGAGCCGGCAGGCCTCGGCCACGTAGGCGCAGCGTTCGGCGGCCTCGCCGGGCGCCGCCAAGCGATCCAGGTCGGCCGCGCTGCGGATCGGGGGGCTAAGGCGTGGGCCCTCGCCGGCGGCGAAGGTCAGATCCAGGCCGAAACCTTTGAGAATCAGCAGGATGTCGGCAAAGATGATCGCGGCGTCGGCATCGATGCGCTGCTGGGCCGTGATCGTGACCTCGGCCGCGATTTTCGGCTCGCACATGCCGAGGAAGTCACGATCGGCGCGGACCGCGCGGTATTCGGCCATGTAGCGCCCAGCTTGGCGCATCAGCCACACCGGGACCCGTTCGCTGGCTTCGCCACGGCAGGCCCGCATGAAATGGCTGTCCCACAATTCGGGGCCCAAACCGAGGGCATTACCGGCAGATCGGATCGAGGTGCGACTCATGGCGGGGCAGGCTAGGGACTCGGGCGCGGGTGCCAGCGTGCTTTCCTGGCCGGCCGGTGCCCGCTCAGACCTTGGGCCAGCATAGGGCGCTGGGTTCGTCGCTGGGCTGCGTTCGCCACCGTTTGTGCCACCACACCCATTGTTCGGGGTACAGGCGGACTAGGTGTTCTTGGAAGGCGGTGGCCTGGGCGGTGACCATGGCCACGGCTTCATCGCGCGAGCAATCGCGCGGGATCACCCAACGCGGGCCCCAGTGCATGGCCCAACGGCGGCCGTCCCACAGGCAGTGCACCGATTGCACCGGCGCGCGCGCCAGCAGCGCCAGCATCACGGGGCCAGACGGCGTGTAGGCGGGATGCCCAAACCAGGGCACGAAGCAGCCAGCCAGGCGCCGGATGTCTTGGTCGATCAGGGTGGCCATGAGCTGGCCCGAGCGCAGTTCGCGCACGCAGGCCGCTACGCCGTCTTCCTGGTACAGGGCGCGGTTGCCGTGTTCGCCGCGAATTTGGCGCACGATGTGGTCGAGCGCTGGGTTACGCATCCGTTTGCCGAGCACGCTAGCGCCCATGATGGTGCCAGTGACGCGGGCCAACAGCTCCCAGTTGCCGAGATGGCCGGCCAAGATCAGCGTGCCCTTGCCGGCGAGCTGGGCGGCGCGGGTGGCGGCCATGTTGGTGCGGCCATGCCAGGCACAGTGGCGACGTAACACCTGCGGCGGGCGATGCAGGGTGGCGAGGGTCCACGCGGCCATGCGCCCAACGTGGCGGAAGGCCTTGCGCGCGGTGTGCTCAATCCAGGCCTGGTTCTGCTCCGGAAAGGCGCGCGCCAGGTGCTCGCGGCAGCGGCGCTGGTCGCGCATCGGCAGACAGCCGAAGGCATAGCCGACGCTCCCGCCGAGGACCCACGCGAAGCGTGGCGGCAAGATGCGCCCGGCTGCGATCAGGGTGCTGATCACGCGGGTGAGCAGGGTGGGCCCGGTGTTGCTGGGGGCCGAGTCTGGAGCGCTCATCAGGGCTTGGTGTCGCAGGCGCAGGGCGTGTGGCCGCAGCGAGTGCAGCCGCCGCCGTACTTGGCTTCGGTGGCTTCGGCCAAGTCGACGCCGGCCAGGTGGGCCAGCGAGGTCAGCCAGGCGAGGCAGTCGGCGAATTCACCGGGTAGGTCGTGGTCGTCGGGCTCGCGCAGGGCTTCGGCCAGTTCGCCGACCTCTTCGGTGAAATACATGAAGGTGCCGGCCACGCCGCGCGCGCTGTCTTTGGCGCCGTAGGTGGTGGCGATGCGGTGCTGAAAGGCGCGGAGATCCATTACCACGCCGCCTGAAGGCGCGTGACCATGGCATCCATCGCGGCCTGGCGCTCGGTGTCGCTGCCGTAGCTGCCGCCACCGAAGTGATGTGCTTGGTCGCCGTCGAAGCGCGGTACCAGATGCCAGTGTACGTGCGGGATTTCCTGGCCGGCGGCGGTGCCGTCGCGCAGGAGTACCGATACCGCGTCGCAGTTCAGCGCCTGGCGCAAGCAGGCGGTGCCGCGAGCGATGACGGCACCCAGTTCGGCCAGGGTGTCGTCTGGCAGCTCATGGATCAGAGCCGCCTCATGGGTGGGGATTATCAAGAGATGGCCAGGGCTCACTGGGAACAGATCGAGGATGCCGAACCAGCGCTCCTGCGTGAACACGGTGGAGGCAGGGATTTCGCCCTGGTGGATCTTGCTGAAGAGACTGGCCATGGGCGGCATGATGCTGGTCTGGCGCTGGGCTCAAGGGCGGGGACCGGCCTGCGGCCGGTCTGGTCGTGGGTCCTGGGGCGGGCTCTGTGG
>JAQIBG010000454.1 GCA_027859175.1 Planctomycetota bacterium | reverse complement strand
CCCTCGGACCCCAGCCCGCACCATGCGTATTGTGACAGCTGCCACAAGGCGTGTAGCTGCACCCTATTGTGCCAAATACACACGCATCGTGTGAGCGATGCGGGCTAGCCCATCGCTTTGCGAAAGGTGCTGGGGCTGTGGCCGGTGTGGCGTTTGAATTGGGCCGAAAAGGCGAAGATGTCGGCATAGCCAAGATCATCGGCAATGGCTTCGATGCTGAGGACAGGGTCAGACAGCAGGCTCTGGGCGCGTTCGATGCGGGCGCGGATGCGGTAGGTGCCCGGAGCGATACCAAGGGCGTTGGTGAAGCGCTTGCGGAAGGCGGCGTAACCGAGACCGAGTTCGTGCGCGATGGCTTCGAGCGGGCGGCGACCGTCGCAGCTGCGCTCGAGGGCGCGGCAGGCCGTGCGGGCGAAGCTGTCTTCGCGGCCGGCCTCGTGGCGTTCGGCGCCGCGTAAGTGGAAGCGCACGATCAACTGGAGGATCTGCGCATTGCAGGCCGCCAGTTGGGTGGCCGGACAGCGCCCGAGTTCATCGATCATGGCCTCGCAGCCAGCGCGCAGGCCCGGGTCGAGGCCGGGGTTGAACACCATTGTGTCCAGGCTGCGTAGGCCGGTGATGCGCAGTGATTCATAGCACGGGGCCGGTACCGCGAGGAAGTACCAGGCCGGATCATGCGTTTCAAAGTGGTGAGCCTCGCCGGGGCGCCGTTGCAGTACGCAGCCGGGGCTGAGCTCCCAGCGCTGCCCCTGGCCGTCAATGGCGTGGCCATGGCCGCGCACCATGTAAACCACGGCGTACTGCGGGGTGACGAAGTTTCGCTGGGTCACGGTGCCGACGCCTTCTTGGTAACCAGCGCGCAGTTGGCCGGACTGGTACCCGATGCCGAGCCGGCACGACGAACGGATTCTGGCCTCACCCATATAACAAAAATAACAAATGTGTCTCACAAAGGCCATCCAAATTGGGAAATAGACCACTACACTACCACCAGTAACAGCAAGCCACTGCGCGCGGCTCGAGGCCCACACCTCAAGAAAGGCTCCCCCATGACTAAGCCCAACATCATTTTCATCCTTATCGACGACATGGGCTGGATGGATATCGGCTGTCAGGGGTCGAGCTTTTACGAGACGCCCAATATTGATCGCCTGCGGGCTCAGGGCATGCAGTTCACCGATGCCTATGCCTCGTGCCCGGTGTGCTCGCCGACCCGGGCCTCGGTGTTGACCGGTAAGTACCCGGCCACCGTGGGCATCACCAATTACATCCCCGGGGCCGCGGTTGGCAAATTGCTCGCGGTGCCGTACTTCCGTGAACTGCCGCGCAGCGAAACCACGGTGGCCACCGCGCTCAAGCGTCATGGCTACCGCACCTTCCATGTCGGCAAATGGCATCTCGGTGGCGAGGGGCACACGCCGCAAGATTTTGGCTTCGATGTGAACGTGGCCGGTTGCGATTGGGGTGCACCCAGGAAGGGGTATTTCTCCCCCTGGCAGCTGCCTGGCTATCCCGATGGCGTTGAAGGCGAATACCTCACTGACCATATCTCCGACCGCGCGGTGGAGTTGATCGATGACGCCGGCGATGATCCCTACTTTATGTACTTGTCGCACTACGCGGTCCATACGCCCATCCAGGCGCCCGCGCACCTCATCGCCAAGTATAAGGCTAAGGCCGCGCGGCTTGGTCTTGATAAGGTTCAGATTTTTGAGGAGGGTGAATTCCACCCCTGCATCAGCAAGCAAGAGCAGCGCGTGAAGCGGCGCTTGGTGCAAAGCGACCCGGGCTATGCGGCCATGGTTGAGAACCTCGACGCCAATATCGGCAAGGTGATGGCGGCGGTTGAGCGCTCAAGTCGTTCAGACGATACGATTATTATCTTCACCTCTGATAACGGCGGCCTCGCTACCTCAGAAGGGTCGCCAACCAGCAACGCGCCCTTGGCAGAGGGCAAGGGATGGATGTATGAAGGCGGCACCCGCGAGCCGATGCTGGTGCGCTGGCCCAAGGTGGTAAGCGCTGGCTCCAACTGCGACGTGCCGGTGACCAGTACTGACTTCTTCCCGACCTTCCTCGAGGCTGCCGGTGCCCCGCTGATGCCCGAGCAACACTGCGACGGTGTGTCGATCTTATCTCTGTTCGAGGGCAAGGCTGCGCTCGAGCGCGAGGCGATCTTCTGGCACTACCCGCATTACTCCAACCAGGGCGGCTCGCCGGGCTGCAGCGTGCGCGCCGGTGATTGGAAGCTGATCGAGTTCTTTGAAGACAGTAAGCTTGAGCTTTACAACCTGCGCGATGACATCTCCGAGGAGCGTGATCGCGCCGCCGATAAGCCCGAGTTGGTCAAAAACCTCCACGCCAAACTCATCGCCTGGCGCGAATCCGTCGAGGCCAAGATCCCCCCGGTCAACGAGCACTACGAAGCAATGAGCCGCGGCGATATCCCGGTACCCTCGCCTTGGGATGACTGAGCGTTCTGAGATCTGGTGCGCTGTGTTTGGTACTAGTTTTACGCCAGGACGCCAGGGCGCCAGGACGCCAGGGGCATAGGACTGTGGCTTGATTGTGATGGGCTCGGTTTGAGCCATCGCTGCACGCCTATGGGCTCCCGGGTCAAAACGTGCTATTACTTCAAGCGCGCCGAACAGCAGTCTCCGCGCTACCTCCACCCGCTCTCAATTCTGGCGTCCTGGCGTAAAACTCTTCGGCACGCCTCAGCGGAGTGCACCTACGCCAAGGCTGAGCGGAGGTCGACCTGCTTGGGGTGGGTGCTAGGCTGGGGGCATGCGTATTGTGCTTCTTGTGTTGGTCAGTTTGCTCGTGGCGCCTGTGCTGGTGGCTTTGGAATTTCCTTTGCCGGATCGGTGTTATCGGGCGACCGAGGAGTTGGCTGAGGGCTGGCTGTTTCGCTTTGATCCGAGTGATGTTGGGGCCGAGTCGGGCTGGGAGTTAGCCGAGCATGACCGCAGTGAGTGGACTGGGATCAGCCTGCCGCGGGTGTGGGATCGTGAGCCGGGTACGGTGGCGATGCCGATACGCTCCGGGGTTGGTTGGTTTGCGCGTCAGGTGGTGGTGCCGGCCGATTGGCAGGGCGGCTCGGTGCTGCTGCATTTTCTTGGGGTGCAATTTGCCTGCGATGTGTGGGTCAATGGCGAGTGGGTGGCGAGTCAGACTGGGGGCTATGCGCCGTTTGCACTTGAGTTGGGTGCGGCGGCTACGCCGGGAGCCGAACTCTCGGTGGTGCTGCGGGTCGATAATCGCCTGTGTCGTGAAACGGTACCAGGCCGGATGGGTGGCTGGCAGCCCGGTGGCGGCGTGACCCGCGAGGTGTATTTGTGCCATCGCCCGGATGCGTGGCTGCGCGACATCGCCACGGCTACCAGACTTGATGGTGACGCTGCCGTGCTGAGCTTGGCTGCGAAGGCAGTGGGTGCGGCTGGCAGTGTCAGGGCACGCTTGCTGGCCGATGGCGAGGCAGTGGCCGAGGGCGTGCTTGTGGGTGCCGAGGATGGGCGCCTGTTGCTTGACCTACGGGTTCCGAGCGCGCGTCTGTGGTCGCCGGATGACCCCTTCCTGCATCAGCTTGAGCTGCGTTGGGATGGTGGCGATTGCGTGATGCCGATTGGTTTGCGCACCTTCGCTGCGCAGGGGCGTGATTTGGTGCTCAATGGCAGGCCGCTGTGGCTGCAAGGCTTTGGCATTCATGAGGAGTGGGCTGGGTTTGGGCCGTGCGTGCCGCATGCCGAACGCGCCAAAGAGTTGGCATTTTTGCGCGAGGCCTACGGGCTCAACAGTATCCGTCCGGGGCATTACCCGAATCACCCCGAGTTGTATCGCCTGTGCGACCAGCTTGGCATCGTGGTGTTTACCGAGATCCCGGCGTGGCAGATTCCGGGTAAGTTCTTGCAGTCTGACTTGGGTTGGGAAACCCAGTTGCGGCCGCAGCTTGACGCGATGATTGATCAGTATCGCAATTTCAGCTCGATCGTGGCCTGGGGTGTGGGCAATGAGAACGGTGGCGCGATGACCTATCACCATCGTGCGCTGACGCATGTGCGCGAAAAGGATCCGAGCCGTTTGGCTATTTTGGTACTGGCGAGCTGGCACGGCATGGAGACGTATCAATTATTGCAGATGGGCGCGCGCAATTTCCATTACGGCTGGTACCATTCCAAGATCGTGTACACGGTGCGTGATGGTTTGGCGCGCAATCGCGCGGCTGCTGGTGACAAGCCGATCTGGGTGGCCGAGCAAGGCGCGCACGCGATCCGTGATCGCGTTGATGGTGCCTTCAACAGTCGGCAACGCGGCAGCGAGGTGTACCAGGAGCAGGTGGTGCGCTTTGGATTTCAATATCTGGCCACTGCGCCCGAGCACGTGGCCGGCATCTCGCCGTGGAGCTGGGCCGATTTTCATCGTAACGGCCGCATTGAGCCGCATGGCATTACTGACCTCAATCGCGAACCCAAGGCGGTGGCGTATAGTTTGCGCCACCTGATGGCGCCGGGTGAGCGTCTGCTGCTAACCGAGCGCAGTAGCTTTTGTCAGCCAGGAGAAACCTTTGTTGCCGACGTATTTGCCTTTGCCGGGAAGCCCGAGGCAGGGGTCGGCTATCGTTACCGTTGGGTGATTCGCAATGGTCAAGGCGCGGTCAGTAGTGGCGACGGGGTCTATGAACGCCAGGCCCAGCGCTCGCAGCGTTTGACGCGGATTCGCTGGGACATCCCAGCCGACGCCAGCGGCCATTATGACTTGTGGATAGAATTGCAGGATGCCCAAGGCGCCTGGCTGCGCACCAATACCCTACCGTTTGGCGTGGCGGCGGAGCAGTCGCCGGCCCTGTTGGTGGTGCCGCCGAGCGCGGGTGCGGGCAGCTTGGTGATCGATGGCTGGACTTTTCCGGTCTACCCAGGCACCGGCTTGCGCCTCTTTATCAGCCCTGGCCCGGTGCGTGGCGAGCTGCGTTTGGGTGCTGCGCTGCAGCACCCGGTGGACCTAAGCGCCGCGAGCGGCGAAATCGTGCGTCTCGGGCAGTGATGGCCGGGGCTTTGGGCCCCGTGGCTTTGCCATCGACGGCGCGTCCTGACTCGCTAGGCTGTCTCTGTTTAGCGCCCGCGTGAGGGTGGGGAGTTAGTACGGCGACATGAGCACCAACCTGGATCGATATGCACGCGATCTCGATCGCCTGTTGCGGGTATCGCGGGCGATGACCGGTGAGCGCGACTTGCTGCGGCTACTCGATCTCATTCTTGAGGCGGCCAAGGAATTGCTGACCGCCGATCGCTGCAGTCTGTTTGTGGTTGATCAGGCGACCGGCGAACTGTGGACCTCTATTGCCCAGCATTCGGGCACCATCCGGCTGCCGCGTGGTAAGGGCATTGCTGGCACCGTGGCCGAGACCGCGGCCGTGATCAATATTCCGGAGGCCTACGCCGACGAGCGCTTTGATCGCGGCAACGACGAGCGCAGCGGGTACCGTACGCGCAGCATTCTAGCCCTGCCCTTGGTGAGTCATGAATCGCGCGTGGTGGGCGTATTGCAGGCACTCAATAAGGACGGCGGTCCGTTTGATGAGTACGATCAACAGATCGCGCTGGCCTTATGCAGCCAAGCTGCCGTTGCGGTAGATACTGCGCAATTGATCGAGCGCGACATGGAGCGCCAGCGTTTGGCGCGCGACATGGAGCTCGCCAATAAAATTCAGCAGTCATTATTACCACGCACGCCAGCCAGCTTGCCGGGTTGGCGCTTCGCGCATTGGCAGCAGCCCTGCGATGCCACCGGTGGCGACTACCACGATTACCTGATCGGTGACGACATGGTCGATCTGGTGGTCGGTGATGTCAGCGGGCATGGCCTTGGGGCCGCGATGATGATGAGCACCGCGCGCGCTTCGCTGCGGGCCTTGTATCAGGGTGGGCTGGCGCCAGGGCTGCTGCTTGAGCGCTTGAACGCGCTGCTCGAAGCTGACATGGCCGAAGATTGTTTTATGACCATGGCGCTGTGTCGTCTCGGCAGCGATGGCGCGGTGCGCTATGCATCGGCGGGTCATGAGCCGCCGATGATCTATCGTGAAGCCGGCCGTCGATTCGATGAACTTGATTCGACGGGTTTGATGTTGGGTGTGGTTAATGACGCCGACTACGACGAGCTCGCGTTGACGCGTTT
>JAQIBG010000325.1 GCA_027859175.1 Planctomycetota bacterium | reverse complement strand
GCTCGATAATCAAATCAGCACGGAATCCTTCATCGAACTGTTGCCCATCATAGGAAATGGCCACAGCTACCTGTCGTTCCACAGAAAGACCGCGTGCTTTCAGCTTCTGGGCAAGGGTCACCTCGTAGACCGTTTCGAGTAATCCGGGCCCAAGATCCTGATGGAGCTTGACTGCGCAATCTACGATCACGGTACCAATATCGTTCTCATCCATCTCCGTGTCTCCGTTTCTCCGTGAGAGACCTTTTCGGTGATCGAACAGTCCTAATATGCAGCACGCTATAGTTTCCGTGTTATTCTAGCATGCTACATATTGCGTTTGTGATGTGGCCCACAATAGGTGGTCCGGTGCATGCCACAAGCGGGGTGTTTCGGTGTGGTTGAGCGCTGGGGCCTTGCACTGGATTCGTCTTAAACATCTGTGGGGCAATAGTTTGGGGCATTGTGGCGGCTTTGCTCGGTCGAGGGCGGGCTTCGGCGCGGGGCTTCGACTGTGGTGTCGGCGTGGTGTCGGTCTGGGTGATATTCTAGCACTGCTGGGGGTCTTTGCAGGTAAGCGTGGCTCCATCCCAGCCCACCTCCTTCCCAGCCGGCAAGGATTAGATCTCGACATCGACGCGTGGCTGGCACTGATGTGCAGCCACGGCCGCTTCATCGGCACCGTCCTCGGCCACTACGCCAGCCGCGCCGCCGAGGCTGGAATCTGCGCCACAACCGTGCAACGGTGGTCCGGTTCGTCCCAACTCAGCCCCTCAGGATCCCAGCTCTTGCGCTACCGACGGAGGTGCGAAGACCAAAAATGCGGCATATTCTAAGCCAAGCACGCGCATGAGCGCCGCAGGCCAAGGCGAAGGGCACTGTGCCTGTTGGCGGCCACGCGATGCGCCAACATGCCTTGCCGTGTCATTACTGCATTGGTACCATCCGCTTCCTCTGCCCGCGTAGCGCCGCGCAAACCAGTTGTGTTGGCGCCCGTGCTGCGTGGCCGGCCCTCGCTCACCCACTCCCTCGGGTATACCCATGCGCTCTCTCTTGCTCGTCATCATCGCGGTGTGTTGTTGCCCTGCCGCGCAGGCCTTTGAACTGTTTGCCAGCGCCAAGCCGGTTCCCAACGGTGGCACCTACCACCAACCGATGAACAATGCTTCGTCGTCGGTGGCGCTGTTCAGCGAACAGCGCGATCTGTTCAGCATCCGCAATACTGGCGATACCGATCTGACCATCGCCAGCATCACCCTCACCGAAGCCGAGGGCGTGATCGATGAAGAATTCACCCTGCAAGACGCAGCCCTCAAACCCGCACCACTAAGCGTCAGCAATGTGACCGTTGCCCCCGGCAAATTCTTCGACTTCTACGTTCGCTTCTATCCGGTGCACTCCGGCGTGCGCACCGCCACCGTGGCAATCAGCTACGGTGACGGGCAAACCCATAGCATCACGGTCAGCGGCAAAGGTCGTGACAAGGCCACGTTCTTTTCCAACGGCAACCTTGCGTTTCAACAGATCTACGGTGGCCCCACCACCGACGAACAAGCCACCGGCATGGTGGCCGACGGCGCCGGCCACGTGTATCTCGTTGGTCACGTCACCCAGGTCATCGATCGCTTCGCCTATGACATCCTCGTGACCAAAGCCACCACCGATGGCAAACTGGTGTGGAGTAAGATGTGGTCTGGACCGTTCCGTGATTACACCCGGGATTGCGGACAGAATGACCAAACCGGCGGTAGCGCCGATGCCGTTGCCGTTGACGCCGATGGCAACCTCTATATCGCTGGGGCCGTTAGCAGCAGCAAGGGCAATAACGACTACGCCGCGTTCGTTATGAAGGTGACCCCCGATGGCGCAATCGCCTGGGAGCAACAGTGGCGCCCTGAATGGCCCAGCAGCTTGCTCGCCAAGCACGGCGCCCAGGCCTATGGCCTGCGGGTAGCAGGCGACCGCGTGTATGTAACCGGATCAACCGGCGCCGCCCGCTCAGGAGCCGAATCCCACGTATTCGTACTGGCCATGCATACCACCGATGGCGCGCTCGCCTGGCAAAAGGCGATTGACCCCACGCCGGGCAGTAATGATCGTGGCTACACCGTGGCGGTACACGACGACTACCTGATTATCGGCGGTAGCGCCAATAATTCGGCATTTCTCGCCCGCCTCGATGGCCTCGCCGACCCGAAAGTGGCCTGGATCAATAAGATCAGCGCCGGATCGGGCAGCAACATCAACAGCATCGACATCGACCCCGAGGGCGCCATCTACGCCGCCTGCGATGTGCGCGGCATGAATTGCACCTTCAGCCTGCTCAAGGTAGCGCCAGACGGCCAAGCCCTGTGGGGTAAAACCTACGTCAGCGGCCGCGCCAACCAAAATAATAACACGCATATCGTACGCGCGATCGGTGACGACGTGTTTGCCGGTGGCCGCATCGCCGAAGCCTGGATGGACGGGCAAATGGGCGACGGACTCATCACCCGCATCGGCAGCGATGGCAGCCTGAAATGGGCCGCCTATTATTTCACCGGCAAAGGCCCCGACGAGATTCAAGAAACCCGTATCAAAGGCTTAGCCCTCGACGGTACCGCGCTGCTTTGCTTCGGCCAACTCTACACCGGCAACAACAACGGTGTGCGCTATCACGGCTACTGGTACAATGGGCTGGGCACGCTTGAGGCCTTCAACCCCAGCTTCTCGCCCATCGCCATGACCGATGAGCAATGCTTCCATGTAGAAGCTGGCGCGGGCAAAAACGCCAGCGACATCACCAAGCAGCGCCAATGGGTAGACACCCCAAGCACCCTCATCTGGCAAGATGCCACCGCCAAGCATGACGGCCACGGCCCCGACGAAGACTGGTTCCTGATGCGCCTCAACCTGCACTAGCCTGGGGCCCTGCCCTGAGCGCCACGCCAATCCCAAGCAGCTCACCGTCTCACGATCAACGCGCGCACTGCCCGGCTACAGCTCGACCATTCACGCAAATGGATGGTCGATTCTGCCATCTGGGTGGCGCATCCTGCCATGGTCATGCTGCAGCCGGCGCGGATACTCAACGGCATGACTGCCCTCGACACCTTCCTGCCCAATCTTGCTGCTTACACCAGCCATGCGCCGCTGGTGCCGGTGCGCATTGCAACCAGCCCCGGCTGCTTGCATCGCTTTTTTGACACCTCGCCGATCAGCCCTTCGGGGCGCTACCTGGCGGCGCTGCGGATGCCCGACGAGTCGCGGCTGAACACCCCGGGCGAAGCAGCCGAAGTGGTGCTGGTAGACCTGCACAGTGGTGACGAGCGCGTGGTCGCCCATACCTGCGGTTGGGAGGCCCAGATGGGCGCCAACATCAACTGGGGCGCCGATGACCACCACCTCGTGTTCAACGACGTCGACACCAGCACCTGGCAATCACAACTGGTGGTGTGCGACCCGCTCACCGGCAGCAGCGAAAAGATCACCGGCGGCGTGTACCACGTGTCACCCGACGGGCGCTACGCCGCCGCCAGCTGCATGGAGGCGATGCGACGCACGCAAACCGGATACGGCGTGATGGTGCCCGATGACAAGGTTCCGCTCAATCGCGGCGCGCCCGATGACGACGGCATGTTCATCACCGACCTCAGCACCGGTGAACGCACGCTGGCGGTATCGCTGGCCGACGCGGCCAAGGTGATTCCAGACTTGGCCGGCACCGACCTCGAACGCTGGCACATCCACGGCTTCCATTGCAAGTGGAGCGGCGATGGCAGCCGTTTGATTTTCACCGTGCGGCGCTGGCGCAGTGATGGCGAGAAGCGACGCGACTTCGATAATATCGGCCAAGACCTGCGCTTCGATGTGTTGACCTGCAAGCCAGACGGCAGCGAACTCTCCGACGCGGTGCCCGCGATCTGCTGGAAGCACGGCGGCCACCACATCAACTGGCTGCCCGACGGCAGCGGCCTGAGCATGAACTTGGGCGGCTTCGGCGATCGCCTACGCTTCGTGCGCTGCGATATCGATGGCAGCCACCTGCGCCCGATCCTGCTCGACAGCATCGGCTCGGGTCACCCCACGGTCACCCCCTGCGGCCACATCCTCACCGATAGCTATACCCGCGAGCAGCCCTTCATTCATGACGACGGCACCACCCCGCTGCGCTGGGTCAACATCGCCAGCGGCGTAGAGCGCGAAGCGGTGCGCATGACCACGGTGGTAGCACCTGGTCGGCATGGCGCGCTGCGCATCGACCCGCATCCAGCCTGGGATCGCAGCGGCACGCTGGTGTCATTCAACGCCAGCATCAGCGGCAAGCGCCACGTACTGATCGCCAACTTTTCTGAACTGCTTGGCTAAATGCGGATGCTCACCACTGGCCTGACGGAATTGCCCGCAGGCCAGTCAGCGCCCGACTCGGCACACAGACACACTAGGCGCGCCGCGTGGCTACCACTTCGCCACTGACCCATCATGCAGCAGGGCCGCCCTTGGCACCGCACGGGCTTCACCAGCGCCATGTTGCCAGGTGAGATTCAACAAGCGGTCTCCATCCCACTGCGTGTAGATCATGCGCACCGGATGATCACCTGCAGCCAGCCAGACGCTGGCCTTGCGGCCGGCTATGCCCTCTTCCCGATGGTGCCAAATAGCAAACTCGCCTATTTCGAACCGCGCCCAGTCATCGACCAGAATATCGAAGGTATAGACGCCATCGGCAGGAATGCGAATAAAGCCGCTATAGCGAATACCGAAATGATCGTTCTCTGAGCCACGTGGCGACAGGCTAAAGTCTGGTGCTATTCCGGTTTTATCCGGTTTCTGCGTGGTGTTGATATCCCAATTGCCATCGTCCTCGCCGCGGAACAACTCGTACCACAAGCCCTGCCCTGCCTTACCCAACTGCACTGGGTTAGACCACGGAACGAAAGCAGGCGGCTCGTCCTGATCTAGCTTATGCCACAAGAGGTCAGGGTGAATACGGCGCCAGGTTCCGGTTTTCTGCCGCCACTCCAAATTCAACCTTCGATTGGCACCCAAGTCGAAATACGCGAGTTCGATATCGTGATACCCCTCAGCAAGGTATGTCCTCCCATGACGCCTTTCAGTTTCGTCATGTGCACCGTCATGGATAACAATGTCCCGCCCTGCAATGCGCAGTCGCGACCCATCATCACTTGTCATTCGGAACTCATAGGTTCCGGCCACGTCAATAAACAGAGCACCAAAAAAACGCAACCCGCCTGGCTCGCCGGCTAGCAGCGAACCGACCCTGAACTCGTCATCAACTCCGCGCGCGAGTACCTTCTGAGACAGATAGCTGTCAATCATCTCTGGCGACTCAGCGGACTTGGCACCGTAGCGCCAGTAGTGTAGGCCCGGCTGATAGTCCGCGTCTACCACCAGTGGCGGCAGTTTATCACTCAGCCCACCCGGGAGTCGCGCCAGCATCCGCGACGGGATCTGACGCCACCCGGACTTCCCACTGCGAATGAGTAATTCCAAAGCTCCGTTTTTTCGAGCATTGAAGTACGTGAGCTCGATTGGGTACCAGCCTGCCGTAACCGTGACACCCATATTTTCCCGAATGACATCATGCGTACCATCAATTGTCATCACGTACGGACCAATCCGCAACGCAGCGCCATCATCCGCGCTCACCCGAAACTGATAACGGCCATCAGCCGGAAACTGAATATAGCCGGAAAACTTGAGACCGACGCCATCCATCTCGCGCACTTTTGTGATGTCAAAATTACGAACAACACCAGTCTCGGTGCGACATTGCTCATCAATAATATCGGCCAAAACATTGGGCCCACTGCGGCGATAGAGATGATAGGCCAAGCCCGATTCCAATTGATCTACGGCTATGTCGGCCGGAGCCATGTCGGCTGCCGTCAAGGCATCTGGTGCCGGCGCCGCATCCTGAACAGGCTGGGCTTCAGGAGACGAATCCGGCGCTTCACGCGGCACTGCCACGCGAGACTCCCCGTGACCCGACAACTCAGGCAACTGCGGCGGCGCATCAAGCCCAAACGGGCGGTACACCCGCCCTGAAGGCCGTGGCTCGCTGGTCTCGCTGGTCTCGCTGGTCTCGCTAGGCTGGTGCTGGGCCGCGCTTGGCGGCACGGCAACTGGCTCCACCGGCGCGGGCGGTTCGCGGAGGACCACCACCAGCACCACCACAAAAGCGATCACCGCAAGGCCAATCGCGCCCCACACGAACGGCAATGGCGACGCAGCCTTACGGCAGGGCTCGCGCGGCGCGCGCTCAGCGCCTGTGCCACGCTCAGGGCCGGTGCGACGCGCGTGGCCCCCACTCATAGTGGCCGAAGGCCTGACCCGCTCGCTCCCAGCACGACGCGGCTGACGCGCCTCTGGCGAACGACTGCGGCGCGACGCGGGCGTCGCCCGACTCGCATGCGGCCCCGAACCCTGTGCTGCATTCGCCGCGGGTGCCACGGCCACGGGCGCGGCCTCATCATAGCCCGGCACATCGGGGCGTTCACCTTTGAGAATCGCTACCAGATGCTCGCGCATCTCCATCGGAATCGCATAGCGCCGCGTGCTATCGGGCTCCAAACCATGCCGCAACACGGCGGCCAGTCCGGCGCTGATAGCCGGGTTGAATGAGCGGGCATCGGGAGCGGTCACCGTGAACACATCGCTTGCGAGCGTCAATTCGCTGGCCGATTCATAGGGCGGGCGGCCGGTGGCCAAGGCGAAGCAGATCGCACACACGGTAAACACATCGCTGTGAATACCGGCTGCCGCTGGGTTGCCGATCACTTCCGGAGCGGTCCAGGTAAACTGCCAATTCGCGGTCCCGCTGGCGCTGGCCTGGCGAGCCAAGTCTTGCACCCAGCCCAACCACGGATGGGTCACCAACAAATGACCATCCTCGCCAACAAAAACATGTTCAGGCCCAAGCCACCCACGCGCGCCGCCGTAACGCACCATCGCCGCTAAGGCGTCGAGCAATTCGATGCCCACGGTCAGAATAGTTTGTTCGGTCACCGGCGCATTCGGCAGCAGGATACGGTCGACCCGCCGCGCTGGGTCCATGGCATCAACAATCGCGTATAACAAGCCCGGACCAGAGGCTCCCTTGAAACCGCCAGCATACAGGCGCTGGATACGTGGATGCACCAACTGGCTCTGCACCGCCACTTGGTCGAGCACCTGGTCCCGCGTTATCCCGGGGGGCAGCACACAAGGCACCACCACGCCGTGCCGAATCTCCGCTCCTTCGGCCTCCGCCTCTTCGGCCTGATACAACCAGCTATCGCCATCCCCGCGATGGGGCTGGGACAGGATAAAGCGATGGACATAGATGGTGTCGTCTGGCATCAGGGAGGGTGGAGGCTAAGCGGTAAATCTAAGCGGTTTACTAAGCCCCGCAAGCAGGCCTTTGCTAGATCGCATTCGATCCTCGAGTTCGCTAGCACAAGGTATAAGCCCACGCTGGCTGTGGCCAATCTGCGACCACCCTACGGGCACACTGTGCCGACAACGCTGGACCCACGCCCTCCACGCTTACAACCCGGCCATGGCCGACACCCTCATCCACCACGGACGCTTTCTCGACTACTACACCCGCGATGGCTGGGAATTCGTGCGCCGCAACAACGCCAGCGATGTGGTGGCGGTGATCGCCTGCACCGCTGATGACGACGTGGTATTGGTTGAACAAGTGCGCAAGCCGCTCGGTGAGAACGGCATGCGCGTGATCGAATTGCCGGCCGGCCTCGTTGGCGACGACGGCAATCAAGACGTGGTGGTGGCAGCCCAACGCGAACTCGAAGAAGAAACCGGCTTTCGCGCTGCGCAGCTCGCCGTGGTCAGCCGTGGCCCCTCCAGCGCCGGCCTGTGCGATGAAATCATCACCATGGTGTGCGCGCGCGGCCTTGAGCGCGTGGGCCCTGGCGGCGGCCTACCCGGCGAAAACATCACCGTTCACCTAGTCCCGCGCGACGAGGTTGAAGCCTGGCTGATGGAATGCAGCGAAGCCGGGCTGCTGGTTGACCCCAAGGTGTGGGCCGGGCTGTATATCTGGGCCAGCCTCAGCGACGACTAGGCCTGCTCCGCCTGGGAAGCCTGATCGCGCCGATTCAACATCTGCAAAAACAGGTTGTCAGCGCTGCGCGTGTTCCCAGCCAACACCGAGGTGATACCGGCCACAATCGCCGGATTGCGACTCGGCGCGAAGAACAAAGTCTTGAGCGTGCGGTGCTGATACCACAAGCGAATGAAGCTGGTGAAAACCTGCAGGTCGCGGTCGCATTGCGCGCTCCAAGCACTCAGATCGGCCTCCGGGCCAGCGGCCAGGGCCGCCGCCAATTCACTACCCTGGGTCACGCCGAGGTGAACGCCTGAAGAGAAGATCGGGTCAACAAAGCCACCGCCATCGCCAATCGTGGCCCAGCCGCGCCCATAGCGTTGCCGAACCCGATACGAAATATTAGGCGTGGTGCGCAAGGGCTCAGGAACGCGACCATCAAGCCGCTGAGCCAAGGCCGGGAAGCGCTCGAGGCCGGCGCGGAAAATAGCCTCGGGGCCACCCCCCACCTGCAAGGCCTCGCGCTCCAACACCAAGCCCACCGACATCCGCTGGCCAGCAATCGGAATCTGCCACGCCCATCCGCTTGGATCCATGCAGATGCTGATATCGCCTGGCTTGCTCCCGTCTGGCTGCGCCAAGTCGGACACATGACCGTACACCGCGCCGCGCCTGAGATCACCAACCGTGTCTTTGCAGTCATGGTGCCGCGCCAACAAAGTTTCACGCCCCGAGGCATCGATCACGAAATCGAACTCGCGCCGTGTATCGCCCAATTGCAACACCGGTCGGGCGCCAGCGACGTCAACCGCCGTCACGCGACACGGCTGATGCACCTGTACGCCACGCGCCCGCGCCACGTCGAGCAGGGCAGCGTCAAACGGCGCGCGCTCCACCTGCCACGCATGTTCGGGATCGCCCGGCAGAGCCTCGGCGAAATCAACCCGCATCACGGCGCTGCCGTCGGCCAACTCGAAACTCGCGCCAGGTTTGTACACGGCGCCTAAGGCGCGCCACCACGCGGCATCGATGCCGATGCTTGCCAAGATTGGCATCGAACAGGGCAACAGACTCTCACCAATGCGAAAGCGCGGAAAAACCTGGGCCTCATACAGATCAACGCTGTGACCATCGATCGCCAAACGCGCCGCTGCCACCGCCCCAGCCGGGCCACCGCCGATCACCGCCACCTGCATGCTTACGGCGCCAAGGTCCACTGCATGGTCACGCTGCCGTCGGCCGAGCGCATCGTCATACCGCCATCGGTCACTACGATCGGCTGCTCCTGAATCGCTTCCAAGGCCCGCATGAACCGCTGCTCAAGCGCCATCAGATTCTCTGGCCCCATCATCATGGTGGCACCGATCGGGCCCTTGGCGACAGACCTGGTCTCGCCCGCAACCACCAGGCCACCAAACCAATTGTTCACTGGCCCTTTGCCCCCGATGCGATCGCCGTCAAGACGGCAGCTAATCACCGGCTCGGCTGGCAACTCGGCGACACCGGCCGCGTCGTGCAAACTCGCCAGGGTATACCCAGGCGCCGGCGCGGTTTCGGCCGCCAAGGCCACCGCAACGAAACTCAGTACAATGATCAACAGCATGCGCATGGTCAGCTCCTTGTGATGTCCTTAGACGGCTTGACCCGCCCGCGGTTCCACCCAGCTTCAGGTGTACAGCCCGCCGTTGATACCGAGCACCTGCCCGGTGATGTACGCGGCCCCCTCGCTGCACAAAAAACCGACCGCTGGGGCCACATCCTCAGGCACGCCAGCACGCCCGAGTGGGATTCCCGCGATCATCGCGTCGTGATTGAGCCCGGCCGTCAACTCGGTTGCGATCAAACCGGGCGCCACCGCATTTACGGTGATGCCACGCTTGGCAACCTCGCGCGCCAGGGCCTTGCTCGCGGCAATCAAACCGCCCTTGGCCGCTGCGTAGTTGGTTTGCCCCGCGTTACCCATCTGGCCCGTCACCGAGGCCACGGTCACAATCCGACCGCGCCGCGCCTTGAGCATGTCAGCCAACACCGGCTTCACGAGATTGTAGAAACCACCGAGCGCACCGTCGATAACGGCGTCCCAATCCTCGTCTTTCATCCACATCAACAGGCCATCGCGGGTAAACCCGGCATTGGCCACCACCGCCCACGGCGCGCCATGCTCCGCCACGGTGGCCGTCAGCGCCGCCTTCATCGCCGGGCGATCGGTGACATCGGCCTGCAACAGATCGACCCGCACCTGCAACCGCAGTTCAGCAGCAAGGGCCTCGGCCGCGGCGGTATCGCTACGGTACCCCAGCAGCAGATCATAGCCCCGAGCGGCCATCTCGCGGGCAATCGCTGCCCCAATACCACGGGTACCGCCGGTGATGATGACGTAGTCGGTCATGCTGAGCCAGGGTCGCCGTGCGCGCTGATCTGGCAATAAGGGAAACCCACGCACACCCAGCAACAGCCGGCCTAGCGCAACCCGCATAGGCAGATGCCGTTGCCCAAGATCGCGTTAGCGTGACGACCATGGCGTGGCCCGAACATCTGTGCGCATGCGTTCCGAGCGACAGCCGCCTCGGCGCCGCGCTACGCGCCCAGGGCATTACCGTCTTTGCCGACACGCCCGCCAACGCGCTGAAGAAAGCCAGCGAGTCTGGCCATACTTTCATGCTGACCTGTTGCACTGGGGCCCAGGCGGCGCACGCGCTGGCGCAACACCACACCAGCGACACCGACATGCTGGTAGCAGTCGGCAGTCGACCCGCACGGCCCCGCCGTCGCCACCTGCGGTGGTGGCGCAGCGTGATTATGGCCGGGTTGTGTGACCGCTGGTTCGCAGACAGCGCCAGCCACTTGCGGATCTACAAGGTGTCGACCTGCCTCGCTTTGCCGTGCCGCAGTCACGGTGCGGCGTGGCATGACGAGATCCTGGCGCGTGCGTGCTGGTATGGCGTCGCAATTGATGAAGTGGCCATACCCGGCCGGCACGGCGCGGTACGGAGCCGCGGCC
>JAQIBG010000324.1 GCA_027859175.1 Planctomycetota bacterium | reverse complement strand
GCTCGATAATCAAATCAGCACGGAATCCTTCATCGAACTGTTGCCCATCATAGGAAATGGCCACAGCTACCTGTCGTTCCACAGAAAGACCGCGTGCTTTCAGCTTCTGGGCAAGGGTCGCCTCGTAGACCGTTTCGAGTAATCCGGGCCCAAGATCCTGATGGAGCTTGACTGCGCAATCCACGAACACGGAACCAATATCGTTCTCATCCATCTCCGTGTCTCCGTGCCTCCGTGAGAGATCTTTTCGGTGATCGAACGTGTGGAGGGGGCACAGGCCGGCCGGGGGCCTGCCGTATCGAGTCGGCGCGGGCTGCTGCGCATCGTCACTTGAGTTGTCTACGTACAGTGCGCAAGGTGGCTGCTGAACCGAGCAATCTCAGGAGCGCCAATGCTGACCGTCATCGATCCCACCACCGGTACCACTGTCCGTGAGGTCGAGCCCGATTCGCCCGCGGTGGTGGAAACCAAGTTGGCGGCGGCCGTGGCGGCGTATGAAGACTGGCAGGCGACCAGCTTTGCCCAGCGTGGTGAACTGTTGCGGGCGGTGGCGGCCTATATGCGCGCCAACCTCGATGAGCTCGGACGGCCGATGACCGAGGAGATGGGTAAGCCGGTGAAGGAGGCGCGGAGCGAGGTGGAGAAGGCGGCCTGGGCCGCTGAGCACTACGCCGAGCACGCTGCGGCCTACCTTGCCGAGGAGGTGCTGGAGAGCGATGCCACCCGCAGCAGTGTGCGCTATTTGCCGCTGGGCCCGGTGCTGGGCGTGCTGCCGTGGAACGCGCCGTTCTGGCTTGCCTTCCGCTTCTGTGCGCCGGCTTTGATGGCAGGTAATACCTGCTTGATGAAGCACGATCCCCACACACCGGGCTGCGCTGAGGCCATCGCTGGCTGTTTCACGGCGGCGGGTGCGCCGGCCGGCTTGATGCAGGCGCTGCTGCTGGAAACGCCCGCGGTGGAAGCGGTGATCCGCGACCGTCGCGTGCAGGCGGTGAGCTTCACCGGCTCCAGCCGTGGTGGCGCGGCGGTGGCCACGATTGCGGCTTCGGAGATCAAGCCGGCGGTGTTGGAGTTGGGTGGTAGTGACCCTTGTGTCGTGCTCGATGACGCCGATCTCGACGCGGCTATCCCCTTGATCGTTTTGTCGCGCATCATTAACGCCGGCCAGTCGTGCATTGCCGCCAAACGCATCATCGTTGAAGCGCCGATCTATGACGAGGTGGTAGAACGTCTGCGTAGCCACCTAGCAGCGCTCAAGCTTGGCGACCCGCGCGAAGAGACCACCGACCTTGGTCCGATCGCGCGCGCTGACTTGCGCGACAACCTTCATCGTCAGGTCAGCGCGACCATCGATCAGGGTGCGCGCTGTCTGCTTGGCGGGGAGCTGCCCGCTGGGCCAGGGTTCTTTTACCCGGCGACGCTACTGGCCGATGTTGAGCCCGGCAAGACCGGCTACTGCGAGGAGACTTTCGGGCCGGTTGCGGTGGTGGTGAAAGCCGAGAACCAGGATCACGCCGTGACCATGGCCAACGACACCGAGTACGGCTTGGCGGCGAGCGTGTGGGGGGCGACCGAGCGCGCTCTGAGCGTGGCCAATCGCCTGGTGGCTGGCCAGGTGGTGGTGAACGGCGTGGTTAAGACCGACCCGCGGCTGCCGTCAGGCGGGATCAAGCGCTCGGGCTACGGCCGCGAGTTGGGGCCGCATGGGATCAAAGAATTCGTCAACGCGCAACAGCTGTGGGTTGGCCCCAAGCGCTGAGCGCTTGGAAGCAAGCCACCTTGCACGCTGGTTCTTCTTATAGGGCCAGCGCTACCCCTTCTTCTTGGTCTTCTTGGTCTTTTGGGCTGTTTTCTTTGTCGCCTTAGTGGCTGCCTTTTGGGAGAATACCTTGCCAGCCCTTTTCGCGGGTTGGCTGGCCACTGCTACCGGCACCAAGGTGTCGGGATGGGGCATGGAGGGGGTTTCGTCTGGCCGCGGCGGCAGGGCTTCTTTGCCCGCTTCCTCTGGCTTGGTGACGAAGCGCCGGTCGAGCGAGAAGAAAGATTGGCAGCCGTTTTTGGTGACGTGAATGGTGTCGGAGATGCCCACCGTCTTGTCGCCGTCTACGCCCCACATCCACGGGATAAGGTGGAAGGTCATGCCTTCCTCGAGGACGGTCGAGTCGCCCTGCATCAGGCTGAGGATATAGCCCTCGTCCCAACTGGGGGGGGAAGGCGATGCCAATCGAGTAGCCCGAGCGCGTGATCAGGGCCGCGCCGACGTCATTGTCGGCGATGATATCGCGCACGATGTTGTCAGCGTCAGACACGGTGAGGCCGGGTCGGATTGCCGCCTCCACCTCTTCAAGCGCGTGGATCATGCGCTCCTGAGCCTTGAGCATCGATGACGAGATATCGTCGAGAACCACCGTGCGCATCATGGCGGTGTGGTAACGACGGTAGCACCCGCCGACCTCCAAGAACACGTGTTCGCCGGGTTGAACCGTGCGGCCCTCCCAGGTGGCGTGGCCTATCATTGAGCGTGGACCAGAGGTGACGTAGGGCATCACTGCCGGTGCCTCACCGCCGGCCTTGAACATGCCGGCGCTAATCGCGGCAGCGATGTCGTTCTCGGTGGCACCGGCGAGGCAGGCATCGTAGCCGGCTTTCATGCCGGCTTCGGTGGCCTTGGCCGAGCGGTACATGATCTCGATCTCGGGCTCCGACTTGCAGATGCGGCCCTGCTCAACGATCCCGAAGCAATCCATCAATCGTCCGCGATTGAACGAAGTGTGGATGCGGTCTTGCAGGTACGCCGGGAAAAAGTAACTGTTTCGTTCGTATCCAACGGTGGCGTTGGCCAGGCCCAGGTCGAGCAAAACGCCGATCACGGTTTGGATCGAGTCGCCGATGTCGGGGTAGGGCCGCGTTTTCTCGACCCAGGTCCGCGCGTGCACGTTGGATTCTTCCATCCCGCGGGTGACCATTACCGGTTCGCCTTCGAGTGGTACGATCAGGGCTTGGAAGAACGAGTAGCCGGTGGTCTGATAATCAGTCAGGTACATCAGGTTTTCAGGGTCGCTGATGATCACCGCGTCCATCAGGCGCCGCTGCATGCGCTCGCGTAGGCCGTCGAGTCGCCGCACGTATTCCGCGTGCGGAAAGGTCATGTCGTCGCGCTGTCTCATGCCGTTGCCTCCAGAGCCGCAGCCAGTGCTGTGGCAAAGATGTCCAAGCCTTCGGCCAGATCGCTATCGGGGATGGTTAGAGGCGGGATCATCTTCAGCACGCGTCCGCCGGAGCCGCACGGGCCGATCAGCATACCGCGTTCGAAGCATTCCTTGGCCACCAACTTAGCGAGCGCGCCGTCGCCCACATCGAGGGCCTGCATCATGCCCTTGCCGCGGACCTGCCAGCCCTTGCCACCGTGCTCAGCGCATAGCGTTTCGAGGCGCTCGCGTATCTGGGCGCCTTTGACTGCCACCGCCTGCATCAGCGTGTCGTCGGCAAAGTAATCCAGGGCTACGGTTCCAGCCACGAAGGACAGGTCTTGGCCACGGAAGGTGCCGGTGTGTTCGCCTGGCGACCAGTGCTTGTCGTGCTCTGGTTTGTTCAGATTCATTGCCAGCGGCGTGCCAAATCCGCCGATGCCCTTGGCCAGGGTGATGATGTCTGGGTCTAAGCCCATGCCGTCGAAACTGAAATAGCTGCCGGTGCGGCCGCAGCCGGCCTGAATGTCGTCGATGATGAACAGGGCGCCCTGTTCGTGGGCCAGTTGCTGCAAGGCGTGGAGGTACTCCTTAGACGCAACGTTGACGCCGCCCTCGGCCTGGATCGCTTCGACCATCACGGCGGCGATCGGTTCTAATCCACTGGAGGGGTCGGCGAAGGCGCAGCGCAGTTCATTGACCTGCTCGACACCGCCGCCCGGGGCGTTTTCAAATGGGATGCGGTGGACGTTTCCCAGTTCGATGCCTGCTGCGCCACGGAAGTACTCGTTGGCGGTGCAGGCCAGGGCACCGATGGTCATGCCGTGAAAGCCGTGGCTGCAGGCAATGACGTTGCTGCGTTTGGTCACCTTGCGCGCCAGTTTGAGCGCGGCCTCGACGGCGTTGGTGCCGGTTGGGCCCATGAACTGCATCCGGTAGTCCATGTCGCGCGGCTTCAGCACCAGTTCGGCAAAGCGCTCGATGAAGGTCCGTTTGGCGGTGGTCGACATGTCGAGGCTGTGGGCGACGCCGTCGGATTGGATGTAGTCGATGATCGCGGCCTTCATCTTCGGATCATTGTGACCGAAGTTCAGGACCCCCGCACCAGCGAAGAAGTCGACGTAACTCTTTCCCGCCTCGTCAACTTGCCGCGCATTCGACGCGGTCGCGAAGACCGTTGGATAGGCGCGGCAATAGCCACGGATTTCAGATTCCCAGCGTTCGAAGGTTTCCACCAGCACACCCCTTTCAGGTCGCGTTCTGAATCGACCCTAGGGAGTGCGGAGCGTGTCTCAACCGTCGTGATTATGCTGTCTTGCTCAGCTATTGAGCGGGATGCCCGCCAAACGTGCGTACAGCCGTGCGACCACCGGGATCAAGCTATCATTGAAGTCATAAGCCGGGCTGTGACAGGGCGGTGAGCCGCCTGCTTGGCCGGCGCCAACCAGGGCGAAGGCCCCGGGGATGCGCTCCAGGTAGTAGCTGAAGTCTTCAGAGGCCATGATCGGCAGCGGCGTTCCCTGCGAGCACCAGCTTGCGCCGAGCTCAGCAGCGAGTGCGTCGCGCATCTCGGCTGCCGCCTCAGGATGATTGACGGTGGCCCCATAGCGTGGCTTGTGGCTCAGCACGGCCTCAACCCCATAGGCAGCGGCGGTGGCAGTGGCGATCTGATCGATTTGGGCTTCGATCCAATCGCGCGAGGCGGTGCTGGCAGCGCGAACGCTGCCGCGCAGCGTTGCCCGTTCGGGGATGATGGTGTCCATGCTGTCAGCCATGATTGAGGCCACGCTCACCACCGCCGGCTCCTGAGGCGCGATGCGGCGGCTCACGATCTGCTGCAGGGCGAGGGTGATGGCCGACGCGGCCAGCACCGGGTCGCGGCACAATTCGGGCTGACTGGCGTGGCCGCCGGAGCCGGTGAGCTCAATCACAAAGCTGCCGTTGGCGCACATGACGGGTCCGTCTGGGCACACCGCCCGGCCCTCGGGGATCGCCGGCCAGTTGTGCCAACCGAAGATCAGATCAACGCCATCCAAGGCGCCACCAGCAATCATCTTGTCGGCGCCGTGGCCGCCTTCTTCGGCCGGCTGGAACAGCAGCGTGACCGGGCCGGGTAGGAGATCTTCGTGGCGCTTGAGCCAGCCTGCCGCGGCGAGCAGCGTTGCGGTGTGGCCGTCATGGCCGCAGGCGTGCATCAGGCCCGGGTGTCGCGAACTCCACTCCGCACCGGTGGCTTCCTCGATGGGCAGGGCGTCGATGTCGGCGCGCAGCGCGATATGGCGGCCCGGCGCACCCTCGTTCAGCACCGCTACGGTGCCGGTGTGGGCGCAGGCACGCCAGGGGATGCTGAGGTGGTCGAGTTGCTCGCGGATGGCGGCGGCGGTGTCGGTTTCCTGCCACGCGAGTTCTGGCTCACGATGCAAAGCGCGCCGCGTTGCAACCGCGTGTTCGATCAAGTCGCTCCAGGTTTCAGACATGTTTTGAGCCTAGTGGGTGGTTGAAATACGCCAGTGCTGCGAGTGCTGCACTGGCGTCTCGGCGGTGGCTGCGCCAGCGCTTGATGAGGGCTTGGGCGCTGCGCTGCGTGGCGGCAAGCCGTGGCGCGGGCTGCCGGTGTGACTAACAAGTCATCTCAACGGGCAGTTATCTTAGCGGTAAGATTGTCAGAACCGTGGAGACTTGGAGCCATCATGCGTACCCTTTTAGCCTGCTTCCTCCTTACCTGTGTTGCCGCCAGCCTGAGCGCCGTTGAGTATCGATGGCCCGATGACGCCAACATCCTTGACGTGAAGCGCGACTTCGGCGCAGTGGGTGACGGCAAGGCCGACGATACCGCTGCGATCCAGAAGGCGATTGTGGTTGCGATCGCGGCCCGGCGGCAGCGCCAGATGGTGTACATTCCCAAGGGTACCTACCGCCTGACTCGGGCCCTGCGTTCGCGCATGACCGATGCGCCCGACGGCGAGGGCGGTTGGTCGGATGGCTGGCGGAGCGGCCTGTTCATTTGCGGCGAGAGCCGAGAGGGCACGATCCTCAAGCTTGATGATAACGCGGAGGGTTTTGGCGACCCGGCCAAGTCGCGCGCGTTGCTGGTGACCGGGTCTACCGGCCACGGTAAGGCCCATGGCGCGCGCATCGGCGGCTGGGGCAACGAGGCCTTCCAGAACACCTTGATGAATTTCACGGTTGATACCGGGTCGGGCAATCCTGGTGCGATTGGTGTCGACTTCTTGGCGAGCAATCGCGGTACCATGGAGGAGATCACGGTGCGCTCAGGCGACGGAGCCGGGCGCGCTGGCGTCAGTTGCAGCCGCGCTTGGCCGGGCCCTGCCCTGGTCAAGTCGGTGCTGGTTGAGGGCTTCGATTACGGCCTGACCCAGCGCAGCATGGACTGCTCGATGACCTACGAGCACCTCACTTTTCGTGGTCAGCACAAGGCGGCGATCCGGGGCACGGGTAGCCCGTTCATGAGTTTGCGCGGCATCATCAGTGACAACGCAGTCCCGGCCTTTGATGTCGAGGGCAAGAACGCGGTGGTCAACGTGCTCGACTCTCGCTTCACCTACACCGGAACGGGCGACGCGCCGCCGGCGATGATCGCCAAGTGCCGCATGGTGCTCAAGGGTATCGCGAGCAAGGGCTACGCTGTGTTGCTCGCCGATAGCGACGGCAAAACAACGATCAAGGCCACCGCCGAGCCGCTGGCTTTCTACAGTTCTGAGGCCCCCAAGCGCCAGATTGCCGGTCCGAACGAGGTGCCGAATCTGGAGGTCCTCGAGACCCCGACCTGGCACCACAATGATTTTTCGAAGTGGGCCAGCCCTAAGCCCTACGCGCTGGGTAGCCGCACCGCCGGGATCCAGGAGGCGATCGATAGCGGCGCCGAGATCGTCTACCTGCCCCACGGCACGTACCACATCAGCGAGGAGATCATCCTGCGTGGGAATCTGCGCAAGCTCATTGGCTGCGAATCCGACATCAACACAGCCAAGGACATGGACCACGCCATGCGCTTCATCGGCAGCGCCGACAGTTCGGTTATCATCGAACACATCAGCGGTGGCGGCGAGGTGATCCACGATGGCGCGGGTACCTTGACCATTCGTAAATGTGACCTCGGTTATCGTAATACTATCCGCGGCAGTGGCGATGCCTTCCTTGAAGACGGCATGTTCAAGCGTTCGCAGGTCTTGTTTCCGCAGCGTTTCTTTGCTCGTCAGTACAACTCAGAATACGGCAGCCGCGCACAGTTGACCGTCCGTCACGCTGATGCCTGGGTGCTTGGGCTGAAGGTTGAGGGTGACCACCAGGCGCTGCTGACCATCGGTGGCCGCACCGAGTGCTATGCGCTCTACTCGATGACCGGCAAGAAGGGCTCACCCCAGCCCTACATCGAGAACCGCGAGGGTTGGGTTGCGGTTTCAACCCGCGAGGGTGGTCAGGGAACCCACCGAATTCGGGTGAAGGATACGTGGAACGGTGAGACCAAATCTTGGACCAAAGCCCCGCGCGAGATCACCCTCCAGCTCTGCGGCCAGGCCTACGATCCGGCCGAAGGTGCCCCTGCCGCGCCCAAGGGACTGAGTGCCATCGCCGAAGCCCACGACGCGGTGACCCTCAGCTGGCAGGCGCCCGAGAGTCAGTTCCCGATTGCCTACTACGTGGTGGAACGCGACGGGACGGTTGTCGGTTCCAGCGAGGCCGACCAGCTCAGCTATATCGACGCTGAAGCCGGCGAGTCGGTGGAGCATCGTTACGGTGTGCGCGCGGTGAATTGGCGCGGCGGCTCCTCAAGCGCTGCGGATACCGCAGTGAAGACCCCGGCCGATACCCGTGGTCCGGCCTTTGTCACGGCAGCGATCTGGCCCGCCGATGCGGCCGTGGTGACGGTCGATTTCGATCAAGCGCTCAACGTCAAAACCGTATCGCCCAAGGCCTTCAGCTTCGAGCCGGCGGTGCCGATCAGCCGCGCCGAGCTCAACGGCGCCGGTGATCGTGTGGTGCTGCATCTCGGTGAGGCGCTCAAGGATGGCGGCAGCTACATGTTGACCGCCACTGGGCTCACCGATCGCAGCGCTGCCGGCAACGCTTTGGCCGAACCCACCATTGCCCTCACCGCGTGGCTGATGGGCGATGGCCTCAAGGCCGAGTTCTTCAATCAGAAGGGTACCTTCGAGGGTGAGCCTGACCACGTGCGAGTCGACACCAAGATCAACAGTTGGTGGGGCGACAAGAGCCCGGTTGAAGACGTGATCCGCATCGATGACTTCACCTGTCGCTGGAGCGGCTGGCTGCGGCCCAAGGTGAGCGGCACCTACAAGTTCAACACCGGCATCCGCACCGGTGGGCGCATCTTCCTCGACGGCGAGGGCGTTCACGAGCAGTGGAGTACCAAAAACGAGTGGACCCACAGTCGCGAGGTGGAGCTGGAGGCGGGGCGTCGCTATCGCTTCGTTTTCGAGACCCACCACGACAGCGGTGGCGCCGGCGTGCGCCTCAAGTGGATCCAACCGGGCTCGAAGGACGCCAGTTTCATCGATCAACGCTTCCTGTTCACCGAGTAGGGCTCGATGGCCGTCACCCTTAAACAGATCGCGGCACGCTGCGGCGTCTCGGCACTGACTGTCTCTGACATTCTCAATGACAAACCCAAGCCCTACGCCGCAACGACCAAGGCCAAGGTCAAGGCGATGGCGGCAGAGTTGGGCTACCGACCCAACGCCGCCGCGCGCGCCATCGCGCGTCAGCGCCACGCCCGCATTGGCGTGCTTGAGCACAGCTTCAAAAACGCCAGTTGGCTGCCGCAGGCCCTGGTTGAGGGCATGCTCGATGGTTGCGAGCAAGCCGAGTTGGATCTGAGCATCTCGCGCAGTTCGGAGGAAGGCTTCAGTGATCCGACCTTCGTCCCGCGGATTATGCGCGAGTGGTGCGTTGATGGCCTACTGGTCAATATCAACTACGCCGCCTCGCCGGCGCTCGACGAACTGTGCCAACAGCACGGTCTGCCAGCGCTGTGGCTCAATTGCCAGCGCACCGACAACTGCATCTACGGTGATGACCGCGGTGCAGCGCGAGCCCTGACCGAGTACCTGCTGGCCGCCGGTTACCGCGACCTGCGCTACTACGGTGGCGCGGTTGCGATGCGCGAAAACCACTACAGCAAACTCGATCGACCGGGCGGCTACGAAGATGCGATGCGGGCCGCGGGTCTGGAGCCGATGACCATACTCACTGGTAGCGGCCGCACTGAGACCGACCTGCGCGCCGCGTTGCTGGGCAGTCTCGGCGGCGAGCGGCCCCCGGTGTGGCTGGCATACTCGCCAGCTGAGCTCAGCACCATGTTGGGCCTGCTGATCGGCACGGAGGCGCGCGTTGGTGTCGATCTGCACCTTGCCAGCTTTACCGCCTCGGGCGAGATGGCCCAGGTGTGCATCGCTCAGATGCGTCAGCCACTGGAGACGATCGGTCGCCAGGCTGTCGCTGATTTGGTTAAACTCATTGCTGACCCCACGCGGCGCCAGGCGCCCAGCATCGTTCCGTGGGCCTTACACCCGGGAGACCTCGCATGACTCGTTGCCTGACCCTCGCTTGCCTGCTCTGCGTCGCTAGCGTCGCCGTTGCCCAGGAACTGCCGCCCGACTCGGAATACGTTATCGCTCAAGATGACGGCGACCTCTACCTCGATGGCAAGCGCATCCGCTTCTGGGGCGGCATCGGCGGCTTCCCGCCTAAGCCACCCAGCGCCGGCGATGATCCTTATGCCTACAACCACCTGATGCTGGCTCGGATCAAGGCCTATGGCTTCAACATGATGCGGGTTTGGGGGCAGAACGCGGCCCTCGAGAAGCAGGGCAGCTACGTGAAGGGCGACGGTAGTAACCTTGATCGTTACGATCACATGATCTCCTTGTGCCGCGACAATGGCATCTACCTGTGGTACGGTGCCGCTGGCAACGGTGGCATCGCAATCGCCGACGATGTGGCCATCATTGACGAGCCCGACACGGCCGATGGCTGGGCCGAAGCCGTGGCATCGATATCGAAGAAACAACGCAAGACGGGGAAGATTGGCGTCGGCGTGGCCCATTGCGTGGCTACGATGTGGGATCCCCGCCTCGAGGCGGTCATGATCCGCAACACGGCGCGTTATCTCGACCACGTCAACCAGCACACCGGCCTGCGCCGCGCAGACGATCCGACCTACGCCATCTGGGAGTTAGTGAACGAGCAGTGGTGGATCGTGAAGATGGTCTCGGGCAAGTGGCAGAAATTACCCAAGCACTTCCGCGACTCACTGCTGGCGCGCTGGAACGGCTACCTGCGCGACAAGTATGGCGACGAGGCGGCCCTGCGCGCCGCGTGGACCGGGCTCAAGCCTGGCGAGTCGCTGGAGGGGGGCACCATTTATCTCGCTCCGCTGCGCGGTAAGGCCGATCCGGCCGCGCTGAACGACGCCAACCCGCACGCCTCCGATAAGTTCGCGAGCGAAGCGCAGACCTACACCCGTGAAGACTTCAGCGCTCGCCGTGGCGCCGACGTTAATGAATTCCTGACTGGCTTGGTCATGGAGCATAAGCGTCGCGTGGCCGCCGCCTTCAAGGCTAACGGCAAGTCGACTAAACTCAGCAGCGTGCTGTGGGATACCGGCATCGGCTACAACGGCATCAGCCAGCTGATTCATCAGGAGGCTGACGCGGTTTCGCACTGCACCTACATCGGCGGTTGGACTCAAGACCAGGGCCACCAGCGTTATCCGTGGTACAGCGGCCTAGAAGAGCAGCCGCGTCTGTGCCAGAACGTGCCATGGATTGAGCACAACACCGTAGAGGGAAAACCCTACTTCGTGTACGAAACGCAAATCGGCGCGCCGGCCAAGTACCGCACCGAGTTTCCCTATCGCTTGTTGTACCTGGCCGCCGTGCAGGGCTGGGACGCGATCTGCTGGCACACCATGAGCGGCGGCTACGATTTCAATAAAGGCGATGCGGCAATCGAAGGCCAGTTGGCCAAGCCCGGCCACGCCGCCTACCAATTTACTTACAAGCACGACGCCACCCAGTTGAGCGCGATGCGCGCGGTTGGTGATATGTTTACCGGCAGTTTGTTTGAACAGGCTCCCAATCCGACGACCTTCATCTGGGGCCGAAACACGCTCTACCACCCAGACAACATGAGCTACGCCGGGAGCTATGGGCCCAAGGGCATGGACATGCTCAATACGGCCTACCGCTACGGTTCGCGCATCCGCATCGATCTGGAGCGTGAGGACGACGAGGTCATTGGACCCACCGTGCCCTTCAAGGGCTACGCGTACCCCAACCCGTTGCAGCCAACCGATCAGATGACCTACGACTGGAACCGCGGTTTCTTGCGCTTCGACGCGCCTGGTGCCGCTGCCTTCGTCGGCTTCCTACCCGGTTGCGGCAAGGACCGCCTTGAGTTCGCAAACGGTGTTGTGGTGAGCGATATCACGATTGCCTCCGATGCGGGCATGACCCACGGCGTCAGCCAGGCTGAGGGCTACGTCGCGATTGCGCTCAGTTCGGCCGACGGCAAGGCCCTGGCGGACTGCAGCCGCGCCACGATCTCGGCGGTGAGCACCAGCCACAACGCCGGCCTGGAGGTCGGCCCGAAGCCCGACGTGGTGCGGCCACGCCACGCCTGGGACGGCATGCAAGTCACCAACAACGGCGGCCCCGAGCAACTCTACAGCCGCGTTGGCTGCACCATCACCGCCCCCGCCATCGCCGGCATGCGTTTCGTGTTGCGCGACTGGCACATGCGCAGCATCGGGGAGGGCACCGTCGACGCCGCTGGCGTGATCCGCATCCCCGAGGATCAGCCGGTATTTATTGTCGAACTCGCGCGCTAGCGACTGTTAGCTCCTAGCCATCGCCGCCGGGTGTCGGCTGTAAGCGGTAGCTGCGCGTGGCGGTGAGTCCGTTGAAGTGGATGGCATCGGAGCCGGCCACACCTGTGGCGTCCGGTGGGTCAATGGTCCAGGCTTCGGCACCAGGGATTGTGTCGATGCTGATGTGGCGGGTTGCCGCACCGGGTTCGCCTTGAGCACAGGGGACGATGATCGTGGTGATGCTGGATGGCGCGAGAGTCAGGCTGTTGGCGCCTTGATTGAGGTTGAGGTCGGCGAGATGCGCGATCGCCGTTACATCGCTAGCGGCATAGCGATAGTGGCGGCTGGGACCAGTGGGGGCGCAGTCGTTGAGCGTGAGGGCGCAGGTCTGCTCCTGATTGGTTTTGTTGATCACTACGAGGGTGAGTGCCGCATCCTGGCTGCGCTGAGCAGCGAAGATTGCGACGGTGTCTTGGTTAGCACTGGTGGCGGTACGCAGTCGGTCGCCAAAGCGCTCGCCGGCGCCGTCGATATTGCGGTACATCCGAAACGCGAAGGCGCCGGGTTGATCCAGGTCGGGGAGGCCATATAGGGTGGCTAGGTCGAGGCGCTCACGGCCGAAGATCCCGAGTACCTCGGCCTGAACCAGGGCACCGTTGATGTGCTCGAGCCCGCCGAAGTTATATTCGGTGATCGCCAGTTTGGTGCCGGGGTAGCGGCGCGCGACCCAATCGCGCATGCGCGGAATCACGGCGATGGGATCGCGGATCCAGGTTTCGTCACTGGCTATATAAGTCTCATCCCACAGGGTCCGGGTGCTGCGCAAACGGGTGGCTTGTTGGGCAGGGGTGCCGGCCGGAGCCAAGCTGATGCTCCAGTCGAGGTAGAAGTGGACATCAAGGTAGTCGAGGAGGCGCACCCCGGTGGTGGCTTCGTGATCCTGGAATTGTTTGAGGTACCACTCGGCGAGGGGGATGTTGTCGTGGGCGAGGCGGTCAAGCGGATTGCGCCACCACTCGCCGCCGCCCTCGATATCTTTTTGCGACCAAAAGAAGGCCTGCCATCCGTACAGAGCTGGGCCGAGGGTTTGGGCGCCGGCGTCAACACCCTTGATCGCAGCGGCGCAGGCGCGGCTGCGTTGCCAGAGTCCATCGTATCCGAGACCATCAGGGTGAACGTCGCGGTGGGTTTCGTGCCACAGCATCGGCTCGTTGTCGAGACTGTAGAGCTTGATGCCGCCGTTAGCGGCAGGTCCGTAGCGGCTGACCAAATGGGTGACCCAATTGCTGACCCAGGTGTCATCAATCGGCATCTGGCTATCGTTGGGGTCATTGTTGACGTGGCTACCGTCTGGGCGAATGCCGTTGCCGGCGTCATTCAGGCCGTAGGGGTGAACCTGTTGCTGCTCGCCGTATTTGGCGACGCTGTAGCTCCAAGCAATCTCGGTTGATTTGGGCATCCAGCCGATCATCGGCATGGTCACTATGGGGCTGCAGCCGTAGGCGCGGTGCTCGTCGATAAATTGGTTGCAGGTGCTGTCGTGAGGGAGATTGCTCGAGGTGCTGGTGCGGTAATTGAGCATGTTTTCGTCAACGTAGCTCAGGAAGTACCAGTCGGCGCCTTTGCTGCTGACGTCGGTCAGGTAATTGTAGCGCGTTGTTGAGTTGCCGCCCCAGCGGGTGACGCTGGCTCCCAATTCGGTGCCCATGGCGGGGCTGTTGAAGTTCATCCCGTAGATGTCGTCGCTGATCGGCGCGTCACCGGCATTGGCATCGACGGTGAGCGTTGGGCCGACCGCGGCGGTTAGCGGGAGCAGGGCGGGCACAAGGAGCAGGAATACGAAGGGCAGTCGGCGCATGTGGAGGTCTCCAGCATGCACTAGTGCTGTGTCCCGTAAATAACTCATAGATTACCCTGCTCCGCCTGCAGGT
>JAQIBG010000265.1 GCA_027859175.1 Planctomycetota bacterium | reverse complement strand
GCCGAGGGGGGACTCGAACCCCCACTCCCTTGCGAGAAATGGATTTTGAATCCATCGCGTCTGCCAATTCCGCCACTCGGCCGTATCAGCAAATCGTGCGGGGCGCAGGCTATAGAGCGAAATCGATCTGGCAAGTGCGCCGGTGGCGTTGCGGCTTGTCAGTTGGGTTCGGAGCCGCGCTGAGCCGCGCGCTTGGCGCGCAGTTGGCGGAAAAAGCCCTTGAGGAGCTCTGACGATTGGTCTGCGAGCAGGCCGCCCTCCACCGTCATGGCGTGATTGAAGCCCTGGGGCGCTGCCAGGTCGACAACCGAGCCGCAGGCGCCGGCCTTGGGTTCGCGCGCGCCATAAACGATGCGGCTGATCCGGCTGTTGAGGCTGGCGCCCATGCACATTGGGCAGGGCTCTAAGCTCACATAGAGGGTGCAGTCTTCCAAGCGCCAGCTTTCGAGTTGGTTGCCGGCAGCCGTGATGGCGATCATCTCGGCATGGGCGGTGGCGTCTTGCAGGGCTTCGCAACGGTTGTGGCCGCGGCCAATGATGCGTCCGTCTTTCACCACCACCGCGCCAACCGGCACCTCGCCGGCGGCGCCGGCGCGCTGGGCCTCATCGAGGGCGGCGAGCATGAATCGTTCGTCATCGGTCATAGGGGGGGGCACCAAACAAAAGGACCGGGACGATGGCGCCCCGGTCCTCAGTGTCGTTGTGACAGATAGGCTAGAAGCGCTTGATCATGGTCAGCAGGTAGCCGCGGGTCGGCAGCACCTGATGTTTGACCTCGTCAACGGATTGGCGGATCACCTGCAGGGCCGGTTCGTTCTGCTGGAGGTTGAGCGCCTGGCCATAGCTGACGATGCCGATCTGGATCTTATCCTTCTCGGCAACCATCAGGAAATTGCAGGTTTCCGTGGCATCCGTGGCGTTGCGGCCGATCAGACTGCAGGCCTCGTCGACGCAGCGTTCGATCTCAGCGGTCACCGATGCCGATACGCCTTGGCTGTTGGCGAGGCTGCTGGCCATGGCCTTGAGGCCAACGGCGAAAGCCGGGTCGGCCGGCACCTTGACGTCAACCAAGCGCACCTTGCTCATCTCGTAGAACTCGATGGTGCCATCGTTGCTGACCGAGAAGTAGTCGCCACTGCGCGGATCTTTGAAGCGACCCGGCTGGCTGACGTTCAGGCCCATACCAGACACGGGGTGCTTGAACTGGATCGGGAACTGGACGCTCTGCTTGGCCTCGTCAACACCTGCAGCGGCTGCGGCAGCGGCTGCATCGAAGCTGCCAACGGCCTCTTCGATGGTCTCGTAGGTTTCAAACAGGGCCAACAGGCCGAGCATCTCAAACAGGGCGATCACCTTGGTGGGCACGCCCACCAGTTTGATGTCACCGCCTTGTTCGCGGAAGGTGTCGACACACTTCACGATCGTACCCAACCCGGTCGAGTTGATGTACTTCACGTTCGTGAGTACGAGCAAGACCTTATTGGTGCCCGATGACAGGATGTCGCTGAGCCGACCTTCAAAGGTCTGATTCGTGCTCGCATCGATGCTGCCACTGAGGAACACCGCCTTGGCTTCATCGCCACTCGGCAGGCTCACTGATTTGATGTCGAAGTTCAGGACGGCCATCGGCTGCTCCGCTCCAGTCGGTGTCTTTCCCGACACCTTACGAGACCAGAACAGTCCCGCGAGGCATGAGGTGGTCAAGGATTAGCGGTACCCCAGGTTGTCGCAATGATGCCCCCAGGTCCTTATGTCCGAGTGTGATACGGGGTTGGGGCCTTTGGGAAGCGGTGTCCTTGTTGGCATTCGGCCCTGACAGCACTATGCTAAAGTGTCCAGCACCAACGCTGGATAAGCCATTCGTGGTGAGGTGTGAGCGCATGGGTTTGTTCGGCGGGGATAAAAAGAAGGAAAAGAAGGAACAGGAAGCCGAGGGTCGGCGGTCCACGCAGCGGCGTAGTCGCCGCATCGTGACGCCGGGTTCCAAGCCTGGTGGCGCATCTGGTGCTCCTGAAGCCAAGCAACCGCGCCCGGGCAGCTCGGCGGTGGTTCGCCAACGTGGTCGCGCGCCGAACCCCGATCCGGTTGAGCCCGATCTGGCTCCGCCGCCAATTGAGACGCCTGCAGCGCCCGACCCCGCACCGTTTGAAATTGGCAGCGTTGACCTGACCCCGGCCGACAACGCCCCGGCCAGCGGCTTGGATCTTGGTGCCCCGATTTCCGGCCCCAGCATCAACAAGGGTGACGGCAAGAAACCGATCACCGAGTCGCCGGATCTTGAATTCAGCGGCAGCCTTGGTGTTGGCGTGGCGGCTGCTGGGGGCGCTTCGGCGCGCACTGGCGACGCTCCTTTGCTCGATTTCCTGGTCAATAAGGCCAGTTTGATCAATGACGAACAGGCCGGTCAGGCGCGCGCTAAGGCCGCCAGCGATGACCTGCCGATTGATATTGCGTGTACCCAGCTGGGCTTCATTGATGAAGAACAGTTGGTGAATGCGCTGACCCAGGAGTGCTGGGTTCCGCACCTCAAGGTCGATAAGTACGAGATCCGCAAGAAGGCGCTCGACACCATCGCTGAAGGCGATGCGCGTCAATTTAGCGTGCTCCCGGTCGATAAGCTTGGCTCCATCCTCAACCTCGCGATGGTCAATCCGCTCGACGTGGAATCGATCCGGGTGCTCGAGTCCAAAACCGGTCTCGACATCAAGAAGGTTGTTGCGACCCGTAGCGAGATCGATCAGGGGATCGAAAAGTACTATGGCGGCGTCGGCGCCAAAGAAGGTGGCCTGGAAATCGCGCAAGACCACGAGTCGCGCCGCGTAACCCAGATGCTGTCCAAGGGGGTCGACATCGCGCCGATCAAGGCCGATCCCGAGCCCGCCCTGGCTGCGCCAGACCTGTCGCCGGCTCCGGTCGAGATGCAGGCCACTGCGGCGCCCGCGCCGATGGGTTTCGACGATGTTGCCGACATCGACGACCTGCTTGGCGGCGACGAAGAGGTACAACCTAGCATCGTAGAGCCCATCACCATCAGTGATGATGAGCTCGAGCCCGAGGTTGAAGAAGACGATCTCGAAGTGCTCGACATGCCGGCCGCCGTCGAGGCGCCCGACTTTGCTCCCACTCCGGCTCCTGCTCCCGAGCCCGCCGGCATCGACATCGGTGGGTTCGATCTCAGCGCCGACGACGACGGCATTGGCGAGCCAAGCATCGCAGCGGCCCCAGAGCCGGCTATCGAAGCAGCTCCGGCGATTGAACCAGCGCCTGCTCCCGCCCCGGCGGCAGCAGCTGCCAGTGCGCCGGCTCCTGCGCCCAAGCCCAAGAAGGGTAAGGCTGCAGTCGATCTGATTCCGGTGATGGAAGAGGAGTTCCAGCATGCGATCACGCATGGCAAGGCTCGGATCTTCCAAAAGTGGACCAGCCTGCAAACCCGCAACCGCATCCTCAATGCGGTGTTGGTGGAGAACGAGCTCGATCCGCTGTTGAGCGACCTGTATGCCCATGGGCAGCGCGTCGCCGGGTAATCGTCTGTCCCTGGTGGCAGAGCAACAAGCCGGAGTTCAGCTCCGGCTTGTTGCGTTTGTGCCTACTGGCAGTGGAGTGCGGTCATGCGCCTGATTGTGGTTCAAAACGGCAAGCTCAAAGACACGCACTGCATCGCCCTGCGCGACGAGTATTGCAAGCGTTTTGGTCGTTTCGGCAAACTCGAGATAATTGAGCGCAAGGCCAAGCCGGGCCAGTCGCTGTGGCCGCGCTGCGATTGGCGTGTGCTGCTCGATGAACGCGGCGAGCGTTTCACCAGCCCGGCACTGGCCGACAAGCTAGCGCAGTGGTCGATGACCAAGGGCACCATCGCCTTTGCCCTTGGCGAAGCCCATGGGCACGACGATGCCACACGCGCCGAGGCCGATGTGCTGTGGTCACTTTCAGACTTGGTGCTGCCGCATCAGATTGCCCACGTGGTAGTGGTCGAACAATTATATCGTGCGGCTACGATTCAGGCTGGGGTTGATTATCATCATTGAGGGTTCCTGGTTCCTGGTACGCGCCTGCGGCGCTTGGATCGTGGGGGCAGCCGGCGTAGTGATGTTCAATAGGTGGCCTGCCTCATGCGCAATGACACGTAATTATGGGCTGTCCCAATAACCTAAGCGCCGCAGGCGCGTACCAGGACCCAGGACCTTCTTCGCTCATAAAAGAGCCCCGCCCGAACCCAATTACCGAATCGGCTCGGGCCCGGTGTGGTGTTGGAGCGTGGCAATCCCAGCACCGCCGCTGAAGCGGAACACAGTGGGTAGGCGGTTATCGGGCAGGGGCGCGCTAAGGTCGGCTCCGGAGATGCTGGCGGTGGCGGATTGGCCGGGGCGGGCGCGAAGGACGAGGCGCCATTCGCGTAGTGGCGGCCCTGGAATCTCAAGCACGCTGGTCTGCTCCCAGCCGATGATGGTCAACTTGCCGGGCTCGAGGCGGATGCGTGTGGCGCCATCGCCGTCGGTGCTGAGCTCAACGGCATCCTTGCTGCCAGTGAAGGAGACGCCAAAGGCGAGGGTCCAACTGGTGGCGTTGGTATCGGTTTCCAGGAAGCGTTCGGCGCCGTCGCCACTGAGTTCCGCCTCTTGTACCCAGCGGAAGGGCGTGCTGGTGCCGGCAATGGCCTCGCCGGCGTGGAGTTCGGAGGTGTTGGGCTGCTTGTCTTGGCCCAGCAGGGCCAGGCCCTGGGCCACCGCAAGCATGCTGCCGGCGTCGTGCACTTCGACCACCACTTGGCTATGCGCTGCAATGGTGGCGAGGCGATCGGGCAGGCCGAGAGCAAACGGGACCAGGCTACTGACCGCGGCGCGGCCGCTGAGCAAAGACAGCCCCTGGGGCCGCGGCACTAACTTGGCAGGCCCGAGTATCAGCACGTCGGCGCTGCCGGCTTCGCTGTGCCACATTAAGTCGACACTGCTGCCTTCGGCCAGCACCAGCGGTCGGCCATCAACGCGCTGGCCCTCAGTTACGAAGCTTCCCTCGCGGGTCACCGCGCCATGAACCGCCGTGATGCGTGCGAGGTGGGGTCCGCCATCGCTACCGGCAGGCCACAGTGCCATCACCAGCACGGCGACCAACGCTGACAGCGCAATCAGCCACGGCAGGCGCCAGCGTGGCTCTGGCACAGGAATGGTGACCGCACGCAGCTTGCGCCGTTCAAAGCCGAGGCGCGCCATAATGCCGCCAACGAAGCCCTGATTGGCCTCGCCGGCGCCGTGCTCAACCCGGTGCTTGATGGTGTCTTGAAAGCGGGTGCCAAGCGAGGCACGAAGGTCTATCGTGGTGCCTAACACCTGCCACGCGACGCGCGCCGCGTCTGCGCCACGGGCTCCAGGCTCGCGCAGGAGATCATAGAAGCGTTTGAGCTCGGTGTCGTCGAGCTCGCCAATCGCAAAGCCGGTAGCCAGCTCGGTGATGGTGCGCTCGTGCTCGGCAACGCTGGGTTGTTCGGAGCTCATGACAGGCTCCGCATGCGGTCTTCGGCGCAGCGTCGCAGCGCGCGCTGAATACGGCTCAGGCGTTGTCGACAGGCGGGGGCCTTGATGTCGAGGGCGGCGGCGGCGTCTTCGGTAGACAGCCCCTGGCCGTGAACCAGATCGAGCAGGGTGCGTTGGTCGTCTGGCAGTTCGGTCAGGCAGACCTGCAGCGCCGCTAGGCGGGCCTGGTGGGTGGCGTCGTCTTCGTCTTTGCGATGACGGAGTAACTCTTGTCGCACCAGATCGCGCATGTGGCGGCGGTCACGATCTTGGCGCCGGTAGTGCTCCATGACCTGCGAGCGGGTAATCGCCAGCAGCCAAGCGCGTGGGCTGGTGCCGGGTCGGTACTGCTGGCGCTTGGTCCAAGCGCGAACCAACACCTCTTGGGCAATTTCGTCAGCGAGTTCGCTATCGGCGAGCTCGCGCAGGGCGACTGCGCGAATCAGGTGATGGCATTGCTCAACAACCCGGGAGAAGGCCGTTTGGTCGTCGGCTTCCTTTGCCGCCGTCATCCATGCATCGAGTTCGTCGGCAGCCACCAGGGCTACGGTCGTGTGCAACACCCGCTGGTCAAGGCCACCGCTGGTGTCACAGTGCTGGGCGCATCACGTTCTTGTTGTGACAGCGCTTTTTCCCGGAGGCCATATGCCAGACGCACCCTCTTCTGCAGATAGCACCGTGCCGGAGGACCCCAGCGAAAGTGAGTTGGTGGCGCGCCTGACCGAGGCCCGTGGCAAGCTGCTTGAGCAGTTGCATAAGGTCATCGTGGGTCAAGAGGAGGTGCTTGAGCAGCTGTTCTTGGCGGTGCTGTGTCGTGGCCACTGCCTGCTCGAGGGCGTTCCCGGCTTGGCCAAAACAGTAATGGTGCAGACCCTGGCCCGGGTCATGGAGCTGCAGTTCAGCCGGGTGCAGTTCACGCCAGACTTGATGCCCTCAGACATCACCGGCACCGACATCATCCAAGAAGATCCCGAGAGCGGTCGGCGTCAGTTTGAATTCTTGGCTGGCCCCTTGTTTGCCAACATCGTGCTCGCTGACGAAATCAATCGGACCCCGCCCAAAACGCAGGCCGCGCTGCTTGAGGCAATGCAGGAGCGCCGCGTCACCGTGCGCGGCAGCACCTATGAGCTGCCTGATCCGTTCTTTGTGCTGGCAACTCAGAACCCGATTGAGCAGGAGGGCACCTACTCCTTGCCTGAGGCCCAGCTCGACCGCTTCATGTTCATGGTTCGGGTTGATTATCCGAGCCGCGAGGAAGAGATGGAAATTCTGCGGCGTACCACGGGTGGTGGTCAGGCAGAGTTGGAGCGCTTGTTCTCTGATACCGAACTGGTGGCCTTGCAAGAAGTGGTGCGGCAGGTGCCGGTGCCCGACCAAGTATTCGCCTATGCGGTTGACCTGGTTCACGCCACGCGGCCAGGGGTCGCTGATGTGTCTGACGCCACCAATTGGTTGCAGTGGGGTGCTGGTCCGCGCGCTGGCCAACAATTAATTCTTGGTGGCAAGGCGCGCGCGCTCTTGCACGGCCGATTCCACGTGACCACCGAAGACATTGACGCCCTGGCCAAGCCGGTGTTGCGTCACCGCGTGGTGTGCACCTTTGCGGCTCAGGCCGAGGGCCTTACGCCTGACATGGTGATCGAACGCCTGCTAGCCCACATGCGTACGCGAGACTGAATGGGCTTGCTGCGTAGCGTGCAGGAAGATGTGCTGCATCGGCTCGGACGAGTCGGGGTCGCGGCGCGGCATGCCGTTGAAAGCCTGTTGGCTGGGCAACATCGCAGCATTCATCGTGGCTTGTCGGTTGAGTTTGCTGGTCACCGCCCGTATCAACTTGGCGATGACCTGCGTCATCTCGACTGGCGTGTGTACGCGCGAACCGATCGCTACGACATCAAGGTATTTGAAGAAGAAACGCGTTTGCGCGCCCATATTGTGGTCGATTACAGTGGATCAATGGCCTACGGCGAGGGCACGACCAAGCTTGAATACGCGCGTATGTTGGCGGCGGCGCTGGCTTTTTTGATGGTGCGCCAGGGCGATGCGGTTGGTTTGGTGCAGTGTGATAGCACGGTGCGATCAATGGTACCGCCGGTTTCCACCATGGGCCATTTGCTGACCCTGCTCGAGCACCTCGAATCCGAGCAGGCCGGCGGCGATACCGCGCTGGGGACGGTGATCGATGACATCGCTGAGCGCATTCAGCGCCGCGGTTTGGTGATCGTGATTACCGATGCCTTTGATGACCCCGAGCGCTTGGTGCGTTCGTTGCGCCATTTGCGGCACCGCAAGCAGGATGTGCGTCTGTTCCAAATAATTGACCGCGCCGAATGCGATTTCCCATTTAGTGGCGCTTATGATTTCATCGGCATGGAACACGAGCCGCGTCTGCGGGTAGACGGTGATCGCGCGCGGCGTCTGTATCAGCAGCAACTCGAGAGCCATCATCAAACCGTGGCCGCTGGCTGTCATGCCGCCGGAATTCAAGTTGAGCGCATCGCTACCGATGAGGACTTGGCTCTCAGTCTGGTGCGTGCCCTGACCCGCGCCGCGCCGGCGGCAGGGGGCCGGCGGTGATTCTGCTCAATGCCGCTTTGGCAGGTGCATTTGCCGCGGTAGCGGTGCCGGTGCTGGTGCACATCATCCATCAGCGTCGCGTGACCGAGCATCGGTGGGCGGCGATGCGCTTCCTGCACGAGATGATGGCGCGCAGTCGCAGCCGTTTGCTGCTCGATCAATGGCTGCTGCTGCTGTTGCGATGTGGCGCGATTGCGTGTTTGACCCTCGCTTTAATGCGCCCGGCCTTGGAGCCAGGCGGCGACGATGTGGTTGCGCGGCATGGCAAAACCGCCGCGGTGATCCTGTTTGACGACAGCCTGTCGAGCGCCACTGGCCGCGATGCACCACGCATTGCGCGCATGCAAGAATTGACCCTGAACTATCTTGATACCCTGAGCAAGGGCGACGAAATCAGTCTGATTCGTTTGTCCCAATTACAGGCTGCGGCTGATCCGCTATTCGATCTCGAAGCGGTGCGTGACCGCGTGCGTGGCATTGCTCCGAGTGATGTTGGCAGCGATCACGTGCGCCTACTGAGTGCCGGGCTGACTCAGTTGGAACGCCACGTCAATCCCACCGTTGAGTTGGTGTTGGTGACCGACGGCTTGTCGGATGGTTGGAATACCGATGAGCGGGTGCGCTGGCGTGAATTGCGCGATCGCCTCGTGCGCGACCCGGAGGCAACTGCGGGTACGCGCGATCGGCCTCGAATGGTGTTGCTGTCACCGGGCGATACCGGTCGCTTGGGTAATTTGTCTATCAGCGCGGTAAGCTTGGATCGCTCGGTGGTGACCGCTGAGCAGGAAGTGGCGATCACGGTGAACGTCGATCATCACGGCGACACCACTACCGGTGCGGCGATGCTGCGGTTGCAGGTTGATGGGCGTACTGTTGCCGAACGGGAACTTGAGCTTGAGCTAGGTGAATCGCGCGAATTGGTGTTCCATCATCGTTTCGCGGGGGCTGGCAGTCACGCGCTTGAGGCGGTGATTGAGGGCGCGCGTGATGACCTCGCTGCTGACGATAGGCGCGCAGTGGCTGTGGAGGTGGTACGCGGATTGCCGGTGCTCTTGGTTGAGGGCCGTCGTGGCCAGGGCTTGGCCGGCAGTGGCGCCTTTGTTGCAGCGGCCTTAGACCCCGATGGCGAGGGCGCCGGTCTGTTTGCGCTGGAACGGATCGCCAGTACGCAGTTGGGCACGGTGCGCCTTGGCGCCTACCGCGCCGTGGTGCTGTGCGATGTGCCGGCTTTAGATGCGCGCGCATTGGCAGCCTTGGAGCGCTACGTGGCTGAGGGCGGCGGCGTTTTGGTGGGCTGTGGCCCGGCTACCGATCGCAGTCACGTTAACCGTTTATGGGCGCGTGATGGTGAGGGCTTCTTGCCGTGCCCGCTTGGTGAGGTGCGTGAGCTCGAACGGCCCCTGGTGCCACGCTTGGAAGCCAAGGCGCATCGCGCTGTGTCGCCCTTTGCTGGCGCCGGTGGCGAGGCCTGGGGCGATGCCCTCGTGCGGCGCTATCGTGACCTCAGCGTGGATCAGGTTCCGGCCGGCGAATTGGTCACGCTGCTTGGTCTGGAAAATGGCGACCCATTCTTGGTTTTGCGCCGACGTGGCCTCGGCCAAGTGGCCTTGTTTGCTGGCAGTCTCGATTTGGCCTGGACCGAATTGCCGATCCGAGCCGCTTTTGTTCCGCTGATTCGCGGCGTGGTAGGGCATCTCGGTGGCCAAGTATTACCGCCGCGCAATTTGCTGCCGGGTCAAGAACTGGCCTTTGTTCGCCGTCGTAGCGTGGTGGACCCGCATGCGGCCGCGCCCGATGGAACCCCGGTGCCGCTACGGCCGGGCAGCTGGGAGGGGCGCCAAGTGTATGTGTCGCCGCCGGTGCGCGATCGTGGCGTGTACACTGTGCGCGATGATGAACGCGTGCTGCATTTTGCGGTAGCGGCAGACTCGGATGAGAGCCTGATGACGGCCCTGGGTAGCGCGACCCTGGATGAAGCCTTTGCTGACCAGCATGTGCTTGATCTGCGCACTGCGAGCGCAGTACAAGCCACCTTTGCTGGGGCTGGCGGGGGTGACCTCGAACTGTGGCGCTATCTGTTGGCTGCCTGCCTGGGCTTGTTGTTTATCGAGACCCTGGTGACGCGGCATCAGTCGCGCGGCGAGCGGGGGCCGGCATGAGCGCCGATACCGGTTGGAGCTTCGCGCTGACGGGGATGAGCCCGCTGCTGGTGATTCCCCTGGCAGTAGTGGCCTGGGTTGTGATCCGCCGGGTGTACGCAGATGAAGCGGCTACGGTAGGGGGATGGGCCCGGCGTGGATTGCCCGCGATTCGTGGCAGCGTGATGGTGATTGTTATTTTGCTGTTGTTGGAGCCGTCTTGCACCCGGCAAGAGCGCTCGGCGCTGGCGCCAACGGTAACGGTGTTGGTTGATAGTTCGGCCTCGATGGCGGTTGCTGACCCAGGCATGGATTTGAGTCGGCGCCTTGATGAAGCGGTGGCGTTGGGCTTTGTGGCGGCGGATCGTCGGCCGGTGGTGTATCGCGAGGCGGCGCGCGTGCTCAGGGCCTCGCTCGATGAGTTGCCGCGTTTGCAGGCAGCGCTGACCCTGACCGGCAACGCCGATGACCTCAGTGCGCGCCGGAGTGCGGCGGCTGAGTTGGCGGCCGTAACCGCTAACACGCTGGACACTGCGATTGGTCCGATTGGCGATGAGCCCTTAGTGCTCGCCTTCGGTACAATTCGTGACTTGTTTATGCGCGTGGCCCATGAGTTAGAGGCCGGCGGCGGCGCCGCTGGTTTGGAAACGGACTTGGCCCAGGCCACAGAATCAGGCCGTGCCTTGGTGCGGAACCTGAAGCTGCGTCAGCAGCAAGACGATGTCACCGCTCTGGCAGCGGACGAAGCCTTGACCGCCGGCTTGGCTAGGTGGGACGCACTCAGCCGCTTTGAACGTGCGGCGCTCTTTGTGCATGAGCGCCTTGAGCCCCAGTTGCGCGGCAAGGCCGAGTTACGCGTGCGCCGCATGGATGAGCAAGGAACCGCGATCGATGCCGGTGGCGTTGATAGCTCGTACCTAGCCACGCTGGCAATGCGCACCGATGTAACGGGAGCTCTGCGCCAGTTGACAGAAGTACAGGTCGACAATCACACCAGTGTGGTGGTGATCAGCGACGGCCGAGCAACCACCGGCGGCGACCCCAGCCCGGTGGCGCGTGCGCTGCGGGCGCGTGGCATTGCGGTGCATTCTCTCGTGATTGGCGATCCGTCTCAGCCGCGCGATGCTGCGGTGGCAGAGATCATCGGCAGCGGCGAGGTTTACTTGCGCGAATTGGTGCGCTTGGACGTACGCTATCGCGTGACCGGTTTTGATGACCGTCCGTGGGACTTGGTGCTGACCCGCAATGGGGTCGAGGTCGAACGCCGTCAGGTGGTGGGAACCGGTCGTTGGGAAATCGAACGCTTTGAGTTCCGCGCCGAAGAGGCGGGCGTGATGCAATTGAGTGCGCGCATCGAGCCGCTGATTGATGGCCCAGGCGTGAGCGGCAAGCGGGGCCTGCTGTGGGAACAGTGGGATGACATCGGTGGCAACGAGGTCGCGGCGCTGACCAGCGCCAAGGTGTTTGCCGGCCAAGCCAAAAACCAGCGTATTGTTGGCAGCGCGGCGAGCCCGAGCAATGTTGGTGATCGTTTTGGCGCGCGTATGCGGGGCTGGTTGGTGCCGCCGCAGAGTGGCGACTACGAGTTCGCTATCGTGGCCGATGACAGCGCGCAATTGTGGATCGGTACCGATGACGCACCGGAGTCAAAGGGCCTGATCGCCCGCTGCGACAGCTACGTTCCGCCCGATGCCTGGGATCAACGTCGGCAGCAGGTATCGCGGCCGGTGCCGCTGCTTCAGGGACAGCGTTATTATTTTGAAGTTTTGCATAAAGAGGGCACGGGTGGTGATCACGTTGCGGTGGCCTGGAAACTGCCTGATGGCTCGCGTCAGCGGCCAATCCCAGGCAGCTTTCTGCGACCCTGGGGAGCCGAGGCCGCCCACGCCGAACTGAGCCTTGATCCTGATGCCGAGGTAAGTCTCGATAACAACCAGGCCGACACAGCGATCGTGGTGCATGAAGACCCCTTGCGGGTCTTGGTCATCGATCATCTGGCGCGCTGGGAGAGCCGCTACTTGGTGTCGCTGTTTGAGCGCGACCGCCGCGTTGAGGTAACGCGACGCTATCGCCAGGTCCTCCTTGCCGCTGGCGACCGTTCACTGCTGCCGCAGCACCAAGAGGGGCTCGATGCCTTCGATGTGGTGGTGCTTGGCGATGTGCGGCCAGACGAGTTGGCCCCAGAAGACCAGCGTCATCTTGGTGAGTTTGTCACGCGTCGCGGCGGCTTCTTGGTGGTGGTGGCGGGTCGGCGCGGCATGCCTGGATTGTATAGCCTGGGCGGGTTGAACGATGTATTGCCGGTGCGTGGGAGTCATGAAGACGACGACCCCGCGATGCGCAAGCGCGTGGTGCTGTCGGAGAGCGGCATGCGCCATCCGATCACGAGTGTGCTCGATGATCGGAAGTTAAATGTGGAACTATGGCCACGCTTGGCGCCTTTGACCTGGGTAGCGCGTGGCACCAGTGCCAAGCCCGCGGCCAGCGTGTTGCTGCGCACCGACGATCAGGAAGCGGTGCCGGTATTGGCCATCATGCGCAGTGGCGCTGGGCGCGTTGTGTATTGCGGGACCGACGAGACCTGGCGCTGGCGCGATCGTGTTGGCGATCGTGTTCATCAAACGCTGTGGCTGCAGGCCCTGCGCTGGGGTTTGGGTGCTCGCTTGCGCGGCAGTGATCCGCAGCTGCAAATGGCGCTCGATCGTAGTCTGGCTGGCCCAGGTGACCCGGTTGAAGTGCGGGTTCGCGCCACAGACGCCGATGGCATTCCACTCGAGGGCTCGCCCGTTGTTGAGGTGCGCAGCCTGGATGGCGACGGCCATGATTTACGGCGTCTTGAGTTGGCGCCGGTAGCCGATGGCTCGGGACTGTGGCAAACAACGATCGATGATCTGACCTTGGGACAGTGGGAGTTGATTGCGAGCCATCCGCGTTTGGACGTGGCTTTGACCGAGCACCGTGACCTGTTTATTCGCACCAAGCGTAGCGCCGAAACGGTGGAACTGCGCGCTGACCCAGCCTTCCTGCGCTCGATGTCGGATGCGGGTGGCGGGCTTGCCGCCGACATGGCGAACGCGGATCTGCTGCTGGAGCAGATTGTAGCCAGCGCTGAACCGCGCGAGCGTTTGGAGTTGCGGTCACGGCGCTTGTGGGATGGCTACGCCATATTGTTGTTGGTGGTGGGCCTGCTGACGGGCGAGTGGCTATGGCGCAAACGAAAGGGCTTACCGTGAGTACTGGGTCCACGATACCGCCGGTGTTGCGGCAATTATTGGCTCGCGTTGAGCGTCGGCGCCGCAGCTTGGCTGTGCTGCGCGGCATGGCGATTGCGCTCAGCGTGGCCGTAACCGGCGTGTTGTTGTTGGCGCTGTACGATCGGGTGGCGCTGCCCGACATCGCGCTGCGCGGTCGACTGAGTTTGGCGGTGTACCTGTGCGCAGGGCTGTGCTTGGCAGTGCTCGGCCTGCGGCACCTGCTACGGCGCCTCGACGATGCGGCGATCGCGCGCCGTATTGAAGCACGCAATTTGGTGCCTGATGAGGGCCTGAGTGCGGCGGTGGAATTGGCTCGGCAATCGGATGCCGGTGTTAGCAGTTGGATGATCGACCGCACCATCGCTTTGGCCGCCAGTTCGGCCGCACGGGTGGAGCCAGCTGAAGCCGAGCCGAGTGCCGCGGTGCGCCGTCGTGCTTATGTTGCTGGGGCGCTCGTGCTGGTGGTGGTGATCGGCATGGCGGTGCCAACTACCCGTGTGTTCTTGCTGCGGGCCGCTGTGCCGGGCCTTGATTTAGCGCGACCTTCGGCGATCGCGTTGCAGGTGGCACCGTCTGGAACCGTGCGTTTGGCCCGCGGTAGTGACTTGCGGATTACCGCCTATGCCGAATCCAGCACCTTGCCGACTCAGGCGAGCTTGTTGGTGGTGTGGGACGATGGTTTGGAAGAGCGCTTGCCGATGGTGGTAGACGCCGACGGCCGTTTTGTGCGCAGTTTGCGCGGCATGACGCAGGCGTGTCGGTTCCGCGTTCAGGCTGGGGATGCCGAGTCGGCCGCTTCGCGCGTCATGATCGACGAACCTCCGCGGGTAGAAGCCGTGCAATTACGGGTGCAGCCGCCTGGATACACCGGGCTTGGCCTGCGCGAAGAGGATGCCGGCGATGCCGAGGTGCCGTTTGGATCGCGCGTAACGGTGACTGCCACCTTGAGCGGCGCGGCGGTGCGCAGCGCGCATCTCGTGACCGATGCCGGTCTTGAGTTGCCGATGCAATTGGTGCAAGGCCGAGCGGTGGTCGACTGGCAGTTGGAAGACAGCGTGACCTATGGCATGCGTCTGGTGTCGGCTGATGGTCTTTCAGTGGAGCCGGTGGAGCGCTGGCGACTGACCGTGCATGCCGACGCAGCGCCACAAGTTGAACTGGTGGTGGCAACCACCAGCGTGACCGCAGCTGAGTCGGTGATCATGGGCCTGACCGCGCAGGATGATCTTGGCCTGCGCACGGTTCAGCTGGTGTGGGAGGCGCCCGATGGCGGTCGTGGCGCGATTCCGGTGTCGGCCCAGGGGTTGGATGAGACCCAGCTTGAGGGCTCTGCCGTACTCGACCTGAGCCGCTTTGAATTAGGGACCGGCGATCGGGTCACGGTATTCGCCGAGGCCATCGATCGCGGCGGTCAGCGTTCCTTAAGCGAGCAACTTGAACTGTTGATCACCAGCGCAGATGTGGCGGCCTCAGCAGAGGCCTTGACGCATCTGCGGGCACAGCTCAAAGCCCTGACGCACCAGCGCAAGCGCATGGAAAAACTGCGTGGTGCCTGGAGTGAGATGCGTCTCGGCTACCGCCTTGAAGACCATGCGCTGCATCGCGGAACGATTTTGGTGCAGCGCAGCACCCTAGACGAAGTTGCGCGTGCCATGGCGCAGATCGCCAAGGTCATGGACGGTTTATACGGTGCCGAATTGGTGGAGGCCCATGCCCCTGGTATCGCGGGTGCGTGTCGTGAGTGGGATGAGGCCGACCGACAGGTTTTGGCGCGGGCCTTGGACCCCTTGGATACCCACACGCCACCGGCTGACGTAGACCAGCGCATCGCCCAGATCAGCTATGACGTCAACCGCGCGGTCAGCAATTTGGGCGAGATCGAATCGTGGCTGCGCCTATTGGAGGCCGCCACCGACGCCGAGTTGTTGCACGGACGAAGTGCCGCCGCGGGAGCGCGCCTTGACCGTAGCTTGACCTTGTTGCAGGCGTGGCGCGCTTGGGTTGAGCCGGATAGTGCGCCGGGTCTCCAGCGCGCCATTTTCCGTGGCCTTGAGCCGGCCGGGACCCCCGTGCATCAAGACGTGGCACTGCCGGCGGTGCGTGATGGCCAACAGCCAGTGGTAGGCGGCGAAAATTACGCGATGCGCTGGGTTGGCGAGATCCGTTTGCCTGGCCCTGGCTGGACCTTTGTTGGTAAGGTGGACGACGGCCTTCAGGTGCGCATTGGCTCGCAAGACCTGTTTGCCAAAACGGCCTGGATTGGCCAAGCGCCAACAGAATATCGCGTAGCGATTGACGCGGGCCTGAGTGGGTGGCAGCCAATCAGCATCGACTACTTCCAGGCAACAGGAGGCGCCTTCTTGGCGTGCTGGTTTGAACGCGACGACAAGCGCGTAAAAGTCGACCGCTCCAATCTGCGTCATCGCATTGAGGCTCCTGGAACGCAATTAATGACACGCATCGGGCCAGAGCAGATTGACCGCGCGGTGCGTGCCTCCTTGCGTGACCTCGAGGACGTGCAGGGCGTTCCGCAGCGCGTTGAGCGCATCGCCAGTCATGCTCCGGCACCCAAGTTAAATGGCCGCGTGCGTGATGTGCGTCCGCAGGCCAAGCTGCTTGCTGGCTTCAATCAATCGGCTTTGGATGAACTGGATCGTTCCCAGTTGAGCGGCTTGGCGGCTGGGGTGAGTGCGGTTATTGACCTCGCGGCCGAGGCCGACCGTTATTTGCGCCAATTACTGGCCAAGCGAGGACGTGATTGGGCGCGACCCCTTGGTGAAGCGGAGCGACTGGCGAGGCGCAGCAAAGATTTGCGCGAAGAGTTGGAACAGCTGCGGCGAGATAAAGCTAAGGCGGCATCGCCTAATGAGCGCACCGCAGCGCTCGGTGATCAGTTGACCCAGATGGCGAATCAACTCGCAGCGATGGAGGCAAGTGCCTCGGCGCGTGCGCGCGATCCCGCGGTGGGCAGTGCAGAGCGCTTGTTGAGTTTGGATGCGGCCGCGTCGGTGCGTGAGGCCTTGCATCGTACCTTGCCGAAAGCCTTTGCCCAGATCGCGACCGATACCGATGCCGACTATGACGAGGCCGTCAAAACCATGCGCGTGCTTGAAAAAGAGCTCGAAGCACTCGCTAAAACCGAGGGTCGTTTGCGTGCAGCGGTCTTGACCGACGCGGCGGCCGAGGTGCTGGTGAGCGAGCGTTTGCACGACGCCAGTGCTGGTGACGGCGCGGCTGCAGATTTGGCCAAACACCAACGCGATTTGGCACGGGCCGAGTTGGCGCAACAGGCGCGGGATGTTGGTGCCTATGACCTTGTCCACGATCTCACTAAGCTGGGACCGGAGCCGCTTGATTCGAGCATGCGACGGCGGCTCAATCGTATTGCGGACATGGATCGCAGCGCCTTGGCCGAAACCGATACGCGCTTCGATGATGATTTGAAGCAGACCTCTCAAGACTGGTCCGAGCTTGGGGCTGATCCGGTGAACACCGGTACCCTTGCAGATATGCCATTACGGATGGATGCCGGTGTGGCCAAGCTGCGTAATCGTGGCGCCGATGAGCAGGCCGCACAGTTGGCGGCCTTATCTGAAGAGGTGCGAGCACTTGACCCAAACACCGTGACGCCAGAAAAGCTGACTGCGTTGACTGATCGGGCTTCTGAGTTGGCGCGGCGTGACGCTGACGCCGACACCGTGGCGCAGGCGCCAGACTCGAATTTGGATGAATTGGCCGCCGGGCTTGCCGGCAAAGACGATGTCGAACGCGCGGCCGCGCTCAGTGAGTTGCAGCGATTAGCGGCCGGTGATAGCGCCGAGCGCTTACGCAGAGCAGACCAGGCCTTGGCGCTGGCCGAGCGGCTGGAGGCATTAGACCAAGCCTTGCGGCAGGCCGAATCCGAGGAGCGGGCAGCGGTGGCGGCCTTTGCTGCCGCCGAAGATTCGGTCGCCGCTCGCATGGCGGCTCTGGCGGCAACGCCACCACCAAAGGCGCCCGATGCACTGGGCACGGCGATGACACAGGCGCATCAAGCCTTGCCTGAGCAGTTGGCCGCAGCGCGTGATCTGGTCGACAGTGCCCGCGCCACGTCTGAACACGGTGAAATGAGCAAGCAGGCGATGAGCGCGCCGGTGGCCGATGTTGGTCCGCGCGACCTGCCGGCGGCGCTGGCGGCCGCGGCGCAGGCGGTGGCTG
>JAQIBG010000261.1 GCA_027859175.1 Planctomycetota bacterium | reverse complement strand
CCACCCCCCAGACGCAAGAAGCCCCGCGGCTCATCTGCCGCAGGGCCCCCCTCAGGCTCAAAACTCGTACCTGTCTACCAACTAATATACGGCAGGCTCGCAGCCACTTTCTTGACTTCGCTGGCGCCATCGAGCAGCTGCCCGGTGGCATCCCACTGGCCGGTGGTCCACATCCGCTGGGGGCCATCGGGAATCGCGGCCTGGAGGGTGGTGCCGGCGTAGCTGACGGTAGCCGCCGCCACATCGATGCTCATCTCCAAGCTCGGATCGGCTTCAATCGCGCTCTGCAGCGCTTCTACTTCGGCGGCGCTTGCCGTGAGGCAGGGCACGCCGAGGGCGACGTTGTTGCCGAAGAAGATCTCAGCGAAGCTCACGCCGATGATCGCCTCCACGCCCCAACGCATGATCGCCTGCGGCGCGTGCTCGCGCGAACTGCCGCAGCCGAAGTTGGCGCCGGCCACCAAGATTTTGGCGCCCTGGAAACGTGCGTCGTCAAAGGCGTGGGTCTTACCCTGCTCCTTGAGTTGCAGGCGGTCGTCTTCAAACGCGTGCTCGCCGAGGCCATCAAAGGTCACGCAACGCAGGAAGCGCGCCGGGATGATGCGGTCGGTATCGATGTCGTTGCCGCGCACGGGGACGCCGCGACCGGCGATGGCGGTGATGTTCTGTGCCATGTCTGACTCCTTACTTGGTTACCGTGCGAACGTCGGTGACTTTGCCTTCGAGCGCAGCCACGGCGACCATCGCCGGGCTCATCAACAGGGTGCGCCCGGTGGGCGAACCCTGACGACCCTTGAAGTTGCGGTTGCTCGAACTGGCCGAGATCTGACGACCCGACAGCTTGTCGGGGTTCATCGCCAGGCACATCGAACAGCCCGCTTCACGCCACTCGAAGCCGTGCTTGGTGAAAATCTCATGCAGACCTTCGGCCTCGGCCACCACCTTCACGCGCTCGCTACCGGGCACCACGAAGGCCTTGACCGATACCGGCACCGTGCCGCCATGGGCCTGGCACACGGCGGCGGCGGCACGCAGGTCTTCAATCCGACCGTTGGTGCACGAGCCGATGAAGGCCACGTCAATCGGCACGCCGGCGATGGGCTGGCCCGGCTGCAGGTCCATGTAGGCATAGGCCTCACGCACCAGCGGTTCGTCGTCGGCTTCAAAGGCATCTACGTCGGGGATGTTCTGGCTCACGCCGAGACCCTGGCCCGGGGTGATGCCCCAGGTGACGGTGGGCTCGATGTCGGCGGCGTTGTACACCACCACGTCGTCGTATACGGCGTCGGCGTCGCTGGCGATAGACTGCCACCACGCCACGGCCTGGTCCCACTTGTCGGCCTTGGGCGCGTGATCGCGGCCCTTGATGTATTCAAAGGTGGTGTGATCAGGGTTAATGTAGCCGCAGCGCGCGCCGCCTTCGATCGCCATATTGCAGACCGTCATGCGGCCTTCCATCGACAGGTCATGAATGGTGGAGCCGGCAAACTCGTAGGCAAAGCCCACGCCAGCCTTCACGCCCAGCTTGGCCAGGATGTGCAAGATCACGTCTTTCGCGGTGACGCCCGAGCCGAGCTCGCCGTTGACTTCGATCTTACGCACCTTGAGACGCGTCATCGACAGCGTCTGCGTAGCCAGCACGTCGCGCACCTGCGAGGTGCCGATGCCAAACGAGATCGCGCCGAAGGCGCCGTGGGTAGCGGTATGGCTGTCGCCACAGGCCACGGTCATGCCGGGCTGGGTCAGGCCCTGCTCGGGTGCCACGATGTGAACCACGCCCTGGTTGCCCGAGCCCACATTGTGCAGGGTCACGCCGGTCTCGGCGGTGTTGCGCTCAATCGCCTGCATCATCTCCTCGGCCAAGCCATCGGCATAGGGCCGGCTCTGGTCTTCGGTCGGGACGATGTGGTCGACGGTGGCGACGGTCCGCTCGGGGTACACCACCGGCAGGTTCTGTTCGCGCATCATCGCGAAGGCCTGTGGACTGGTGACCTCGTGGATCAGGTGCAGGCCGATGAAGAGTTGGGTCTGGCCCGATGGCAACTGACGGACGGCGTGGGCATCCCAGACCTTGTCAAACAAGGTGCGCTCGCTCATGGCGGATCCTTTCTGGCAGAGGCGCGTGGCCCTGCGGGGGCTCAAGCCCCAGAGATAAGAGCTGGGATCATGGCTAGCTGATCATTGCGCAAAGTGATTTATCGTGATACTTATCATTCATATTGTGAATATGGGATGAGCGACGACCTGCACCTCCGTGATCTGCGCTACTTTGTAGCCTGCTGTGACTGCTCCGGCATGTCGCGCGCCGCTGAACGTCTCCACGTGGCTCAGCCAACCCTGTCGCATGCCCTGCATCGGCTCGAGCAGCAAAGCGGCCACGCCCTGCTAATCCGCGGCCGCGGCAAGGAGTTGCGACCAACACCCATGGGCGAGGTGGTTCTCGAGCAGGCGCGCCGCCTGCTGAATCTGTCGGATGAACTCAGCGAGCGCCTGCACCACAGTGGCAGCGCCGAGATTACCGGCACCTTGCGCCTCGGCTCGATCCAGAGCCTCAACCTCACACTGCTGCCGCCAGTGCTGGCCCGGTTCGCCGCCACCCACCCGCAGGTGACCCTGCGGCTCGAAACCCTCCAGGGCACAGAGATGGCACGAGCCCTGCACCGAGACGAGATCGACCTCGCCGTTGTAGCCGGTGCACCGGCTTCTGCGCTGGCCGGCCTCAGCACGCATCAGCTGTTACGAGAACGGTTTGTGGCAATCGTCCGGCGCGATGACCCGCTCGCCGCGCGCGGTAGCGTGGCTCTGCGCGAACTCGCCAGTCGCGAATTGGCCCTGGTGCCCGCCGACAGCTTTACCGGCCGTGTGATCGAAGAGGCCTGCGCCGCCGCCGGTTTTGCCCCCCAGCGCCGCCTCGCCTTGGCCTCAGGCGAAGCCCTGCGCGAAACGGTGCGGGCCGGCCTCGGCATCACCATCCTGCCGTTGGGTTACCTGAGCCCGAGCGATCCCGATCTGCGCCCGGTCGAGCTCACTGACCCCACCCCACGACGCAGTGTACTCCTGCTCGAGCGGCCCGATTCGCACCGGAGTCGCGCAGCAGTCGCCTTCAGCGAGCTCTTAACCACCCATTCCCATAGTCTGCAAGGGACGCGCTAGCAGGGCCTTGCGGGGCCACAGCACCGGCTGATCCTTGCTTCACGGCGCGGCATTCACACAGTGGGCGTCCGCGCTTACTGTGACCAATGCTGGTCACAGACATGGAACTTGGCGCATTGGGAGAAGCGACTGGATGTTCGTTCTCGAGGTCATGAACAGCCAGCTCAAGGGCAAGCGGATCCGGGTCGTTGACGACCTGACCGTAGGCTCGGGCGAAGGCTGCAAGATCCGCGCCAAGCACGCTGAGCTCGACGACACCCACGCGCGCTTCTTCGCAACCGAAGGCGCGATCGAAGTGGAGGTCGGGAACGACAACGCCCACATCTTCGTGAACGGGCGCGATGTGCTACGCAGCGAATTGCAGCACAACGATACCGTCACCGTTGGCCCCCTGCGCTTCAAGGTCATCGATCAACGTGCCCAACGCCAAGCCACCAATCGACTCGACGAATTGTTGTCAAATGTTGACGGCGACGACGAAGGCCCCGGTGAGATCTACAACTTCGCAACCGAAGACCTGTTCTACCTCACCACCAAAGACCCGGCCCTGCGCAACAGGATCAGTTTTTCCATCCCGTCACGAGATCGCTTCATCGATCAGGCCCAGCAATTCCTGGCGCGCCTGATTCGCCAAAGCGGCATGGACGAGATGAAGGTCGAAGCCTTCATGACCTGCACCAAAGAACTGATCCTCAACGCACACCGTCACGGCCACGCGTACGACGAGTCCAAAGCCATCACCATTCACTACCGTGATGAAGGCCCAACCGTCAGTCTCCAGATCTGCGACGAGGGCACCGGCTTCGATCACAAGTCGATCATCGACAAGGTGCGCGGCCTCAGCGCCGCAGAAGCCGCCCGGCAACGTTATCAAAGCGGCGGCTTCGGCGGCCTCGGCTTCCAAATGATCACCCGCATGGCCGACGAACTCGAATACAACGAGCCCGGCAACGAGGTGTATTTCAAAGTGTCGAAGGAATTCTGACACCATTTAAAATCAGCAAGCGGGCGTGGCGGAATTGGCAGACGCGCAGGATTTAGGTTCCTGTCTCTTCGGAGGTGGAGGTTCAAGTCCTCTCGCCCGTATTGTGAAAGGCCTCGGAAAGCACTGCTTTCCGAGGCCTTTCTTATTCTGCACAGTCTGCCCAAACGAGTCCTGCTGAATTTCTATGGGTACGCCAAGGCGGCGCTGAGGTGCACTGCCACGGTCCGGCTATTCGGCCCACCCTCAGATCGACCGCTACTCTACGCGCGCGGCCCCCGGTTCGCGCAGGGCGGCCTGCAACTCGGCGAGATGCTGGTGGTAAACCGCGCGGGGCTCGGTGCCGTGACGGATGCAGATCGCCGCCGCTTTGCCAACCACCTCGCCCATCATACCGCAGGTGCGCATCACGCGGACGGCACCCAGACCCGACTTGGTGACGCTGATATCGCGCCCGGCCATGAACAGGTTGCTCACGTTGCGGCTATACAGGCAGCGATACGGTGCCCAGTAGATGCCCTGGTAGCGGTAGTCTTTGCCGCGTGTGAAGTCGGAGACGAATTCATTGCCGGCAAAACCCTCCGCGTAGCGCTTGTTGGGGAAATGCAGATCAATGTGCCAGGAGCAAGGGAAAGCGGCATCATCCCACGCAAGCCCATCCATGAAATGCTTGCCATCCAACACCACATCGCCGAGCAAGCGTCGCGACTCACGTTTACCAGCGATAAACGCTGACCAACCGAGGCGATGATTGGGGTACAGACCGTCGACATTTTTGAGCGCATCCCACGCGCCGTACATGGCGCGGAAATTATGATCTCGGATCAATTCAATGTCGGCAATCGGGTTCTTATCAAAACCGCTTTCCCAATACCATTGGCGCTCGAATTTCGACAGATTGTCGCGACCGTTACCGAACTTCCCTCGGCCTGGGAATGGCTTGTTGGTGAGATCGAGCGCCCACGGACAACGCGGGAAGGGCTGCGCTACCCGCCCCTCGGCGGTGGCCATCGCCAGCGCTGCCTTGTCTTTACACTCACAGGCCAAAACCTGCTGCGGATCAGCTGCATCAAGCACGCTAAATAAGTTAGAACTACCCATGAGCGGCTTATCCAGCTCGTATTCATGGTCTGCCCCAGCGAGATACCCCATCTTTGCGTCGCCGCTGCAGTCGGCGAACAGGCGCGCGTGGAGACGCTGTTGACGGGCAGATACGGTACTCTGGACCACCACAGAACGAATATGTTGGTCAACTGCATCAACCGTCATGAGCCGATGTTCAAGTAATACCGTCAGACGCGGCTCCGCGTCTACCACCGCGAGCTTCCGCGTGTCGTTAAACAGTGGTGCGGCAGCGCCATTCATGCCGCGTTGCTCATCTGCCGGAATCAGTTCGGCTACCATATCGCCCAGGTGGGGAAATGGCTCTTGTTGAATACTGCCCTGCGGCCACACGCGCACCTCTGAACTGCCGTTTCCGCCGAGAACCGGTCGATCTTGCACCAGTGCTACACGCAAGCCGCCGCGCGCGGCAGCGAGCGCGGCGCAAGTCCCCGCGAGACCACCGCCAACCACAAGCAGATCATAGCTGCCGCCGTCCTCAGGGGCGTCGGGGAGCCCGAGCAAACGCCTGCGGAAGGCAGTTAGAGCCGCCACCTCATTGCTCGGCTCAAAGGCTAGGTCAGCACAAAACAGGATGGCCTCACAGCGCCCTTCAAAACCAGTGAGATCGTGGAGAGCCAATTCGGCTTCGGCGCCAAGCGTCACTGTACCACCATCGTGCCAGTGCCACGCGGCCCCCTTGGTGCCGAAAGTCTCAGGCAGGGCCTGCCCATCGATCAGTAATTGAAAGCGGCCCGGCGTACCCGGTGCATTCCACGGCGCGACCCAATCCTTGGTGCGCACCCACACGCGATAGCGGCCAGCACCTGGAAATGTGACCTGCGTCACCGCATCGCGCACCGGCACCCCCAAGCCATGCGCCAACAGATAAGGCGAGCCCATCTGATCCATCGATTGCTGGTCCAACTCCCAACCGCCGCGATCGGTGAAGCCCTCGGCCTCAACAAACAGGAAGCGCCCCGCGGAATCACCCGGCGGATCGGCATACAAGCGACTCCCCGCAAGCAGCCCCAGGGCAGCCACTCCGGCCCAGGTCAGAAACTGGCGCCTATCGATCGAACCAGACTTAGGAATCATGTCTCACCACCATCTCGTCACGGTCCCGAAAACCGCACTACCTGCGGCAAAAGAGATGGTCAACAATGCATCAGAGAGAGAAGCAGGGAGCGCAAACACCGCCTGAATCAGAGCCACACGCAGATAGAGTCATCGCCTCGTCCCATCAGGCAGCCGGTCGGATACGATCGCCACGAGGCTTACCGGCGCCCGGTCGAAAAATCAGGTAAGGCGATCGCGACTTGGAACTAGAACAGGATATGCCGAGCGATGAAGAATTGGCAGAGCGTGCCTGTGCGGGCGACCAGGAGGCCCTAGAAAGCCTGTTCCTGCGCCATCAATTGACCCTGCGGGCCCAGGTCGCGCGCCACCTCGCCAACACAGACGACGTCCTCGACGTGGTCCAGGATGCCTTCGTCGCCATCCTCAACGGCCTGCACACCTACCAAGCTGGTCGGCCGGTGCTGCCGTGGATGCGCGTGATCTGCCGCAACCGCATGTACCTGCACCTCAAACGCCAACGGCGCAGTGGCGCCGTGCCCCTTGGAGAGCGCGAGCCCGAAGACGCCCCAGTCCACGAGAGCCTTTGGGATGAGCACGCCATCAGCCAACTGCAACGCTGCCTGGAGACACTGCCGGCCCATGCTCGCGAGTTAGTCGACCGCCGCTATGCCACCGAACAGCCGATCATGGAATTGGCCGCCCAGCTTGGGATTACCAGCAACACCCTGATGGTGCGCCTGCACCGCGTACGCCAGGGCCTGCGCGGCGACCCCCTGCCACCAGAGGAGCGGGCCGCCTGCGCCGCGGCGCAACATGATCCGGCGGTGCAAGATGAACTCGCCTTCATTGCCGCGCTCGCCACCGCGGCGAACCCGGTCAGCGATGAGGCCCTGCTACGTAGCCTACGCACCCGCCTTGTCGCCACGCAGGATGGCGAGCCCCAGTTGCGCGCATTGCGCCGACGCATTGGCACGCGCCGTCGTTCGCAACGCCGCCGTGCTGGCACACGCGCTGGCTTGCGCCTGGCCGCGGTCATTGCGGTCGGCGTCGCCGTGGCGCTGCTGATTACCACACTTCGACAGCGCAGCGCGGCGCACACGGATGGCGTCACCGTGATTGACGGTGTCGCTCGGGCCGGCGGCGGCGAGGTCCGCAGCCATAATCGCGAACTGCACATCAGCGGCCCAGGTTGGCAACTTGCTTTGCAGCAACGCAGCGCCTTGCGCCTGGGCGACCAGCCGAGCGACGACCTGGTTCTGCTAGAGGGTGCCTGCCGCATGACCCGCAACGCGGCCGGATCAGCGCCAAGCCTCCACATTGCCACAGCCACATTCACCCTCGAGCCAGCAAGCCAAGTCGCCCTGCAACTCCACCCCGAGCACAGCCTAGCCGTTATCGAAGCCGGTTCGGTAAGTGTGCGCGAAGGCAACAATGGGGCCGCGCCACGACTCCTCACCGAACATCAATCGATGCTGCTCGGTACCGACGGCAGCACGGTGCCCTTCGATGCACGTGAGGAAGTGCTACGGGTCGACGCCAATGATCCCGCCGCGAGCCCATGGCTCCAAGCCCTCACGCTGGTCGATGGCGCGCTGCACAGCAGCCCAGACCCCAAACCAGAGATAAATGCCACCACAATCGACATCAAGACACCCGACGAACGCCCCCTCCTACGCCTACGCGGTGACGAAGTAATCGTCTTCACCTACCGCTGGAGCGGCCCGATACGATGGTCTGGAGCCTACCTCGACTGCCTCGACCTGGGCGGCTTTCACGCATCTTGGGACGAGCCCGACCCAGACGGCAGTGCATGGCGCACGCGGCGCCTGCCGCTGCGCGCATTTGCCACCATCACGGGCTCCGAGGGCATACCGCCAGGCCTCGAACTGCGCATGCTCCGCCTCCAGATGGGCCCCGAACACGGCACGAGCCTTCAACTCAAAGACCTGCGCATCCTGCGCCCACAACACTTCGAATTCTTCCACTGAAAAAAGGCCGTAAGGAAACCCGCCAAGCGCGCTAGTGCCATGTCCCATAAATAACTGTAAGATCTAGAGGCCCCTGGCGTCTTCTTTTGCAAGGAGACGCTATGGGCACTGTGGGACGACCATCTATTGCCATTCATCTTTCAGACAGC
>JAQIBG010000182.1 GCA_027859175.1 Planctomycetota bacterium | reverse complement strand
GCACAAATACGGCCCACGCATCAACGCGGTGGAGCGGGCATTCTCGCTCGCTCCCTGCGTTGGTGCAGAGCGGGTGAAACGCCTAACAATTCTCCCCTCACTCGGACCTCAACTCCCTCAACTCCCTCCTGCTAATCTACTTTCTAGTCGAGCGCCTGCTTGCGGTAGTCGGAGGGCGTCACGCCGTGGGCGCTGCGGAAGGCTTTAGTGAAGTGGCTGAAGGAGCCGAAACCCACCTCGCCAGCGACCTGCGAAATGGTAAGGGTTGAGTCGTGAAGCAGCGACGCGGCTTGGGCCATGCGGAGTTCGGTCATGCGCGTGTGCAGGGTTTTGCTGGTCGCCTGCTTGAACAGGCGGGCCAAATGCGGGGCCGATATGTTGACGAGCTCGGCGATGTCTTCGCGCCGCAGACTGTGCGCGAGGTTGCGCTTCATCACCGCCTCCACTTGCTGCACCAGCGCGCGGCGGGCGGCTTCGTCGCGGCTGTCGACATAACGCCGACGCGGTTCTTGGGCATCGGCCTGCTCGGCTTCGCGGCGCAGACCGATCAAAATCCGTGTGACGATGGCTTCCACCAGCCAATTTGAATCTGGGTCGCCCAGGCCGCCAAGTTCTCGGAGCAGAGCCTGTCGATCCGGCACCAACTCCTCGGTCAGGCCCAGCAGGCGCTTGTGAATACCAGCCAAGCCCAAACCGCGATCATAGAACAGAACCACAATGTAGGTTGGCGGTCGGCCGCTGCGCCACAGTGCGCGCTGCGCATGAGGCGGCACCAACACCGAGTCGCCAGCCCGCAAACCAAACAGCACGCCGTCAATTGAGGCCGTCATCCCGCCCGACACGCAGTGATACCACTGGGTCATACCGTGGCTGTGGGGTTTGACGTCTAATTGGGCCCGCGCCTCGCGGGCGAAGGCACTGCGCACCGTGATCGGCTGCTCGCCCATGCTGGTCATAGTGCCACATATTACGCCACAACCAAGCGCTTGAGCCGCAGCCCCTTCGGGCATACGGTGGGGCTCGTTGCTGGCTGCGCACTGGTGCCCGCCGACCCCGACAAGGGGGTTCCCATGCGGACCCGCTGCCCACAATGCCACGCTTCCTGTCACCTTTGGGGCCTCGGCTTCAACGGCGGCTACAACGGCGCCTTTCGCAGGGCGAGGTTCAGGTGCAAGCGGCCACGAGCATGGACAGTACAGTGACAGACTTGGGGCACGAGCTACGGCGCACGCATTTACGCGCCATGCTGAACGGGCGCCTGCTCGAAGAGCGCCTGCGATCCCTGTACCGCCAGGGTTTGATTCACGGCGGCGTGTACCTCGGCTTCGGCCAAGAAGCGTTCAGCGCCGCCGGCGGCTGCTGCCTGCAAAAGGGTGACGTGTTTGCCCCCTTGATTCGTGATATGGCCGGCCGCCTCGCCTTTGGCGAGACGGTGGAAGAGGTGCTGCGGACCTACCTCGGCAAGCGCAGCGGCGCGATGCGCGGTCGCGACGGCAACATCCACCGCGGCTCGCTTGAGCAGGGCATCTTGCCGATGATCAGCCACCTCGGCGCCATGCTCCCCACCGCCGCCGGCATCTTGCTGGCGCGCCGTCTGCGTGGTGCCAGCGGCAGCGTTGGCCTGGCCGCTATTGGCGATGGCGCCATGGCCTGTGGCGCGACCCACGAAGCGCTCAATGCCGTTGCCGTGCATCGCCTGCCGCTGGTGGTGATGGTGGCCAATAACGGCTACAGCTATTCCTCGCCCAACAGTTGCGCCTTTGCCTGCGACGACCTAGTTCAGCGCGCCGAAGGCTACGGCATTCCGGGCCACCATTGCGACGCCACCGACCCCAAGGCGGCCTTGGCAACCATGGCCGGCGCCATCACGGCCGCGCGCGAAACTGGCCAAGCCCAGTTGGTGGTCGGCAAGCTGCTGCGGCTGTGCGGTCACGGCGAACACGACGACGGCGCCTATATGGACGCCGCGCAACGCGAGGCCGCGCGCGATTGCCTCAGCTTTGGCCCCGAACAGGCCGTGGCCGACGGCATCCTCGCTGCGGGCGAGTGGGATCAATGGCGGCAAGTGATCACCACCACCATCGACACCGCGCTAGCCACGGTTGAAGCCGAGCCCGATGCCGAACCAGCGCAGGAAGACTGGCAGGCCTGGAGCGAGAGCTGGCCCGGCCTGGAGGCTGCCCCATGAGCGCCACCAGCTACGCCGGCGCCCTGCGCCTCGCCCTTGATCACGCCCTGCGCGACGACGACGACGTGTTCATCTACGGCCAAGACGTGGCCGGCTCGTTTGGTGGTGCGTTTAAAATCACCAAGGGCCTGTCAGACCGCTACGGCGACCGCGTCATCAATGCTCCAATCAGTGAAGACGCCATCGCTGGCATGGCCATCGGTGCCGCGATGGAGGGCATGCGCCCGGTCATCGAGTTCCAGTTCGCCGACTTCGCCACCATCGCCTTTAACCAGTTGGTCAACCACGCCGGCACTACCTACTGGCGCACCGGCAAGCCGTGCCCGCTCACCGCGCGCCTTCCGGTTGGCGGCACTCCCGGCGGCGGGCCGTTCCATTCGCAGATGGCGGAAGCCTGGCTCGGCCACCACCCCGGCATGGTGGTATTTGCGCCGGCCACGGTCGACGATGCCTACTGCATGCTGCGCCAGGCCATCGCCAGCAATGACCCGGTGATTTTCTGCGAACATAAATATTTATACGAGCAGGTTCGCGACGACAGCTTCAACCCAGACCTCGCCTCCGCGCTACCCGCCGGCGAAGCCGCGATTCGGCGCCATGGCCGCGACTGCACCGTGGTGGCATGGAGCGCCATGCTGTACGATGCCCTACGCGCGGCCGACGTGTTGGCGCGCGAACACGGGATTGAGATCGAGGTTATCGACCTGCGCTGCCTGCGCCCACTGCCGCGCGATGGCGTGCTCGGTTCGGTCAGCCGTACCGGGCGCCTCGTGGTCGCCTCAGAAGACTTCCCCTTCGGTGGTGTTGCCGCCGAATTATTGGCGCTGGTTGCGCAGCACGGCTTTGGCCTGCTCGACGCCCCGCCAGTGCGGGTGTCGTCGCTCGACACGCCGATCCCGTTCCATCCCTCCCTGTGGGCGGCCCATCGCCCACAAGCGGCCGACATCGTGGCCGCCGTCATCCAAACCGTGAGGTTTTGACCATGGCTCGTGAGCCCATTCCGCTGCCCCGTTTCGGCGAAGGCGTTGCCACCGCCGAGTTAGTCGAGTGGCTGGTTGAAGAAGGCGCCACGGTCAAGCGTGGTGACGACCTGGCCGAGGTGCAAACCGCCAAGGCGGTGCTCACCGTGGCCGCGCCCAGTGATGGCGTACTGTGTGAATTCAGCGCGGCGCCCGGCGATGAACTGGAAGTGGGCGACCAGATCGGCTGGCTCGAAGTTGACGGTGCCGGTTCGGCCACCAAGACTGCAAGCCCAGATGCCCCGGCGGCCACGTCGGTGAAACCGATCACCGCAGTAGCGCCGGCACCCACGGTGGCGATCACCGGCGCTGGCTACTACTCGCCGCGGCTACGCGCGCGCCTCAACGAACTCGGCCTGTCAGCTGCCGACCTGGCGGCTGTTCCCGGCACCGGGCGCGGCGGCCGGGTAACCGCCGACGACCTCGAACAGTTCTTAGCCGAGCTCGACCAACTCGACGCCAACAAGGCGCCGGCGATGCGTCTTGCGGTGGCTGATGCCATGCGCCGCAGCTGGCACCGCCCGCTCGCCACCGTGGCGCGCCGCATCGAACTCGGCCCCCTGCTGGAGCATCGCCGCTCGGTGCCGGGTCGTCCGAGTTTGACCATCTATGGCGCCAAGGCTCTTGGCGTTGCCCTCGCACGCGATCCGCGCCTAGCCTGCCGTTTGGTTGGCACCAAGTTGATGGAGCCCAAGCGCTTCCACATCGCCATCGCCAAAGAGCAAGACGACGGCATCGTGTTGCCGATGCTGCGCGACGCCGACACCACGTCTTTGGGCGAGCTAGCAGAAACCCACAGCCATGCCCTCGATGACGGACACGTGCACAGCGGCGCCAACGAACGCGCCGTGGCCACCGTCACCAATTACGGCACCTTGAAAATTACCTGGGCGATTCCGATTCCGCCGCCCGATCACAGCGTGATTCTTGGCATCGGTAAACCCGACTTGGTTCCCATTTGGGACCCAACCGCCGGCACCTGGGGCCGCGGCAAGGTATGCGAGCTGACCTTGACCTTCGATCATCGCATCGGCGATGGCGCGGGCGCGGCGGCGGTACTCCACCACATCGCCTACCAGCTTGAGCATCCGCACGAACTCGACTGAGCTGCGGCCGGCCGACGCTCGCCGCTAGCCACGCCCCCCCCCGCAAGCTGCAGGAGGCGTGGTAGATCAGTCGACGTCGCGGCGCTCGAAGGCGCGATCGATCACGCCGCCAAGATGGGGCCCAGCTTCACGCAGGTCTTCACGCTTGCCATGGATAGCGGTGAAGAAGTCGGCGCCGTCACCGGCCGCCTTGATCCCAACGCACACGAAACTCATGCCCGACAGAACGATCTGAACTGCCTTCTCCTGGTCGGCGGTCAGGCCTGGAATACCCACCGTGCCAGTGCCCGGCACGGAGATGTCTTCTTCACCGCGTGCCTGCTCCTGATCGCCGGCATCACCGACGCCCGGAAAGGCGATGATCTTGTCCTCGTCGCTCATGCGCTCAGATTCCTCGCGCACCACAAAACACAAGGCGCTTCAGCTGTGCAGGTCCTAGGTCCTAGGACGCGCATAGCGGCGCTTGGGTCGCAGGAACAGCCAGGAAATACCACGACCAAGCCCACTGGGCGGGGTACGGGGCAGCCGCCCCGCGCCTAAGCCTGCATGCATGCAGGCGTACCAGGACCCGAAACCCAGGACCTATCAACTCTCCTGCCGCAAGGTCACCAGCATGCGTTCGCCGGCCATGGCGATGCCAGCGGCGGCGAAACGCTCGAGAATGATCAAGCGGAGCGCGGCTGCGACGGCGAAGTGGGTTGCCGGTTCTACCTTGGTGACCGTGCGGACTTCGAGGCCATCGTCGTCAAAGGCCATCACGCCGCGCACTTCCAACACGCCCTGCACCGATGTGTGCTGCGCGGCCAGATCGGCGCCGGCCGCTTCGAGCTCAGCGAACACACGCTTGATGTCGCTGTCGTAGGGCACCTTCACGTCCACCACGGCGTGGGTGAAGCCCTTACAGTAATTGGCAATCTCGCGCAGATCACCGTTGCGCACAATGTGCAGATTACCGGCCACGTCGCGAATCCGCGTGGTCCTGAAATCGATGGCCTCAACGGTGCCGCGAATTGAGCCGACCTCGATAAAATCGCCAACCAGGTACAGGTTCTCAAACAGAATGAAGAAGCCAGACACCACGTCGTTGATCAAGGGTTGGGCACCCAAGCCAATCACCACACCGATTATACCGGCGCCAGCCAGGAACGGCAGCGGGTTGAAGCCCAACACCGCCAGCATCAGCACAAAGGCGATAAAATACGCCACCGACTTGAAGGCGCCCTTGACCAAAGGCTCGATGGTCTGGCGGCGCCGACGCTCGGTGTCGCTGATGGTGGGGTCGCCCACCATGGCGTTGCCGATGAGCAAGAAGCCAAGCGCCACCACCACGCGCCCAATGAAAAACACGCCAATCGCCTGCATCAGGCGTGGCCCCCAAGCGGCCAAGGCTGCAATCGGTTCAAGCTGGTACAGCACCAAGGTGCCCACGGCCAGCCATAGGGCGTATTCAACGCAGCGCCGCAACAAGGGCACCAAGGAGCGCAGGTGGTCATAATACGACTGATACGCGGTGTCGGCGGTTACCCGACGACTGAGCGCGTCAATCGTCTCCACCACAACAGCGGTGATGCGCACCACCAAGAGCCCCACCGCAATGGTCAGGTAAATCGTGATGCCACGCAGCAACACGCTCTCGAAGCTGTCTGGCAAGGGCAGGCGCGTCACCGCAAACCACAACACCAACAGCCACGCGGTGTTGGCTAATACATTGGCCAAGGAAGTGCAGAAGGCGTTGAGGCTCTTGTCGTTCGCCTCAACTTTATCCCACGCATTGACCTTGGCCTCCAGCCACACCAGGGCACGGCGCTGGCTGCGATTGAACACCACCGCCGCAATAACCACGCCCAGCACCTGCGCGCAGGCAAAGCCCAAAGCCAGCCAGGCGTCGCGTGGCACCTCGCGAATTTGTTCGATGGTGGCGGTCACGGCGTCTTGGCCCTGATAAACGACAAACAGGTCGTACCCAAGTGCGGCAAAGATCAGCAGGGTTGCGGTTATGGCCAAAGTGCGTCGCAGCGTTCGGCCCACGCCGGCTAGGCGCCCTTGAACCGACTCCACGCTGGTCATGGCGGCAAAGCGCCGCAGCACAAACGACGCCAGCATGCCGATGGTCACCGCCAACAGCACCACCACAGCAATCTCAACCGTCACCAAAACCACGAAGCGAACGATGCCCTCGGTGCTGGTAAGCATGTCCCAGGCCTTGGGGCCAAGGTTCAGCACCTCGTCGGGGCTCGCGTCAACGGGGGCCACGGGCGTGCTTGCAAGCGCATCAGGGGCAAGGACATCGGGAGCATCGGGTGTTGACGACGCGGCGTTATTGGCCGTTGCAGCCATCACAGCTGGCGCTGTGGCCTCGGCGCCGGCCACAAGTGTCACCAGCCACGACATGACATTGACCATCACGGCCCTCAGCTTGGGACAGGGCCGGTTGAGGCCCGCGCTTGCAAGGTTTCTGGCAGGTATTCAACGCCAGCCTTTGGAAGTGTGTCTGACTCAACGGCCGTCAGGAGCAAGTCGATAGCCCGGTGCGCCATCTGTCGAATTGGCACCCGTACCGAGGTCAGCCGCGGGTACACCTGCTGAGCCATCGCCTCATCATTGAATCCGATGATGCTCAGATCGGTGCCCACCCCAATACCACGCTGGTGACAGCTGTGGATCAGGTTCACGGCCTGGTCGTCGGTTCGGCAAATCACACCTTTGACCTGTGGGTCAAGGCGCTCGAGCAGATCACCAACCGTACCACTATCAACCACACCCGTGATGCCGAAGCGCTGGCAACTGGCCATGAAGGCGTCACGCCGGGCGGCAAGGTGATAGTGACCTTGGTCAGGATCATCGGACACACTATTCAGGTACACGAGGTGACGATGGCCGAACTCGTGCAAATGGCCCACCGCCTGATCCATGCCCGCAGCGTCGTCAAACAGCAGTTGCGGCGCGCTGAGTCGCTCATGGTGAATGTTGATCAACACGCTCGGGATGTCGTAATGCTCAACTAGGTCGGCCAAGGCCTCAGGAACCGGCTGCATCACTAAGATACCGGCCACGCGGTTGTCGATCAATTTGCGCGACCACTGGTCTTCACTGCCGATGATCCGCACCGGCAGCAGGTCATAGCCGCGTTGGGCCAGCTCAGCGATGGCGTGCTGGAACACAGGCGCGTACAAGCCCGCCACCAGGGGCTCCTCGGCGCCGAAGGCCAAAGCGACGCAATCGCTACGGCGCGAGGCCAGTGAACGAGCGCTGTGGTCGGGTCGGTAGCCCAACTCGCGCGCAATCGTACGCACCTTCTCAGCACGTTTTGCCGCGCTGGGCCAGGTCTCTTTGTTGCCGCCGGCCAAGATGCGCGCCACCGTGGGGACTGATACCCCTGCCGCGTGCGCGATCTCCGCCAAAGTCACTCGGGTCTTCTTTGCCACGCGCAACATGGTGGCGATGCGCCCGCGCCGACAAGCCCTTGCGGGTGTCGCATCTCTTGGTGGCATCTACGCCGGCTAAGCCGCGCTTGGTTTTAGCGCGGGGTTGAAGGGGGGCCGTAGACCCTCCTGGGTAAAGAGTCGCCTTAAGAAAACCTTGGAAAATAGCTACTGCAGGTCGCCCAAGGTTTTCTTGACGCTAGCAGGCTGGTGTATTTCACCAGGCTGCTAGGAGAAGTCGTTGAGGTCGCGCTCGGCTTCGAGGCGGCCGAGGCGATCGGCCAAGCGATCGCGATCGTGCATGAGCGCCGCATTTG
>JAQIBG010000111.1 GCA_027859175.1 Planctomycetota bacterium | reverse complement strand
GGGTGGCACCGCGGCGTAGCATAGCGGGATCCACGGATTACTCCAGTACGGTTACCGCATAGCGGAAGCGGAATGTGAATGGGTCGCGGCCGCCCCAGCCTTCATCCGCATGGCGCCATGGGGCCGTCGCCCCCAGGATGCAACCGACACACTTTCAATGACTTGCAACGAGTGGCAGGCCTTGAAAAAAACGTCGACAGGGATCCTGGCCCAGGCGCGCGCCTAAACTGACGCATCCTCGAGGCCGCCAATGACCCGACTCAACACCGCCGACAGTTCCCCCAGACGGAATGGTTTGGCCAAGAAGGCACGTGCGCCCTGTTCAATGAGCGTATTGATGCGCGTATCGCGAGCGTGGCCTGAAACGATGACAACCGGCACCTCCGGGCAGCGCTCCCGCAAGCCAGCCAGGGTTTCAGCCCCACCCAAACGCGGCATAACCAGGTCCAACAGCACGGCCTCTACGGCCCCAAGATCCGGCAGCATCTCGAGCGCCTCCTCGCCGTTTTCGGCCTCCGCCGTGTCGTAACCAAGCGCCTCAAGCATACCCACCGTGATCCTGCGCACGTCAGCCTCATCGTCGATGACCAAAACCACGCCACAGCCTGGCGATAAGCCCGCAGTCACCACGCTTGTCTCAATCGCCCCCTTGTCCACCACCGGCAACCACAGATCAAAGATGGCGCCCTGCCCTGGCTCCGAACGCACCTCCACCGCACCGCCATGCTCAACCACGGTGCCATAGACCGCGGCCAATCCCAGACCGGTCCCCTTCCCCAGTTCCTTGGTGGTGAAGAATGGATCGAAAATACTTGGCAGCAATTCGATAGGGATGCCCGAACCAGTATCGCTCACCTCAATGTGACAATACTGCCCCGGAACAACCCGGGCATGTGCTGCGCGCTGTGAATCAAAGTCGCACAGGCTCGCACGCATGCGCAGGGCGCCGCCGTCTGGCATCGCGTCGCGAGCATTGAAGGCCAGATTGATGAGCGCGTTTTGAATCAGGCTGCGATCACCATGCAGGGTCAGATCTCGATCCACCGGTGCCAAGTCGATCACGACGCTTTTATCCAGCGTGCGGCGCAGCAGCGCCACGGTGTCGTTGAGCAAATCTGATGCCGATACCGCCTCGTGGACCATCGTGGCCTTGCGCGAAAAGGCCAAGAGCTGCTGCGTCAATCGAGCTGCCTGCTCGGTGAGCGCCACTATGCGCTCCAGACTTCGGCGTTCATCCTCGGTCAACTGTGCAGACAGACTCAGCAACTCAGCATAGCCGCTGATACCAGCCAACATATTATTGAAGTCATGGGCGACACCGCCAGCCAACTGCCCGACCGCGTCCATCTTGCGGCTCCAATTGAGCTGCTCTTCCAGCTCTCGCCGCTCGCTAAGATCCTGGCACACAATGAGAACCTGGCGATTGGGTCCAGGCATACGATAACAGTCTACGCGTCCAGGAATCGACTCATTACCACGCATTAATGATAGGTCGGCTCCTAAAGATGAGTCATCTACCGCCATACACTGAGCCAGGAGATCACAATCATCAGGGTGGACTAGGCTTTTGAGAGCGTGCCCCACGAGATCATCATGCGCGCGCGCAAACAACAGCTCGGCCCCCCGACTGCATTCGCACACACAGCCATCTTCCACCAGCACCAAACCGACACTCACCGCTGCATCAAAAATACCGCGCAGCTCCTGCTCGCGCGCGCCGAGGGCCTCGTGAACATCCGCCACACGCAGCACAAGATCCTGCCAGCGACGCCCCAAGTGCGACACCGCCGATGAAATTTGCTCGGTTTCAGCATAGGTCGCCGAAAAGCCACTCAGAGAATCAACCGCACGCCCCGTCGCATCGGACATCTCACTGAGACGAGGCTCTTGATCGTTTGCCGACACGCTGTCCATAATCTCCAACGCGACCGTCACGCGGCCCTGCTCAGCCCCGAGCCCGCTCAAGCGGCGGCCCAACTGACGACCACGCAAGGCCAAGGTGCTCGCCAGGCCAAGCAAGGTGGCCACCATGCAGAGAAGCGCCACTGCCGGCGTGGTTATCTCAACCCGAGCCACGATGCGCACATCCGGCGAACTCGCCAAAGACCGGCCGGCCTGAACAATCAACCCGTCGTGAACCCACTGAACCGGCGCGCCCGTAACGGCATCTCCCAGAAGGCGGCCCTGTGGATCGACTACCACCGTGCCCGATTGATCGAGCAGCAGCACTGACAGTTGGTCTGGCACACGCGGCAAAAATTCCAACGCCGCGTATGTCGCCACCGAAATCCGCGGTTCGCCCTCATGCCGATAGCCTACGGTTAAGCGCCGCACGCGATCCGCAGGGTCAGACCACAAGCCAACAGCGGTGCCGCCCGGCTCGAGCTCCTGCAACTGCTGCCACATCGGCGAGCGTGCGATTGAGGCGCCAATCATCCACGCTTGCTCCGAACGGAGCACCACTCCATCTGGGCTCAGATCCATCCGGTTGTACATTGCGCCGACAGCGCGATCACCCCGCACCAGATCAGCCACCGTTTCGGTGACCTGATGCTCAAACTCGTTGAGCCAAAACGCGACCGAGGTTTCAACCACCCGGAGGCTGGTGTAGGCCGAGATCGCAACCAACGCCGTTGCCACCACCAAAGCCATCAAGGTGGCGAATCGCAAGGTCCGCGCCACGCCGGCATAGAGATCAGCGATGCTCGGCCGCTGTTCCATCACTGACCCGAATCGGCGGCAATTGCTTCGCGATAGACGAGTTGACCATCCTGCACCTGGTACAAGGCCAACTCGCGCTGCCAAGCGTCGCCATTGCGATCAAGCCGCACCATGCCATAATTGGTACGCACCTCTCGCTCGTGCCCCAGGGCCTGCCACATACGGTCAGGCCCTGCTCCGGCCCCTTCATCAAGCAGGCTGTCAACGAGCTCAAGTGCACTCCACATATAGGCCGCCGCAATCCCCTGACTGCGACCATGACGCCGACTCAAAGTTTCTGCCAAGTCGTCAAAGGCCGGATCCAGGGGCGCACGCCGGGTAACCACCAACAAGCCCTCGACCTCGGGCCCGGTGACCCCATCAACAATACTCGACGTCCACTCTGAACCATACAGGGCGACACCAGGGCAACGTTCGCGAGCCGCCTTGATAAACCGATACCCATCAACGGGAGCCATTGCGAGGTAGATCACATCGGGCCTGTAGGCGAGCACCTCTGACCAATCCGCCTCCAGATCGGCTTCGTTAATGATTTTGCCATCACCATGACGCGCCACCGAACCGGCCTCAGCGCGCGTATACGCGGCATTGGCGGTACCGGCGATGCACAACGGGCGCTTATAACCAGCGCCCTGTAAGTGCTGCGCCGCCACACGCCCAACCTGCTCAGTATCCATCATTGTGCGGAAGAACCCATCCCGGCGCCCTGACAGGTCCGCGGTTGAGGCGGTGACACCGATACAGGGCACACCCGTCTCGGCCGCGCACTCAGCCAGAACCATGGCCGTCTGGCTCAGCATTCCACCGAGCACGACCACAGCGCCAGCATCGACCACCTCACGATAGGCCTGTCGAAGCGCATCGGGGTCCCGACTGGTCTGCCGGATCTCAAGACGAACTTGACCATCACCAAAGTCGGGCCGCAGATCACGATACACGCGCACCGCCAAGTTGGCCTCAGTGCCGAGCGCGGTTTCTGACGAGATAACCACGCCAACAACCACCGTTCGTGGCCACCACAACCACCATGCTACCAGGACCAGGACCAGGCTGATTAAGAGCGCAACACTGCGACGCATGTAACCAAAGCTCCACGGTTCAGTATGCCATAGTACCATGCCCCTCCAAGCACTAGCTTGGCCCAACGATTGAGGCAACTGACCATGCCAGCGCCAGGGACCACGATGCCTGAGGCCCAGTCGCGATAGCATGCCGATCGATCTAGCCTAGACTTCACACCCATGTCGCGACGAAGTCACAGCGTGTATCGGTCGGTGGGCTGGGGCGGCGATAATGACCGCATCGGCGCTGGCTTCATCGATAAGAGTGGCGTCCATCGCGACTTTGTTGACAATATCAGCCCGGCCCTGGTCATCGTTGCCGTATTGGAGGGCCGTGGCGAATTCATCGACGAGCACGGGCGCCGTACGGCACTCGAGCCCGGGATGGTGTTCCAACGCACGCCGGGGCGCGTCCATAGCTCCCTGATCGATCCCGCCAGCAGCTGGCACGAATGCTTTATCGAAGTTGGCGCACGGCTGAATCGCGGCCTGTTTGGCGCCCGCATTCTACGCGATGACCTGTACGCCTGGCGCTGCCCACTGGTCGACTCCTTGCCCGAACGCATCCAGTCTTTGCAGACGCGCCTCAGCGAGGCCGCCGAACCCACGCTGCCACGCGTTACCATCGACATGCTGGCGCTGGTCGAACAGATCCAGGCCACCGCCTCCATTCAGGGCGATGCCACCGAGCAACTGGTCGACGAAGCCTGTCGCTACTTGTCAGACAACTTTCCCGAAGCGCGCAATCTCCAGGCCTTCTGCACGGCGCGCGAACTCGGCTACGAGCGCTTCCGTAAACAATTTCATCGACGCGTTGGCGTCAGCCCACATCGCTACCGGATTCGCCGCCGGCTCGATGCGGCCTGCCAATACCTGTATGGCTCTGAGCATTCAATCGCCGCCATCGCAGAACGCCTGGGCTACGCCTCACCCTATGAATTCTCGGCGCAGTTTCGCCGCCACATGGGGGTGCCGCCGTCGCGCTTTCGAGGGCAATAGCCGCGGCTCAGGGCTTGTACTGGAGGGTCATCTCGCCAGCGCTGAGGTCGCTTGCCGCCGACGAGCCGAGCCAGGCCTGGGCTGCTGGATCTTCGCGCAGATTCGCATCGAGAAAGGCCGTCATCACTGCCAAAATCCAAGCATGATGCCGTGGGTCGCGACGGATCGTGCGGCCTGGAAAATGGTAATCACCAAAGGCATGATGGCGCATGCGCTGAGTGATCGCACACCAAGCCGGCCGCGCCGCACCACGTTCAAAAGGCACTAAACGGCTGCGCCAATCAGCGGTGCCAAGCGTGGTATCCTCATCGCCGGTCATGAACAAAACCGGCCCGCGCAGCTGATCCCAGCTGTGTGCGGTCAAACCCCAGGGGCCAGGCCCAATCGGTGATAGAGCGACCACCGCCGCAACCCGCTCATCAATCTCGGCGCCACCCTGACCAACCGCATCAAGCGCAGCCCAAGCGCCAAAACTATGCCCGGCGAGTGCCAGAGCCTGAGGGTCGACCCGCACATCCGGCACGGCCCCGGCGAGAACACGGTCGATGGCAAACCGTAAATCGATGCGCCGATCAATCCGCTGCTGCGGATCGCTAACCGCCCTCAGGAACGCCACTGCCACCGATCCGTCACCGAACAGCGCGCCATCGCTACCCGCATGCTGAACATGAACGCTCAGGTAGCCGTGTGCAGCAAGGTGGCGACCAATGTGGGCGTAAACGTAACGACTGCCGCCAAGCCCATGGGAAAAGATCACAACCGGCACCGCCGCCTTTGACACCGCCGGCCGATACACCCGCACCGGGACGGCGCGATCGCGAACTTCGTCGTGCCAGACCAAGTCCTGGGCAACTACAGTCGCCGGCGCGCCGGCAGCAGCCCACCACTCGGCGGCCACTCCAGGCACGACAAGCAGCAGCGCCAGCAAGCACCTCATGCCATCAATTGTTGAGCAGGTTCACGAAGAACTCGGTAACCCGAGCGTTATTGTCTTCGTTGATGTCACCATCGAGCTCAACGTAGGCAACGGCGTAATACTGCCCAGCCGGCAAGCTCACCGTAAACGAGTAGGTACGCGTGGCAGCGTAATCGAGCCGCGGAACATCGAAGGTGCGTGCCGCGACGGCATTCTGACTAGAATTCAACACTCGCACCTTCAGCTGGGTCTGATTGTTGACCAAACCCAAATTCTGCACGGTCGTTTCAATCGTAGCCGGATTGCCAGCAAAAATATTATCAGGACTCACCGTCAGCAAAGCTACCGACAGATCTGGGCCAGTCGGCGGCACATACCCGCTATCATCGGAATCGGATGAACTGCAACCGCTGATCACAGCCAGCAGAACGAGCACAACGATATGGCACCAGCGCATGGCGGGCCCCCTTGTTCCTCACAGCTCTGGCGACTGCCCCGTGAGGATAGTATAGGCCTCGGCGTACTTGGCCTGGGTATTGGCAACCACCTCGTCGGGTAGCTCCACCGGATTGGTTTTATCAAAGCCGATCGATTCCAGATAATCGCGCAGATACTGCTTATCAAAGCTGTCCTGACCGCGCCCAACGCCGTAGCTGTCGGCGGGCCAGAAGCGCGAGCTATCGGGCGTGAGCACCTCGTCAGCCAGCACAACCGCACCACTGGCGTCGACACCGAACTCAAACTTGGTGTCGGCAATGATGATACCGCGTTCGGCGGCGTAATCGCGCGCCGCGCTGTAGAGCGCAATAGACTTGTCGCTTACCGCGGCAGCGCGCTCGGCGCCAATGATCTCAGCGGCCTTATCAGGATGAATGTTCTCATCGTGCGCGCCGAGTTCGGCCTTGGTCGACGGCGTGTAAAGGGGTGCCGCCAGCTTGGCGGATTCTTGCAGGCCCTCGGGCAGGGGGATGTCGCACACGGTGCCCTGCTTGCGGTATTCCTTCCAGCCGGAGCCGGTGATGTAGCCGCGCACGATGGCTTCAACCGGCAGAATCTCGAGCTGGCGCACCAACATGCTACGCCCGGCCAATTGGTCGGCGTATTTCTGCACCGCAGCCGGCATCTCATTGATGTCAGCGGTCACCAAATGATTCGGACTCACCGGCGACAGCAGGTCAAACCAGAACAGCGACAACTGGGTCAGGATCTTGCCCTTACCGGGGATTGGCGTGTCCATGATCACGTCAAAGGCCGAGATCCGGTCGCTCGCCACAAAGAGCAAATGCTCGGCGTCGATGCGGTACAGGTCGCGCACCTTGCCGCGAGTGATCAGGTCGAGGTCGGGGCAGTTAGACTGCAGCACAGCACTGGTCATGGGGGCTACTCTCCGCGCAGCTTCTGATTGACTTGTTCCTGGAGCACGCCTCCTTGGTGGGCGGCCAGGGCGTTTCGGTAATCGGTAATCCAGTCTTCGCTGCTCTTGGGCCGGAAGCTGAATCCTCTCGAGTAATCCTGCTGAATCGGCGCATAATCATCGCCAGCTGGGTCGTAGCCAACCGCCTGGATCAGGCGCAGCTTCGGCAAGCTGTCAACCAGTTCGGCGCCCGTGGAGGCCGTGGCCACCAAGCGCACCGGGCGTTGCTGACCAGCGATGGCGATAACCGGGAAACGTTCACCAGGAACGCCGTCCAACTGTTCAGGTGGCGCCTGGTACTCGCTGAGCACGCGCACGCGCTCGGTGGCCACCGCAGCGTTCCACTGCGTCAACTGCTTCTCATCTGCGAAGTAGGTTTTGAGGCCATCATGGCCATGTTCGGCAGCCTTGATTGCAATGCCACGCGCGCGCTCCACCAAGGCGGGCCACGCCAAGCGTCCAGCGCGATAGTCGACCACCTGATCTTGGACCTCCTCAAGCGGCACGTAGCTGCCAGCCTGCTTGTCTTCGAGGCGCAACATCAGGCCAAGACCTTCGGTCTCGCTGATCGGCTCATCCAAGGTGCCCACAGGAACTTCGGGATCGAACATATCAGACGAGAACCGCACCGAACCAAATCCGGTCAGCTCAGCCTGGGCGGCGGTCTCCGGATCAGCAACGCTCACCTGCTCAACCACGGTCATCGCCACGGACTCACCGAGGCGATCACCGAAGCTTTCGGGGCCAACCAAGGCAGCGCCAGCAATCGTGACAAGCTCAGCCCTGGTCAGATCCTTGGGATCGCTGGTGCCGAGCTCGCGCATCTTCGCCTCAACCCCAGTGTGGAAGCTCGCGTAGAGCTCCTTCGCCAACTCAACGGCGTGCTGCATCTGCAGCTCACCAAGGATTTCAGCCCGTACCTCAGCCAAGTCCTTGTATTGCGGCTCTGGCTTGGCTTCGCCTTGCGCGGCGTCGTCAGCCTCTTCTGCGGGCTCGGGATCGGGCAGCTTCCAGGATGCACGGCGGGTCTTGTTGTCGTCGTAGAAGGCCTGGATCTCGGCGTCGGTCACAATCACCTTGCCGGCAATAGCTTCCGGGTTGGCAGCAAACACGGTCACCACGCGCTTGGCAGGCACGCGGAAGTAACGCTCTTTGAGCTCATTGTAGAGGTTCTGAATCGCGGCTTCGTCACCCGCAGCTTCGTCGCGGAACTCCGCACGCAGCGCTGCGGTTGAGAGTTCGACCGACGCCAATTCAACGCGGTCGCCATCCAAGGCCTTGAGGTCAGCGATCACTGCGGCCGGAACCGTAGGCACTACCAAGGCGCGCGAACGCAGGTTGTCGATTGCAGTCTGCACCTGCAGCATGCGCTCAAGCTCGTGTGCCGGCACGCCCTGCTCGCTGCGCTCGTACTCCACCAGCAGGTCACGCAGGGTGCCACCAGTTGGCAAATCAGTCGCGAGGAACTCCTCCATCGCATCGCGCAGGGTATCGCCCTTGGGCATCAGGCCCTGCTCGTCGGCGTACTCCGCCATGAAGATCTGCTGAGCAAAGTACTGCCAGCCGATGTCCTGCGGGTTCTGCCGACCAACCAGAGCGTTCAGCTTGGTAACCGTGCCCTTGTACTCGAGCGCCTCGGTTTGACTGATCGACGCGAAATCGGCCGGACCGCCCCCACGCAAGATCATCACGGCCGGGCCCATGCCAAACAGCACGCCCACCATGATCACCAAGAACCAAATCAAGACCTGCTGTGACATCGTCTGCTTTTTCTCCTGATTCAGGAGATCATCGACGCTGGAATCCTTGCTCATTCACCACTCCTCGCACGCGCGGTGCTACCCGCGCACAATTGGCACAGCAGGCTAGGCAGCACCAGACGCCACGCAACCGCTAGCGCGGACGCCGCGCACGGCCGCGCCGCTCACCGAAGTGGCTGTCAGACAGCAACTTGGCACAAATGCCTGTCAGCGCAGCAGGCGCGCGTGCTCATCTTGCGCAAAGCGGTCGGTCATCCCGGCGAGATAATCGGCCACCGCACGCTCGCAGCCGATCGCCTCAGTCCGCGCCTGATGTTCGTCGGTCAGGGTGTCGGGATGAGCGCAGAACCACGCAAATAGCTCGGCCAACAGGCGCCGTGCCTTGTGGAAAGTGCGGTTGACCCGCCAGTCACGGTATAGCTTGCGGAACATCCATTGCTCCAGCTCTTCGCGCGCCCGGCGCATACTGCCACTGGGTGCAATCAGCGCCGAGTCGGCCGCGCGCACCGCGGTCAAGTCAGCCGGAGCGGCAGCGCCAATCAAACGCGCGCTGTGTTCAACCAGATCGGTAATGAAGGCGTCGAGCAGAATGTGGATCGCGCGGTCGGTGAGAATCTTGTCGCTGCAATCGCGCGGCGCGTTGTCGCAGGCCTGCTGCCAAGCGCCACGCCACAGCTCGAGTTCATTCAGGTCATCAAGCCGTAAAATGCCAGAGCGCAGACCATCATCGAGATCATGGCAATCATAGGCAATTGAATCGACCTCATCGACCAATTGCGCCTCCAACAACGGGCCATACTCACGCCGATAGCGCCGCGGCACCCGCCCACGCTCGGTGACGCAGCCCAATTTGGCTAGGCAATCGCGCACCTCGTAGGTCAGGTTCAAGCCGGGGTAATCCGGGTAGCGCTGCTCCAACTCCTCAACAATGCGCAAGGCCTGATGGTGGTGGTCAAAGCCGCCATGCTCAGCCATGAGCTCGTCGATCATGTCTTCGCCGCGGTGCCCGAACGGCGGGTGACCCAAATCGTGGGCCATGGCCACACATTCCACCAGGTCCTCATTCAAGCGCAGACGCCGCGCGGCGCTGCGAGCCAACTGCACCAACTCCATCGTGTGGGTCAGGCGCGAGCGGTAGAGATCGCCCTCGTCGTTGATGAATACCTGGGTTTTGTAGGCCAAACGACGGAACGCCCGGCTATGAACAATGCGATCACGATCACGCTGAAAGGCGCTGCGATAGCGATCCGGCTCGGCGGGATGATCACGCCCCTCGCTATCACAGGCATGGGCCGCGTACGGCGCCAAATCGCGCGCCTCGCGGTGATGGACCTCGTCCACCGATAGCAACAGCGCGCGTGGCGCTCCGTCTTCAGTCATCAGTTCGCCTTATGGCCTTCGGCAAAAGCCAAAAACGCAGCCGGATCAGCATCCTTAAAGAAGGCGTTGCCGGCAACCAAGCGGTCGGCCCCATCAGCCGTGACCATGGCGACGGTGTCGCGATTGACGCCTCCATCAACCTGGATCGGCAGGTCCGGGAAGGCGGCCCGCAGGGCGCGAATGCGCGGACGCGTCGCCTCGATGAAGCTCTGCCCGCCGAATCCTGGATACACCGTCATGATCATCGCCGCGTCAACCTGAGCCAAGGCACCGTGCCACATGGCTGGATCGGTATCCGGATTGAAGGCCAGCCCCACTTCGGCGCCGGTGGCCCGGATCGCCGCGATTGCAGCATCAATCGAGCGCGGACCAATTGCCTCAACGTGGACGTAAATCCGGTCAGACCCAGCCGCCCGGAAGGCATCAATATAGTCGAGCGGATTGGTCATCATCAGATGCACATCAAGCTCAAGATCGGTCGCCGCCCGCATCGCTGCCACCAACGGCGGCCCGAGGGTCAGATTGGGTACGAAGTGCCCATCCATCACGTCGATATGCAAACTGCGCGCGCCACTGCGCTTGCAGAACGCCATTTCTTCGCCGATTTTGGCGAAATCACAGGATAACAGGCTCGGCAGCACGGTAACCGGTCGCATGGGCGCCTCCGCACAGCAGGATGGGGCCGGCGCCAGCCGAGCAAGAGGATGTGCACCCAGACACTGGAAACCGGCAGGTTTCCCAACTTTTCAAACATGCACGCGCGATACCACGTATGCTGTATCCATCATTGCACCGGCCCCGCCTCCCTTAGGGTGCCGCTGACACGCAGGAGCAACCCCATGGCCGCAGAATTTTCCGAAGCAAACTTTCAAGCCGAAGTCCTCGACAGCGACAAGCCCGTCCTGGTTGACTTCTGGGCCCCCTGGTGCGGCCCGTGCAAGATGCTCGGCCCTATCATTGAGAAGCTCGCCGGCGAGATGAGCGACACTGTCAGCATCGGCAAGGTCAACGTCGACGACAACGCCAACCTGGCCCAGCAATACGGGATCACCTCGATCCCCGCCGTGTTGCTGTTCAAGGGCGGCGAAGTGGTCGCTAAGACCATGGGCTTCCAGCCCGAGCCGAAGCTCAAGGAATTCATTACCAGCAATTCCTAAGCTGCTGCTCCGGTATTCAGCACCCCAACGCCCGGCCATTTTGGCTGGGCGTTGTTGCGTTTGAGGCATGGCGCAGCACCGCGCCCAGGCCTGGCCTTGGACTTCCGCCGCCGCGCCCACACTCACCGTCGTGAACGATTACCGCTTTCTCAGCTCCTTCACCGTCGAACAGGTGATGAAGGACACCGACATCCCAGCGCAGGGCCCCGCCATCGCTGGTGCCGTCGATTTGGCGACCGCCGTCGATATGCTCATCGAACATCCTGTCTATGCGGTCACCCGTGGCGATGAGCGCATTGGCCGCGTCGACCGCAGTTGCATCAATAGCCTGCCGTTTCGCTGCTGGATCTTCGGCATCCTGACCGCCGTTGAGATGGGCCTGAAAAATCGACACTTGGTTGGCGAGTTCTGGCGCACTCACATCGGCGCCGAGCGCCTGGAAAAAGCCCGGGCCCTTAAGCAGGAACGCAATCGGCGCGGTCAAGACGTCAACACGGTCGAATGCCTTCAGTTTGGCGACCTAGCCCGGCTCCACCTCCAGCAAGACAGCGTGCGCTGGTTTGACTTCGCCTCCAAGCGCCGGGCCAAGTCTACCTTCCGGCAAATCGAACTGCTCCGCAATAACGTCGCCCACGCGCAAGATCTCGGCGACGACGACTGGCCGCTGCTGGCCACCATTGCCCAAGCCCTGCCCCGCATTGTCACATCTGACTGAAGACCACTTGCGTACGGGGAGGCAAAGCACCTCCGCGCACGCTCAATCCGCGCACCATTCCCCAAGCGCCATTGGTTGACACCACGTTCTTCAGAACGCTGAAGCCACTAAAAAAATAAGGCAAAATCAACATAAGGATTGATCGCCGTTTACGGATCTCGGCCACCAGCAGCAGTTTAGGCTTCGGCTAAGATGGCACAGCCAGCGACGCCCCTCACGATTCAGCAGCGACGACAACACAGAGTGAAATAAGACGATAGACCAGGGCGACACAGCGACAGTCAAGGCGGCGGCTCAGGGCGCAAGTTACGACATCACTCAAAACCCCCTGGACCGGCCCCGTGACACGCCATTATCCGTGCCATGATCGACCCGCGTGTGCCCCTGGGCGGCCTGCTTGCCGCCTCCCTCCTCCTTAGCGCCTGTGTTGGCAACCCCGACACGCGCGAAGAAGTCGCTGAGCAGCAAGAAGTTCCCATGGCTGAGCAATGGGCTGAAGGCGCCGCCGACGGCAAGGTGGCAGACAATTGGATCGATAGCTTCCAAGATGCCACCCTCACCGCCATGGTTGCCGAGGCGATGGCCAATAACAGCTCCCTGGCCCAGGTAGCAGGCCGCGTCAGCGAAGCCGAAGCGCAGGCCACCCTAGCCGGCGCCCAACTCAAGCCCACTGTCAGCGCCGCCCTAGGTGCAACCGGCACCGATGGCGGCAGCGCATTTGGCGCCGGCCTCCAGGCCAGCTGGGAACTCGACGTGTGGGATCGCATGGGTCAGGCCGCCGAGGCCGCCGTGCAAGACTTGCTGGCCGCACAATCCGACTTGGTCGGCGCCCGCAATCTGATCGCTGCGCGCGTTTCTGATGCCTGGTTCCTTTCGATCTCAGCCCGGCAACAGCTCGAACTCGCCACCAACATTCGCAATGCCTACAAGGCCACCCGCGAGACCACCGAGAAACGCAAGAACGCCGGCACGGCTCAACCTGGCGAACTCGAGCTAGCGCGTAGTGACGAAGCCAGCGCCGAAGCGAAGGTCCGCGAGAAGGAAGGCGCGCTCAAGAACGCGCAGCGCGCACTGGAAATTCTGCTCGGTCGCTATCCCGGCGCCGAACTTGAGGTGGTGCCCGAACTCCCGCCCCTACCCGCGCCGCCGCCAGCCGGCATGCCTTCCGCTCTGCTTGAACGGCGTCCTGACGTGGTGGCCGCCGACCGGCGCGTGAATGCCGCCTTCAATCGCACTGGCTCGGCGCGCGCAGCGCGCATGCCACGGATTCAACTCACCGCCAACGTCGGCACCACCAGCGGCAGCCTGTCAGACGCGCTCAACCCCAGCAACGCACTGTGGAATCTCGGCGCCGGCCTCGTGGCGCCAATCTTTGACGGCGGGCGACTCAAGGCCGAACAAGCCGTTGCAACCGCGCAGCAAGAGCAAGCGGTGGCCGGCTATCGCGATGTGGCCCTCAATGCCTTCAAGGAAGTTGAAGACGGCCTCAGCAATGACGCGGTGATCCGCAATCGACTGACTTTCATTCAAGCGAGCAGCGACGAACTCGACAAGGCCCTGAACATCGCGACCAAACGCTACGACGCCGGCGTGATCGACATCCTTGCGCTGAACCAGGTACAGCTGCGCGCATTCACCGCGCGTGAGCAAGTGGTGGCCCTGCGAGCCGAGCAACTGCGCCAGCGCGTGAGCCTCTACCTAGCACTCGGCGGCGACTTCGAATCGGTGCCCGACGACCTCGCACCGAGCCCAGAACAAGAAGCCAAGATGCGCGAAGAGCAGGCCGCGGCCGACGCAGCCAAGTAAAGCTCCACACGCACATCCCGTTCAATGAGAAAAGCGCCGGTAACAGTACCGGCGCTTTTCTCATGGGGATTTGGGGACGCTCAGCGCGCAGCGCTACCAGTCGTCTGTTCGAAACGGTGTTAGCGGCAAACCAGCGGCGTTCACCACGTTCACCGATGGGCTCGCGGTCCACGCGTAGCGCACCGCCACGGGCTTATCGACCTCCGGGTGCGATAGCACTACCGCCCCGCCCTTGAGCTCAGATTTGGCCGCAAACCAACGCTTATCGCGCCCAGCGAGATAGAAGGCGCGCGGTGCCTTTCCGTCACTGGTTGCCAGCCCATCGGCCTGATCGAAATGCAAGCGCAGCGGCTCCTTGTCACCACCGTCCATGGCCCGAAAGCGCGGTGCCTGTGCGGCAATGTCATCGCGACCATAGACTTCAGCCAAGGCAAGCCAACTCAGCCGCTCACCAATCGGCCGCTTATCACGCGGGTGAATGTCTTTGGGATCACCCAGGTCAATGGTCACCGCCATCTGCACCTTGGGCACCGCCAAGGCCGCAGCTTGCGCCTCGCGAATACGCGCCCACGAAGCCGAATTCGGGTCATTGGAATCTTTGCCATAACGCGGTAACTGCACGAACAGGAAGGGCAGGTCGCGATCGCCCAGGGCCTGGCGCCAACGCTTGATCATAATCGGAAAATATCGGGCGTAAGCGTTCGGCTGGCCGGCATCGCTCTCGCCCTGGTACCACAGCACGCCGGCGAAACGGAGCCCTGCCACCGGTGCGATCATGCCATTGAACAGCACCGTGGTCTGATTGTGCCCACCATCGGGAACCTTCGGTCGTTCGGGAATCGCCAGCTCAACCCGCCAGCGCCAATCACCCGCCAAAGAGATCGCCTTCTTGTCGCCATCCTTCACCTTGGGATAGATCCGCATCTGTTCGGGCTTGCCATTAAAGCCGCCGCCACCCCAGTGGTCATAGACGCGCACCGCCAGCCAACGCTTGCCCGGCCGCACCTGCTTGCCAGGGATGGTATACTTCCGCTCGACTTGCCAGCTATTGGTCACACCAGGGCCAACCGAGCCAACCGAGCGACCATCTAAAAAGGCTTCGTCGAAATCGTCAATCGCGCCCAGTTCGAGCACGAGATCTTTCCCTTTCCAGTCATTCGGCACGGTAATTTCGCGACGAAACCACACCGCGCCATCCAGATACAAGCCCTGCTTCTCCCATAGCGTCGGCAGCTTCATGCTGCCCCAGCCATCAAGATCAATATCCGGCCGGTGCCAGTCCCACGCCACCACTTGGCGGCCTGGGTCAGGAATGATGGAGCCATCCTTGCCGGCCAGAGAGTCGCGCCAAGCCCGCACGGTCGCGCCGCTGGTTTCTGCCAGCGCCAACTGCCGACGCGGGCCGGCCTCATCGTTCGCAACGGCCTTGGCAAAATCGGCATCATCGTCTACCGCCGACGAAGGCATCCAGGCCTCAATCCGCGTGCCACCCCAATCGGCCTGAATCACGCCAACGGGTACGCCGAGGCCCTGATGAATCCGGCGTGCGGTCTCAAAGGCCACCGCCGACCAGGTATCAACACCGGCATCGGCCCGCTGCCATTGCGGCACGGGAACCGCAGCCCCCGGGCGCGCGGCCGGATAATTCGCCATCGCAAGCAGTCTGAGCTGCGGCAAGTCGGCCGCCGCGCGACCACTCTCCTCAGCATGGCTGGTGGCCGACACCGGCCATTCCATGTTTGACTGCCCAGACGCGAGCCACAACTCGCCAACCAACACATCAGCGCACACCAAACTTTGGTCACCGCTAGTCACCACCAACTCAAATGGGCCACCAGCGCTCAGGGCCGGCAAGCCGATCCGAAAGGCACCCTTCTTGTCGGCCGTGGTTTTGCCGCTGTGGCCGGCAATCTGCGCCACTACCACCGCACCAGGCTCAGCATGACCCCAGCAGTCCCATCGAACTGCGCGCTGCAAGACCATGTGGTCACCAAACGGCGCCGCGAGCTCCAGCGCCCACGATGCGGAAGTCATTACAAACAAAATGCTTATGAGAACAATGTGGCGCAAAGAGAACCCCAACACGCGTAACAACCCAAAAGCCCGTCACATCGAAGGGCCATACACGTTACTGGTGGGGAGCTGTTGCCGTTGACCGGCAGCCTTGCTGCGGGCTACATTCCAGCGCAGGCATCGGGCCCGAGACGCTCGGCCATGTCGCGATGCAGATCGTCGGTCCAGCCGACGTTATCCTTGAGACAAGCCAGCTCGTCTTCATCGAGCGAACGCTGACGGTCGCAGCCCATGCCGCGCTGATGCCAGTACCAGGGCGTCACCACCAACTCAGACAAAGCATCGGGCAGCGTGATCTCAATCACGTCGTCGGCGTCGTCTTCGGCCGTGTTGTCGTCAGTGCGACCGAACACCCGCATCGCCTCGATGGCGCGCATCATGCCGGAGTCTTCAAACTGCATGCTCTGATGACCCGCAGGTGGCGGCTCACGGAACTGGAGCCCGGGCACCCAGGCATGGCGAATCACATTGTGGGTGAACTCGAGCACGTGCATGCCATTGGCAGTGCGATCGAAATGCCCCCCGTCATCAACCTGGGGCAAAGCCACCAGCCAGAAGCTGCGCTTGTCCCAGGCGACGTAGCCCTGCGGCGCATCGTACATCAGGAAACGATAGCAACTGCGCCAATAGGTTTCGTAATCGATGGTCTCGAGCGGGAATTGCTCCAGCACCGCCTGCCACACCGCATCTTGGCGATCGGTCAGCGGCAGGGCCACAATCTGGCCTGCGTGCTCGCGGTCGTTGGTGTAGTAGAAGCCGTGGAACATGCAATTCCGTGTGGGGTCCGGGGTGTGTCGTCATCATGCCGCCTGTTGGGGTCAGCGGCAAGAACTTCTGGACGAGCCGTATGCCGAGAGCACAGCAAATGGGGCCGAGCAACGCAAGTCTCGATCAGGTCAGCGGCAGCGCAGCCAATACCTGGGTCAAACCCGGACCGTTATGTCGAAAACTGTGGAGATCATCGCGCTGCGCGGTGCAAGCCGGTGCCAACATGAGCCGCCGCAGGCCGAAACCGCGTAGCTCCGCGGCAATGACGGTGCGCAAATCTAAGTCGGCCCGAGCGCCCCGACGACGCAGCGCCTGCTCGGGCCAGGCCGCCGCATGCAACACCGGCGCATCCACCTCATAACATGGCCCTGAGATCCCGGGCCCAATAAACGCGTGCCACCGTTCGGGCGCCGCCGCACCGGCACGCGTAAGCGCGTGGCACAAAGCGCCAACCACGCCACCCGCGCAACCACGCCACCCGCAGTGCGCAACACCCCACGCGGCTCCGCCATCGACAACTAGGCCCGGACAATCAGACCCAAACACACCCAGGGCACGATCGCGCGATCGCGACACCAATCCATCAGCCCAATCCATCGGTTCATCGGCATCAAGATCTGCGATTACCGCGCCATGCACCTGGCCCGGCGCCAGCACCGGGCAACCAAACTGGCGCTGGGCCCAAGCAGCCAAGCACCCCGCATCGCGCATATGCCCATCGACCCGGGCACTAAACGCGATCGCCACATCGCCGCACCGCCACCGCAAGCCCTGTGTCATCGCCACCAACCCATCACGTCACCACGGATTGCACCCGTGAGCCCGATCCTGATTCTATGCTGATTGGAGACCCCCATGCGCTTCCTTATTCCTGCGATTGCAATCCTGTTGTGCTGCGGCTGCGGCGAAACGCCGAACAGCGATAGTGCCGAGGAGACAGCCGAAACCGATGCGCCCAGTCAGCAAGCAAACGATGCACTCGAGCGAACCGAACTCGAGCAGAAGCAGCAAAATCTCGATGCCCTCGGCATTGGCGGCGCCACCCGCCGCGTGCAAGAGATCCAGGATAAGCGCAATCAGGATCTAGAAGAAGCCCTCGACAAATAGCCCTAGCCGGCTGCGACTGCAGGGAGCCCAAGGTTTTCATGAGGATAGCAGGCTGACGTATTCCAACAGCCTGCTAGCGCCAACTCCTGTCGCCCTTGCTAAAGGCAATCAGCCACATGATCCCCATCGCGGTTCCAATCGGAATGTCAAACAGCGACAGCACACTCACGATGTAGCCCAAGACCTTGCCGTAGGTCCGGCGTCGCAAGACCGCGACGGAGATCCAAATCCCGGCGATCGGCAGCAACAGAATTAATCCCAGTACCGCCAGAATCACCCCAAACATAGCGGGATCGACTCGCGAGTTCGCACCCTCATTCGCGGCAATGAATGCAATGAATGCTCCGAAAAGCACCGCCAGCACGATCGCGAGCAGCGAGAACGCGATGCGCACGTAGGCCACCACATCAATCACGGTATCCCAGCCATTGCTGCGGCGTTCATGCCCATAACGCCGGCGAGTCCGCACCGGGCGACGGTGATCGTCGTGGTGCTCATCAGGCGGCGCAAAAACTTCATCATCGTCGCCGCGGCGAAACTCTTCTTGTTCCATAACGAACAGCTTGGTCGCTCAGGCGCCAAAGCTCAAGCCTGATCAGGCGCGCAGCATCCAATCAAAATTCCGGCCGGCGCTACGCGGCCGCGCAGATCGCGGCCAGGACAGGTAATCCCAAGCCCCGCCAAGGCCACCCCGCCGCCAAGCAGCGGCGAGTCTGCACGCGGCACATAACAGGCAAAGTCACCAAGCGCATGCGGATCGGTAATACGCGGGCTGCGCCCGATCCCGGTCAACCCGAGTTCACCACGTAGCGCCACCACCCGCGAGTCATACCGCTCCTGGCCCACCGTCGCCAACCATTCGTCAAACTGATCAAAGCGCCGCCCTCCCCAATACACGGCGCCACCCATGCCCGGCTCATGCCAGGCATTGCCAACAATGCGCAAGCCCTGCTCAGCTCGCGACCGCAACAAGGGCGCATGAACGCCGATGAAACAATTGCCGGCAATGGTGATGTCTGCATAGGCCGTGCCGTCTACCACTACCACTGCCGGGGCCTGATCGGCGGCATGCATGACCACAGTATTATTGTGAATACTGGTATCGCACAGCGGCTGCTTGGCACCAGCCGCCAGGTGGATGCCGCCGTAGCCGTTACGCCGGCCATCATCATGACTGCAATTAAAACGCACCGTGTTGCCGGCAAAGCGCTGCGCACCGGGATACTGGCACAGTAGATAGCCGGCGCCGTCGTTATGGTAGCTGAGATTAAACTGCACCACGCACTCTTCACAGCCACCATCAAGATCGAAGCCGCCACCATCTTTACTACTGCCAGTACGATTATGATGGCTGATGCAGTACTGAATGGTCACCGCGCGCGAATCCCACGCCCAGATCCCAACGGGGCCGCCAACATCGCTACTGTTGGCGCTGCCATTGGCCCAAGCGCTGCTGTATTCAACCAACCCACCGTCAACGCCACCCACCACGATGCCCGATCCGGTGTGATTATCGCGACGCCGCGTATCGCCGTGATTATGCCAGCAACGGCAATCAACCACTGCCACGCGGCGATGACTGTGCGGACCGTCAGCGCGACGCAGGCCACTGATATCAATGCCAGCCTGGCCATTGTCATGGCAGGCCACCCGTTCGCAGCGCAGGTCTTCAAAACCGGCGTCTTCGGCCTCCGACCACACCACAACCCCGCCCTTGCGAAAGCCATGCACCTGGCAATCAGCGATCAGAACATGGCGATAACGACAGCCCCGTTGCGATGCCGATATGGCCACGCCGGGATGCTCGCCGCTGGTGGCACCAGGGCCGATGAATTCAAGATGGCGCAACTCAATGCCGCCCGCATCGCGCACGGCCAAGGCTGGCGCATCGCGCGGCGCAATAATGCGCGCCGGCGCATCGGCAGCACCACAGATAACAACCGGATGCTGCGGCGACGCGCACAAGCGCGGGCCCAGCTGCAGACTGCCGTGAAAGCTGGCGCCTGCCGCGAGTTGCACCCGGTCGCCCGGCCGCAAATCCTGATCCGCTATCCGGTCTAAGCTGCGCCACGGCCGCTGCTCACTACCCGGGCCGGCGTCATCGCCATCCGGATGGACGTAATAAATATGCCCCGGCTCAGACTCGAACGCGCCTGCGATCATCGCGTACCTGCCGAGGGCGGCGCCGGCAAGGGGCCAGGCGGTTCAGACTTCACCGCCGTGGCCACACCAATCAAAGCCCACAGGCCAACCACGATCAAGCCGATCGATGCAATCGCGCACACGGTCACCACGATGTAACTGCCAAACCAGATCACCCAGCCCACACCAGCCGGCACCAACCACAGCGCCGCACTGCCATCATGATCAAGGAACCAACGCGGGTAATCACGCAGCCAACGCACCACCGGCAGCAAAATCCACGACGACACGCCAATCACCAAGCAACTGATCAAGAGCACCGCGCAGATGAAGCCAACCTTGGCCACCGGCACATCGGTTCGAATTGCCACATCGCCCTGATAGATGCCGAGGCCAAGCCAGGTCACCATCGTTAAAGGAATAACGTTGGCCAAGGCCAAGACCTTGAGCTTGCCGAACAAGTCTAAACGCAAACGCGGCGGGCCACCGCGACGCAACCGCGCCTCACCACCCTCGGTCACCGCCACTCCATCAGCTGGGCTTGAATCGCGCCGTCTAAGCTGGCCCAGCCACCGATCCGCACGCCAAGCCCACCACTGAGCGCCAACTGCATGCGTGCATCGGCCGCCGCCAGGCGGCGATCGGGGATCGTGCCCATCGGGTCGTGCCAATGCGCCCACCACGACTGCGGCGTACCGCCAAGCCGGGTATAGCCCCAGTGCTCAGCCGGGCTGCCACTCGGCGGTTCGGCGTGGGCGTAGACTAAAATGTCCGCAACTTCAGCCAATTGCTGCCAGTCGGCAGAGCTCTCGCTGCGCGCTGGGCCACCCGGCCCATAGGCACACACCGCCAGCGGGATGCCGCCGTGGCCCAAGCGGGCCACCTGCAACAAGCGCACCATCTGGCGACAGCAAAAGTCAACCCAGGCCTCACGATGCTGCTGCAAAATTGCGATCGGATCAGGCGCGCTGGGCAGATCCAACTCTTGCGCAAAGCGCTGGCGACTAGCGGCGGAGAAACAATGCGCTGGCATGGCATCGGTGTCTACCGCAGCCGGTTCTTCGAGCGCAATCATCACGCCATCGGCCTGCACCGCCTCGCACCAAGTGCGCTCAGAAGCCACCACCAAGTCAGGACCGCGATGAATCGCTGCTTCTGGGCTGGCCACAAACGGTATTTGCTGCCCATACAGGGCCTCGGCGCGCGGCAGCGCGGTATCAGCACCGGGCAGGCCGCCGATCCACACCTGCACGCCAGGAATAACGCGACGCAGGGTACGCGCCGTCAGCGCGTAGGCGTCGGCCGGCAAACGCGGGATCCCCACCCCGTGCCAGTTCAGCGAACAATCGGAAAAGCCACAGCGCCGCAGGGTTGCGGCCAACTCGGCCTGCTCCTCACCTGAGAACCACGGCCAGAACTGAAGGTGTACACAACGCCGCTGCTCGGGCACCGCCAACTCATCGGCGCGCCCGTGAACCAGCAGCGTGATCGCGCGCTCGTCAGAGTCGCCCACCGCGCGGCGTTCGATCTGCACCTCGGCTCCATCGGCCTGACGCGAGGCGATGACCACCAACGGCCAATGCAAATCACACCAGGAGGTCGGCTCTGACATCGGCCGGCGATGGTTCTCACCAGGCAAGAAGCCAGGGAAACTCAGGAACAGGCGCTGCCCATCGCGCTCGACGTGCGGCCGGTGGGCATCGGGACCGGTGCCGAAATGCGGCCGATGGCCGGGATCGAGAATGTCGACCCCATCGGGTAAAAGGATCGTCCAATCAACACCAGTCGGGCAGTCGCCGAAGGGGCCAGACAGATCAAGCCACCACACGCTCGCACAACCGGCTACCAAACTGAGTTCATCGTCTTGTCGCCAAATAGGCATGCCAGCCATCATGCCCACAGGCAGCGATGCGTCCAGACATCAGCCAGGGTCATGCGCAGCGTCGACCAACACAGCTCGCTCAAGGACAGGCACACACTCGCACCACTCCCGCAGACTGCATAGCAGCAGGCAAGACCGCGGACCAAGGGTTCAGCAGCCGTACTGCAAGCGTTCGGCCAGAAATTTATGCAAGCCGATGTCCAGAATCTTTTGCTGGGTCAGCTGGAGATCATAGCTGACGCGATGATAGGTGATGGTGTTACCGTCGATGGTGGCGAAAGACGAGCGCCAATCGCGGTCGCGCGGCTGGCCAACCGAACCCACGCAGATGTAGGCCTTATGGCCAGGCGGCAGGGTGAAAGTGGGGTGGCCATCATGGGGGAAGAAGGTGCCCACTTTGGTGGCGATGAAGGGCGTGTGGTTGTGGCCCGCGAAGCACAGATCGAAGCCCGAGAAATCGCGCTCCAAGGTTTGGATCATCTGCTCGGCTTCGACTGGGTTTTCCGGTTCGTCAACGTAATCGTGCACCGGATCGTAAATCGAGCCGTGCACCAACAGGCGATTGGCGTCTACCACATACGCCGGCAGGTCTTTAAACCAACTCAGGTAGTCGGGCCTTTCTGAGCCCAACAAGCGCGACAGACGACCGCCACTCGCGCCCTTCAATTGGGTCCGCGTCCAGTCGATGGCCTGGGCCGCGTAGGGGTTGAAGCGATGTTTGCCGGTCACCAGGGCTTCTTCGTGGTTACCCATCAGGGTCACGCGGAAGCGCTCAATCGCGATATCGGCCACCGCAATTGGATCAGGTCCATAGCCGATAATATCGCCCAGGCATACGATGTCATCGACACCGATTTCCTCGCATTTTTCCAACACGGCGGTCAAGGCTTCGAGATTGCCGTGAATATCAGACACAACCGCGATCACACTTCGGCCTCCGGCTCGGGCAGGTGCTCGCCAGTGAGTTCATGGTACAAGCGGCGCACCGCCGTCACGCTCAGACCAACTACCGCGTCGTGCTCGCCCTCACGGTCGACCACAAACTGGTCAGCAGTTTCCTGAATCGCGTAGCCACCCGAACGGTCAGAGCTCTCGCCGGTGTCCAGATAGGCGTCGATATCTTGGTCTGATAAGGGTCGCATAGTAATGTAGGCAAACGACACGAACGATGCTTCACGCATCTCCTGGCCGTTGTGAGCAGGAATCAAACAGCACTGGCCGGTCACCACCTTATGCCGCGTTCCCGAGAGAGCCTGCAGCATGCGTCGTGCGTCGTCGGCGTCTTTCGGCTTACCGAGTATCTGATCGCCCACGTTCACAATGGTATCAGCTGCCAGGATCACGCCCTGCCCTGGCCAATCGGGCATCAAGTGGGCGATGCGGGCGCCCTGGGCCTTGACCCGAGCTCGCTCAAGGGCCATAGCCATGACGTGGGGAATGTGGATCGCGTCTTCATCGCCGTCCGAGCCCAGCACCTCAAACGGGATACCGGCATCAAACAACAATTTGGATCGCTGGGGACTGCCGCTCGCCAGATAGATCATGCCCATTTCTCGCAACGGGGGCGTCGAACGCAAGAGTAGGGTCTGCAGATTGACCCAAACTCCACCTTACATCTTAACAAAGCGTAACTTACACCCGGGCGGCAGCGGCAAAGGCACGATCGGTAGCGGCCAGAGTGTGGACCAGCTCAGCCTTGCCGTGCGCCGACGAGAAGAAGGCCGCCTCAAAGGGGCTCGGTGCGACATTCACCCCCTGCAGGTACAGCTCGCGGGTAAAGGCCGCCCAGCGCTCCATATGCGCCGCAGCAGCCGAGCTAAAGTCGGTGACGGCCACATCGCTGAAGAACCAGCCCCACATGGTGCCGACCTGGGCCGCCTGCCACGGGACGCCATGCTGCGCCGCCTGCTTGGCCATCGCGCTGATCAGACCGGTCAAACGCTTGCCCAGCCGGTCGTAGAAGCCGCTGCGCGCAGCCAATTTGAGGCTGGCCAGGCCAGCGGCCACCGCCACCGGGTTACCCGACAGGGTACCAGCTTGATAGCACGGGCCCTCAGGCGCCAGCAAGCGCATGATGGCGCGCGGACCGCCATAGGCCGCGGCCGGCATCCCGCCGCCGATCACCTTGCCCAGGCAGGTCAGATCGGGCCGTACCTTGGCAATGCGCTGATAGCCGCCGTAACAAGTGCGGAAGCCGGTCATCACCTCGTCGAATACCAGCAAGGTGCCGTGCGCCGTGCAGGCCGCGCGCAGGGCCTTGAGATAGCCCGGCTGCGGCAGCACCAAACCCATGTTGCCAGCCACCGGCTCCACGATCACCGCAGCCACCTGGCCTTTGTGCTTCTTGAGCATGCGCGTCACCGCGGCGGCATCGTTATACGGCACCACCAGGGTTTTTTCGGCAAAGGCAGCAGGAACACCGGCCGAATCGGGCTCGCCGAAGGTGGCCGCACCAGAACCCGCCGCCACCAGCAGGTGATCGGCATGGCCGTGGTAGCAACCATCGCATTTGATGATCAGATCCCGCCCAGTCGCTGCGCGCGCTAGGCGCAGCGCACTCATCGTGGCCTCGGTGCCCGAGTTGACCAAACGCACCTGCTGCATGCCGGGGATCGCCGCCACCAGCATGTCGGCCAGCGCGGTTTCGCTCGCGGTCGGCGCGCCAAAGCTCAAACCCTTAGCCGCTGCGTCTTGCACTGCTTTGACCACCGCCGGATGCGCGTGGCCGTGGATCAAGGGGCCCCAACTGAGCACGTAGTCAACGTAGCGCCGCTTGTCGACGTCTTCGATCCAGGCCCCCTCGCCGCGGGCAATAACCGGCGGCTTGCCGCCCAAGCGCGACCACGCCCGCACCGGCGAATTGACGCCACCGGGGATCCGCTTGCGAGCGGCAGTAAAAGCGGCGCGAGATTTGGGACCAGACAGGGGCGTAGGCATGGCCTTGGTCATGGCCGATCGCAACGCAGAGACAAGGGCGGGCTCAGTTTGGGGCAGAGGTCCTAGAACGCCTGCAAGCAGGCTTGGAATCGGGGCTGGCTGCCCCGTACCCCGCCCAGTGGCGCAGTGCGTCGTTGAGCCCGGCTATCCCCCAGGACCTAACGGGCGCAGCCCTGTCTAGGACCCAGGACCCACACAACCCGCCAAACCTGCTTGCCAGTTCAACTCCAGGCCCACCATCCCCGCCATGAGCGATTATGCGATCGGCCTGGTGGGCTGGGGAACCGTCGGTGGCGGTGTTCTCAACATCCTGCAACAAGACGGCACCCTGCTGAAGGAGCGCTGCAACCTCAACGTCCGGCTCAAGGCTATCGTGACGCGCAATCCCGACCGGGCGCGCGATCAGAAGCCCGGCTCGGCGGTCGTGGGGAGCGACCTCGCGCTCATCACCGACGACCCCGAGATCAAAACCGTGCTGCACCTGGTGGGTGGCACCACGGCGGCCAAAGACATCGCCATCGCCTGCCTGCGGGCTGGCAAGCACGTGGTCACCGCCAATAAGGCCCTGCTGGCCGAGCACTGGGACGAACTGTTTGCCGTGGCCAAGGAAACCGGCCACACCATCGCCTTCGAGGCGGCGGTGGCTGGTGGCATCCCGGTGATCGCCGCCCTGCGCGACGGCCTTGTTGCCAACGACATCAGGGGGATTTACAGCATCCTCAACGGTACCTGCAACTACATCCTCAGCCGCATGACCCAAGACGGCATGGGCTACGACGAAGCCCTCGGCCTAGCCAAAGACCTTGGCTACGCCGAATCCGACCCAACGCTCGACGTTAACGGCACCGACACCGCGCATAAGCTGGCAATCTTGGCCCAAATTGCCTTCAACACCAATGTGCCGTTTTGCGCCGTCCATATTGAGGGCATCGAAAACATCAGTGCCGATGATATCGAATCGGCCCAGCGTCTTGACAGCACCATCAAACTCCTGGGCGTGGCCAAGCGCTGTCCGGCTGGGGTAGAACTGCGCGTGGCGCCAACCCTGGTGCCCAATTCCAACCCGCTGGCGCACGTCAACGCCAACTACAATGCGGTCCGCATCATGGCCAACAACGCCGGCCCCACCTTGCTGGTTGGGCAAGGCGCCGGGGCGCTACCAACGGCCAGCGCTGTGTTGTCTGACCTGATCGACATCGCCGTTGGCAGCTACCAGCGCACCGCCGAGTACTTCCGCTTTTTCGCCGGCGGCGAGCCGTCAACTATCCTGCCGGAAGAAGACGAGTTCACGGCGAGCTATGCGCGCTTCCGGGTCAAAGACGAACCGGGCGTGTTGGCGCAGATGACCGCGACCTTATCCAAGCACGGCGTCAGCCTGCGCGCGGTTCACCAAGGCGAGCCCGACGCAGACAGCACGGCTGAGATCGAGGTGACCACCCATCCAACCCGAGGCGGCGCGTTCTTAAGCGCGGTCAAGGAAATCGACCAAGCGGGGATCACGGTGCAGCCAACGGTGTGCCTGCGGCGGCTTGACGAAGGCTAAAGCTATTTGCCGGCAAGCTCACGCAGCCCGGGCGCGTCGATCATCGACTCGGCCTGAGCTAATGCGGGCGTGTCGGGGTAGCGCTTGGCGATCTGCTGCCAGCCGCCAACGATAGCCTGCAGGCTCTTCTTGTTACGCTTAAGCCACTGCGGGTCTGTCGCGTCGCCATGTTTGTCGAGCTTGGCCTGGGCGGCCCGCATCGCAGCGAGGATCTTGTCGGCTGCCAAGGCGTCTTTCACCGCCGGCTCCTTGGCCCAGTCTTTGGCCTCGGCCATATAGACTTTGCCGAGGTCATGCCCAGCGTAGGCCTTGGAGAGTTCGGCCAGCGCGGCCACTGCGTCTGCCGGCGCCGTGGCCTTGAAGCCTTCAATGCGCTCGCGCTGCTCCGCGGCGTAATCGCGTAGCGTGCTGGCAGCAAGCTTGGCTTGTCCGGCCGCCTCATCGTCGCCCTCAGCCAGTTTCTCAGCCGATTTCAGGGCCTGACCAAGCGCGCCCGCAAACCAGGCCTTGGCCACCCTCGGCGCTGCGCCGAGCTCCGGCATCGCCGGGCCAGCGCGCGTTTCAGCGAGGGTCTCGTCTTCGCCCTTGAGGCCATCCCGATACAGGTGAATCCGATCGATCGCAAAGCCGTGGCTGCGCCCTGAAATCTCAAACAGATGCTCACCGGCGCTCAGGTCATACTTCGCCGGCGGCTTGGAGCCGTGATTGAACTCGTGGTTCGATCGCCACGTCCACTCCGCGCGCTTCGACGAAAAAGTTTTAACCCACTCGCCGCCATCCATCCGCGTGAAGCAATCGTTTTCCAGGGTGCTGTCTTCGTGGTCGTGATAATTGCGGATTCGTAAATGATAGGTGCCGGGCGTTACAATCCGAATCCGATAGCTCAGCACGCCACCGCCGGCGTTACGCATATTATTGGGGCCACCCCAACGATAATACGCCTGCCCGGTAAAGCCCGCCACTTCACGATCAACCGACCACGCTCCGCTGGCCGGGCAGCTTTCTGCCTCAAACACCACGATCCCATCGCGCTCCCAGAAAACTGGCTCGGCGGCGCCGACGGAAACCGTCAGCGCCGCCACCAAAGCGAGCTCGCACACGCCACAGCGGTTCATTGCGGAACCGCTGCTGAGATCTCAACCATAATCGCCGAGGCCTTGGCGTTAACGATGTCAGTATTGAACTGAATAT